>DEZB01000045.1 GCA_002364735.1 Bacteroidales bacterium UBA3143
AATGACATTGGGCGCAGGTCTCCGACCTGTGACTTCTGCGAAAAAACAATTGGTTGTAAGTTCCCCCGAACCTTAGTAACATTGCAATTAAACCTCTCCCCAAACCTTGTTACCTAATTTTTTTTAATGAGTATTATCGGCATCAGCACTTGTCTCCAACACCATCTTACCACCTTCAATAATTTGATTATGCGTAATACGATAATCTTCAATAGGCTGATTGTTGAACATGATTTTATTTACATAAACATTGGCAGAGCTATTGTTTGGAACTTCAATTGTAAATGTTTCTCCCTTATAGAAATCAGGATTAAGCTTAATGGTTACTTTATCGAATATTGGACTTCCAATTTGATATTCAGGATTCATCTCCGTGCCTCCATTCATTTGGAATAAGCCAATTTTCAATAAGACAGCCAAACTACCCATTAATCCCTGATCTTCATCGCCATTGTAACCAGTAGCTGGAGACAATCCGCTATAAGCTTTATCTACCACACTTCTTGTCCAAAATTGAGCCAAATCAGGCCGTCCCAATTGATTAAATATTTGAGCTGTTTGCATGGAAGGTTGGTTTCCATAGTTAATAGGAATACGACTATACTCAGGATGCAATTCTTTGTCGTGTGCATTTCCTGAAGTAAACCCAAGCTTAGCAGCGGTTTCAAACTGTTCATTTAATTTTTGAACAGCATTTTCATTCCCTCCCATCAATTCAGCCAAACCCCAAATGTCATGCGGTACAAACCAAGTTGACTGCGCACTGTTTGACTCTATAAAACCAGTTTGATATTTATATGGATCAAAGTCTGCTAACCATTTTCCGTTTACATCTTTGGGACGCATCCATGTGGATTCATTGTCATAAACATTCTTGTAGTTATGAGAGCGATTGAGAAAGTAATTATAATCCTCTTCGTATCCAAGTTTCTTAGCTAACTGAGCAAGCGTCCAGTCTTGGTAAGCATACTCCAAAGTTAAACTCGCACCATCTTGATGAAACCCGAAGTTTCCTTCAGGAATTGGGTAGGGCACATACCCTTTTTCGATATAATATTTTAGTCCGCCACCCAAGTTTGTATCGTGCTCATAACCTGCCTTACCCATAATACCTCCCAACATGTGGTTCTTTTTTAAGGCAGCATATATTTCTGGAAGATCTTCCGTAACAATACCTTTCTGAATAGCACTTACAATAAAAGGAGTAGATGAAGCACCTGTCATCACATAAGTGTAGTTTCCACCTGAAGGACCACGAGGAATCAGACCCCCATCAGCATAATACTGCATCATAGATTGTACAAACTCTTTCTGTATTTCGGGATAAACAAAACCCCACAAAGTGTTGATTGTCCATTGAGCTCCCCAGAAAGAATCAGAGTTGTAATGATTAAAAAGTGGTTTGTTGTTTTTATCAAGTGGTAATTGGCCTATTCTAAAATTATCACCAGTGTTATCTGGATACGCTCCATTGGCATCACTGATAGTTCGACGTCCTTGCAATGCGTGCCAAAGATCTGTGTAGAAACGTTTTTGTTGTTCTTCAGTGCCTCCTTCAATTTGGATTTTGTTTAATTGGGAATTCCATTCGTCACGAGCGTCTGCAACAACCTCTTCAAAATTCCAATGTGCTAACTCTGTCTGTATATTATTGTTAGCATTTTCGATTGATGTATATGAAATACCTGCTTTTAAAAGCACCTCGTGGGTGTTTTCTTCGAAAATTAAAAGGTAATTACCCGTCAGCTCATCCTTTTGTATGTCTTTGATTTGAACGTCTGAGTCTATATGGAAAAACACTTTAGTTGCTTTTGGTCGACGGCGTGTGGGTTCATTTGTTAATTCTCCTGCTACACTGTTTTGTGTGGTAGCTGTTAGTATTCCATCCTTGTTTAAACAGGGACCTAACATAGTATTTAGATTAAGAAGCAGAGCTGGCGTTCCCTCCCCATCAAATCTATATTTATGAAATCCAACACGTTTGGTGCTCGTCAATTCAGCTTTTATATCGTATCTGTCTAACGCTATGTAGTGGTAGCCAGGGTTTACTTTCTCTGTTTCATGACTAAAATGTGAGTAAAAATCATTGAAGATATTGTTCCTATTATCGTTGGTTAAAATAACGGGCATTACCGACAAACCTGAGAGTTGCCATGCGTGAATATGGCTAAATCCTTTGATGGTATCGGTGTTATAACGGTAACCACTACCCCAAGCGCCTCCAGTTTGAGTGTCAGGACTTAAATTAACCATCCCAAATGGTCGACTGGCTGAGGAGAAAAAGAACCAACGTGAGTTTTCTGTATCCAAGTGTGGGTACACCAAATCAACAGGGTTTACTTCTACAGTTTTATCTGCTTTGTTGCTTTCGCACGATGTAAATAGCATAAAAGCAATGAATAACTTGAAGATAGTGTTTTGTCTGATTTTGTTTGAAGCTGTCATGTTTAAAGTATTAAAGCGAGCGTTCTTAAATTGTTCTGATTAATTGGTTGGACACTTCAAAGATAAACAATTTGAACTTAATTGGCTCTAATTTCAGCATATAGAGTTCGAGCGAATAGTCTTTTATTTGTCTATTTGTGCTAAAAGCTATTCTATTGACGCTTACTTTAGTAAAACCATATAAACATGTATCAACCCTTTGCAAAATTCATCCAATCACTATTATCTTGATAGTCCTCAACAACATTACTTTTGTTGCTGCTTGAAAAGTCTGTCATGTGTTTAGAGATGACTTGTTGCAAAATTGCTATTGCGTTTTCGATTAAATCCTTACGGAAACCTTTTTCAGCCAGAGCTAAAACATAATTCAACGAAATGGTGTAACCTAAAATCTTACCCATCTTCACCAGTTTACGTTGTGACATATACATATCAAGGTTGAAATTTGTCAGCTCTCTTATATAGTCTGTTGTTAGATTTGTCAATTTGTAACCCTTCAAGAATTGGTATAAGTTATTCTCTTTCGCACGTTTCATTAGCTTTATTAATCCTTCCGTAATTTGCGCATACAGAATATCGTTTGAACCTTCAAATATTTGAAACGGACGACTATCTACCATACCTCTACCAGCAATATGTTTTATTTTGTAAGCTTCTGCTCCTACCAGTTGCACCACCGATTGAGCGGACTCTTGCATCAAATCTGTGGTTATACTCTTTATTGCATTTGCTTCTAAGCCATGAGGAGACATATCAGCATCTAAATTTGTACTTTCGCTACTGTTGACACACATGGCAGAACAAATGGTAAATGAGGCTTGCAGCTTTGATAATCGTTGTTGCACTTGGTCATAACTGAGGAGACGTTTACCTCCTACAAATCGGCTTCTACAGTGAGAAATAGCTTCGTCTAACATGCGATGAATAAAACCCATTGCCATTCCTGGGAATTGCATTCTGCTGCGGTGCAACAAGTCTAACATCATCTTTATGCCAGAGGTGTGTGGTTGCAACTTGTTCATGGCTGGTACTTTCACATCAATAAGGTTCTTTCCATATGGAATGGCGTACAGACCTATGTTATCATAAAGCTCTTCAACAATTATTTGCTGCCTCGGCTCATTAACATCGGCCACAAAGAAATCGATATCGCGCTCCAGGTCACCCGTTTTGTTTTTATGTCTGGCCGTTAGCAACCAATATTCTGCCCATCCTGTTAATCCAGCCCAATGTTTTGTTCCTTTCAGGTGAAATAGGTTGTCTTTCTCTGTATACGAAGTTTGCATATTGAGTGCATCGCTGCCAAAGCTGGGTTCAGTAATCATCAAACCACCCATCGTTTTTTCTTCAAGAAATCTTTTGAAAACTTTTCGTTTCAGTTCTTCTTGTCCATACTTTCCAACGGGTTGAAGAAACAGCGCATAGTTAATGCCAAACATCAAAGAGAGAGACAATGATTCGTAAGAAGCGGTTGCCAATAATCCAAGGTTTTCTTTCACTATCCCACCACGACCGCCATATTCTTTTGGGATTGCGATAGATAGTGGATTGATTGACATTATTTCGCGTAGCACAAAAGGGGGCCAACCACGTCTTAAAGCAAGTTGATCAATATCTGCACGGTCGTGAAAGACCAATCTTAATTTGGTTTTTAAATCGCTCAGTAGCTCCTCAATGGGTTTGTTGCTGTAATCTTGAGCAGTAGGATCTGTTTTGGAATATGATGTGGACATAGTAGTGCTTTGTTTAAATAATAAATAATTAGTTATGTAACCAATGGAATATTTAAACAGTTTTGTGAACGTTATGTTTCAGCACATCTGTACATAATATGATACTTTAATTTGAGATTCTATAAAAAAGTATCTGCAAGCACTACTTTATTTATTTATAACCGTGAAACCATCAATAAGTCTAAATATATTTTATTTGCCTTTATCGCCCGTCAGAAAGTCTTAAATAATTTTTTTAGAACTTTCTGACCCCTTCGAAAGTTAAAATATATTTTATTAGCGCTTTCTGTCGATCAAAAAGTTCTAAAATATTTCATTTGCACTTTCTGACGGACGCAAAGTTAAAAGATATTTATTTTGTGCTTTCTGACGGACGTAAAGTCCAAATATTTTTTATTTATACATTCTGACGGTCTTAAAGTTCTAAATTTTTTATTTTTAACTTTCTGACGAATTTGCGGTTCTGATATTTATATTTTAGTGGGTGATTCGTTTTTTTGAGGCAAATGAAAAGAAGGGGATAGAAATTCTTATTCAATTGTGGATAAACTATCCAAAGCATTCTTTAAGTCAGAGATAATGTCTTCCACATTTTCCAATCCTACAGATATGCGCACCAATCCTTCACTTATGTTGCTTGCTTGTCGCTCTTCGGCAGTATAGGGCGAGTGGGTCATGCTGGCTGGGTGTTGAATAAGTGTTTCTGTATCGCCTAAACTAACTGATATGACAAGCATCTTAAGACTGTTCAATAGTTTTTTACCTGCTTCTATGCCGCCTTTCACTTCAAATGCGATCATAGCACCAGGTAGCGACATTTGCTTCTGTGCCAATTTATATTGAGGAAAAGTGGGCAGACCGGGGAATAAAACATTATCAACTGCGGGATGAGTTTCTAAAAACTCAGCCACCTTTTGTGCATTCGCACAATGCTTTTCCATGCGTATCTCAAGTGTTTTCAATCCGCGTGAAATAAGGAATGCATTAAAAGGACTTAAGCATGCTCCAGTCAAATCCTTAATGCCTAACTGGCGTACTTGCTTTATGTAGGCAGCTTTACCTACTACAAATCCTGCAATTACATCACCATGACCGTTAAGATATTTGGTAGCTGAATGCACTACTATGTCGGCACCCAAAGACAATGGTCGGGTAATATAAGGAGTTGAAAAGGTATTGTCTACCATCAACAAACAATCGTCTTGTGTGTGTACAATTTCTGCTACTGCTTCTATATCTGTGATGTGTAAGTTTGGATTGGCTGGAGTTTCAAGATAAACCAACTTGGTGTTTGGACGCATTGCTTTTCTCACATTCTCTGGATCGCGTGTGTCTACAAACGTAACTTCAACACCATATCGGGAAATGCCGTGACTAAGGAAAGCAAACGTGCATCCATAAAGTGTTTTAGATGAAACGATGTGATCACCTTGTTGCACACACACCCAAATGGCTGATGTGATTGCACCAATTCCAGAGGCTGCCGAGACAGCTGCTTCTCCACCTTCCAGTAAGGCTACTTTTTCTTCTACAGAATTACAAGAAGGATTGCCCAAGCGGGTATAGATGTAGCCAGGTTCCTCCATAGCGAAACGACGACCACCTTGTTCTGCTGTTTCAAAAGTAAAAGCAGATGTTTGATAAATAGGTTCACTTAGTGCATCAAATTGATTGGATTGATGACCCCCATGAATGGCTTGTGTGGCAAAACCGAGTTTTTTTAATTGATCTTTATTCATAATGGTAACAAGTATTATTTAGGTTTTTAAATAGTGTCAAAGAAATATATGTATCAGATTCACACGTAAACAAAGATAAGTATTCTTAGTAAAAACAAAGTAATTGCTCTGCAAATAAATCGATTAAATAGGGCGGTTTTTTTGAAAGGCTTGTTTATCTTTTATTCTTTTTTCGAACAAACTTCCTTACATTTGTAATCTATATTAATCATTTCAAATAAAAAACGTTCGTATGAAAAGAGATACACGCATTTTCGATATAATTGAAAAAGAAAAACAACGTCAATTAAAGGGTGTTGAGTTAATCGCTTCCGAAAACTTTGTTAGCCAACAGGTAATGGAGGCTATGGGGTCCGTTCTTACCAATAAATACGCTGAGGGCTATCCCGGTAGA
Organism: Bacteroidales bacterium UBA3143; assembly: GCA_002364735.1. Classification (GTDB taxonomy): domain Bacteria; phylum Bacteroidota; class Bacteroidia; order Bacteroidales; family Dysgonomonadaceae; genus UBA2632. Next base: position 6,312 of record DEZB01000045.1, read on the forward strand.
CGTTATTATGGTGGTTGTGAAATGGTAGATTTGAGCGAGCAGTTAGCTATCGACCGATTGAAAGAATTGTTTGGTGCAGAATGGGCAAACGTGCAACCACATTCGGGTGCTCAGGCTAATGCGGCCGTATTCTTGGCATGCCTAAAAGCAGGCGATAAAATATTAGGGCTTAATCTTTCACACGGAGGGCACTTAACGCATGGATCACCTGTAAACTTTTCGGGATTGATGTATGAGGCATTGGAATACAATGTGCGTGAAGATACAGAACAAGTAGATTACGACCAATTGGAAGCTGTCGCACGTGCCGAAAGACCAAAGATGATTATTGGTGGTGCATCTGCTTATTCTCGTGAGTGGGATTATGCACGCATCAGAAAAGTGGCTGATGAAATTGGAGCTATCTTTTTGTATGACATGGCACATCCAGCAGGTTTGATTGCTGCTAACTTATTAGACAATCCAATGAGGTATGCACACATTGTTACTTCAACCACACATAAAACATTGCGTGGTCCACGTGGTGGTATTATTTTGATGGGCAAAGACTTTGAAAATCCATGGGGTGTGAAAACTCCAAAAGGAGAAGTGAAAATGATGTCGGCAATGTTGGACTCTGCCGTTTTTCCTGGCATGCAGGGTGGTCCGCTTCAACATATCATTGCAGCTAAAGCTGTAGCTTTCAATGAAGCATTGGACGATTCATTCAAAACCTACCAAGCACAGGTGAAAAAGAATGCTTCCGTTATGGCGCAGGCTTTTATGGACAAAGGATATAAGGTTATATCTGGCGGAACAGACAATCACTCATTGTTGGTTGATTTGAGAACAAAGTTTCCAAATCTAACAGGTAAAATGGCTGAGAATCGTTTGGTAGAAGCCGATATTACAACCAACAAGAACATGGTTCCTTTTGATACTCGTAGTCCGTTTCAAGCTTCAGGTGTACGTTTTGGAACTCCTGCTATCACTACACGTGGTTTGAAAGAAGATTTGATGGGCGATATTGTAGAAATGATTGATTCTGTTCTTTCCGATGTTGATAACGATAAAAATATTGAAGCGGTAAAGCAAAAAGTGAACGCTACTATGTGTGAATTTCCTCTATTTGCATGGTAATCGAAAGATAAAACTAATCCATTCAAACAAGAATTGAATATATTACAAACCGACATACAGTTTGTTCCCGGTGTAGGACCTAAGCGAGCAAGTATTCTCAACACTGAATTAGAAATATTCACGTTGGAAGACTTGCTTCGCTATTATCCATATAGGTACGTGGATAGGAGTAGGTTGTACTATGTGCACGAAATTGAGGGGACAATGCCTTATGTACAACTAAAAGGTAGAATTACTGCATTTGAGACGTTCGGCGAGGGCCGTAAACAAAGATTGGTGGCACATTTTACTGATGGCACAGGGTTTGTAGATTTGGTTTGGTTTCAAGGAATAAGATTTGTAGAGAGTAAATACAAGCGCAACAAGGAATACATTGTTTTTGGGAAGCCTTCCCAATTTGGGAGTAAGTACAACATAGCTCACCCCGATATTGAAGATTGCGACACGCCTGATTATCGCCCCGAGGGGTTGATGGCTTTCTATAATACGAGCGAAAAGATGAAAAGGAGTTACATCAACTCCAAAACCCTCAATAAAATGATGGAGGGTGCGCTGGGTATGTTGAAAGAACGCATTCCCGAATCTCTCTCTCCCAATGTGGTTGAGACAATGAGTATGATACCGCTGCACGATGCATTAGAAAACATACACTTTCCAAAGAGTCCAATACTTCTGCGTGATGCAGAGTTTCGCCTGAAGTTTGAGGAGCTGTTTTACATACAGTTGAACATACTTCGCTATTCCGCCAATAGGAATGCAAAGCTCAAAGGTTTTGTGTTTACCAAAGTAGGCGACCATCTGCACTCTTTCTACAAAAAGCATTTGCCATTTGAGTTGACCAATGCTCAAAAGCGGGTGATCAGAGAAATAAGAACCGACACTGCCTCCGGCAAACAAATGAACCGATTGCTGCAAGGCGATGTGGGGAGCGGAAAGACATTGGTGGCACTGATGTTGATGCTGATTGCATTGGACAATGGCTTTCAATCTTGCATGATGGCTCCCACCGAAATATTGGCTACCCAACATTATGATACGTTCAAAGAAACATTGGCTGATATGAATGTAAAGGTAGCTTTGCTAACTGGTTCTACCAGAAAGAAAGCGCGTGAGTCTCTTCATGCTCAATTGCTGTCGGGCGAAATAGATATCCTTATCGGAACCCACGCACTGATAGAAGATACTGTCAATTTCAATAACCTTGGTTTTGTTGTCATAGATGAACAACACCGATTTGGTGTGGTGCAGCGCGCTAAATTGTGGACCAAGAACGAAAGACCACCACATATGTTGGTGATGACAGCCACACCCATTCCACGCACATTGGCAATGACTGTTTATGGTGATCTGGATGTGTCGGTAATTGATGAATTGCCTCCTGGTCGTAAGCCTGTGCAAACAGGACATAGGTACGAAGAGAAACGGGGAGCATTGTACCAATTCCTTCGCAATGAAATAAGGAAAGGTAGACAAGCCTACATCGTTTTCCCATTAATTGAGGAGAGTGAGAAGATTGACTTGCAAAACTTAGAGGATGGTTACATAAGAACAATGGAGATGTTTCCCGAATTTAAGGTGTGCAAGATGCACGGACGGATGAAACCTGCCGAAAAACAAGAAGAGATGCGCAAGTTTGTTGCCAATGAAGCACAAATAATGGTTTCGACGACAGTGATTGAAGTGGGGGTGAATGTGCCCAATGCTTCGGTGATGATTATCGAAAGTGCACATCGATTTGGGTTGTCGCAATTGCATCAATTGCGTGGTAGAGTAGGGCGGGGTGCCGATCAATCGTATTGTATATTGGTGACACCCTATGAACTATCGACCGTTACCCGTAAGCGCATGGCAATAATGACTGAAAGTAACGATGGCTTTGTCATTGCTGAGGCCGACCTCAAACTGAGAGGACCAGGTGATTTGGAGGGAACCCAACAAAGTGGCATCCCCTTCAACCTGAAGATTGCCGATTTGGTACGCGATAGCAGCATTCTTTACCGAGCGCGAGAAGTTGCCGAAGAGATAATAGAGCAAGACCCTGCATTGGAGCATCCGCAACATGAAGTGTTGCGAAAACAGTTGAGTAGACTTGGGGGTAATCGGTATGATTGGGGGAGAATCAGTTAAAGTAATTGACAATTGACAGTTGACAGTTTGAGCTTCCCTAAATAGGGT
>DEZB01000063.1 GCA_002364735.1 Bacteroidales bacterium UBA3143
CTGCTGCATTCAACAGTTCGCGCGGGGGATTGTCTGCATTTCGCTTTATCTCCGCCCGCATGAAGTAAGTGATACTTTGCGCAAATAGATAACACATCTTTCTTGCCGACTTTATTTCTTGCGTTAGTGGGTGTGCACCAAACTTCTGATTAAGGATATTGATGTTAGATGTTTGAGCCATAAGCATATCATATATTTCTTTTATCCTCAGCTTCTCAGGATTATGCTTTTCTATAATCTTTATTACTTTGGTTGCCAATGCGGGAAGTTCCAGCTTGAGCAAATTTGTGTAGGCTATTGTTTTAATTTACATAATGTGCATTTTTTGGAGATATTTTCGTGGTATTAGAAGATTATGTTTTCTGTTCCCAAATAGGAGATAAAGCTGACTTCAGAATTAACCCCCAAAATCAAATTCGCAAAAAAATAACAAATTTATCGATACATCCAACACATTTCACACAAAAAATGTTTCAAATTGAGATTACTTTCACTTATTCAAGCCTTAATTCATGTAAGACAAAGTTTAATGAGTAACTTAAGAGCTTAACATCAAGAGATTTCACTATAACAATTTATTTGCTGTAAAACACAAGCAAAGACATGACAAAAAGAACTTATTTGCTCAAAACCGATGCTAAAGTGCAAGAAAACAATTTATTTTAGTCAATTCATGCCCTCGGAAAGCTTAAAAACTTTTATTTTGCCCAATCCTATCTCTCGGATTGTCTGAAAACTTTTATTTTATCCAATCCATCGTCTCGGAAAGCGTGAATACTTTTATTTTAGGCAATCCATGCTCTCGGAAAGGCTGAAAACTTTTATTTTGACGAATCCATGACCTCGGAAAGTCTGAAAACTTTTATTTTAAGCAAAACAGAAAGGTGGAATGTGCAAAATATTTTACTTTATAAGAGATCATAATACGGATTAGTCAAAATAATTTGTGCAAAACAAAACCACTCACGATAGAGTGCAAAAAAGCAGTACATCTTTATGCTGTTGAAACAGTCACTCCCGATTAACCGTCGCATTCAGATTTTTGATCCAATGCTTTAAGAGAAATATTTATTATCTTTGTCACCTAACACACCATTTGTATATGAAGGTGTGAGAAAAAGAAAAACCAACTCCTGCAATGATAAAAAAAACCATTATATCGCTCTTATTTCTATTGTGCATACCCATACTATTTGCGCAAACATACAAACGCATTATTTCGCTGGCACCATCGCTCACACAAAGCTTGTACTACTTGGAAGCGCAAGACAAGTTGGTGGGCAGAACCAGTTATTGCGTGGCGGCCGAGGGTGACGATGTGCCCATTGTAGCATCGGCCGTTACGCTGAACATGGAAAAAGCAATAGCTATGAAACCCGACTTGGTGTTGGTGTTGGGCCTTACTGATGCTAAAGATGTTGAAACTTTGCGTAAGTTTGACATTGAAGTAGAAGTGTTTGAGTCGCCCCACTCTTTCAAAGATATTTGCGATCAATTTATCCATTTGGGTAAAGTGTTGGGCAAGTCGGACAAAGCAAAACAAATTGTGGCTGAGAGCAAAACCAAAATAAAAGAGATACAACAACAACGATTGGGAAAACCAATTCCTAATATATTCTTTCAAGTGGGAAGTAATCCGCTTTTCACCGTAACGCCCAACACGTTTATGGATGACTACATTACATTGATGGGAGGCAAGAATATATCATCGGAATTGACAAAAGGAATTATTGGTCGTGAGTTTGTGGTGGCTAAAAACCCCGACTACATTTTTATTTGCACCATGGGAGTGACCACCGATGAAGAGACAAAAATGTGGAAAAACTACACAAGTATGAACGCAGTTAAAAACAACAACTTATTTACAATAGAAGCCGACATTGCCTGCCAACCTACTCCCATTACTTTTGTGAAGACTATGGAGGTAATGAATAAGGCAATGAGTAAGCAGTAAATGGAGGAAGATATAATATGAATATTACAACAGACAATATAACGAAAGGCAACGGTCTTATACACATTTATACCGGAACGGGAAAAGGCAAAACAACTGCTGCCATAGGGCTTGCAGTGCGTGCATTGGGTAGCGGCATGTCAGTTTGCTACTGTTCGTTTCACAAAGATCCCGACAAATATGGCTATACAGAGATGGAGGGTCTGAAGAAACTGGGAGCCAATGCCCTCAATTTTGCCAAGCATCATCCACACATGGAGAAAAATGTGAGCCAAGAAACCCTTGATGAAATAACAAGTGAAGTGAATGAAGCTATTAAAACCATTGCCACACTGATGAATACGGTACAATTTGATCTGCTAATATTGGATGAAATATGTATTTCCGTTAGAGACAACTACCTCAACGAAGATACGTTGATTGAGTTTCTGGAAAATAAACCCATGGAGACTGAATTAGTACTTACTGGTAGAGGTGCAACCGAAAGAATAATAAATATGGCACAATATGTAACAAATATGGAGTGCGTGAAACATCCTTATAATGAAGGTGTGCCTAATAGAAAAGGAATTGAATATTAATCAAGACTTTGTTTTCTCTTACATAAAGGAATGAAAAGTAATCAGTTACGTTGGGGAGTCTATTCATTGATATTGCTTGCTGTGGCATTGGCAGCCGTAGTGTTGTCGCTAAGCGTGGGTGAAGTGTCTATTCCCTTTAGAGAGCTTCCTAACATCTTCTCTCAAAAAGAGAGCATGGAATATGGTGTGCTATTCTACATACGTATACCACGCACTTTGCTGGGTTTTGCTGTGGGCGGTAGCCTTAGTTTGGCAGGAGCCATATTGCAAGGCATCTATCGCAATCCATTGGTGGAGCCATACACACTGGGTATATCGGGCGGAGCATCTTTGGGCGTAACGTTTGTGTTGGTGTCGGGGTTGCATCTTGCCCACATACTTATACTGCCCATTGCAGGTTTTATTGGTGCATTTATCACTATCTTTTTGGTCTATTCATTGAGTATACGCAATAGGGAGTTAAATGTTAATCGCATGTTGCTGATTGGGGTAATGATTAGTTTCATCTCCTCATCGCTTATGATGTTCTTGATGTCAATCACCTCTTCCGAAAATATTCAAAGCATTGTTTATTGGATGATGGGCTCGCTCAATGAGTCTAATCAAGCACTTATCTCCATTGTGGTGATTCTTTCACTGCTTTGTTTGGCAGTGTCCTATATGTTTGTGATGCCCCTTAATGCATTGCGCTTGGGCGAAGAACGCGCCAAACATTTGGGCGTAAACTCCAATGTTATTATTCGCATATTGTTCATCATCACGTCGCTGTTGACGGGTGCAGCCATATCTGTAGCAGGAGTCATTGGGTTTGTAGGATTGGTTATTCCACACATTGTAAGGCTGTGGGTTGGGTCTGATTACAGAATTATGCTTATTGCATCTTTTTTAAGTGGTAGCACATTTCTTTTGATTTGCGATGTGATAGCGCGCACTGTTATTTCGCCCAATGAGTTGCCCATTGGCGTTATCACAGGCATTGTTGGAGGTATTGTGTTTATAGTGTTGCTCAGTAAGTCAAGAAAAAAAACGAAGGTGCTGTCATGAAAAATCCCATTATACAGATAGAAAACCTGCGATGTGGTTACAAAAGTGGATTCCATATTGATGACATCAACTTTTCGTTGACCAAAGGTCAGTTTACAGGCATTATAGGTCCAAATGGCTCTGGCAAAACAACGTTGTTTAGAGGTATTTCGGGCAATTTGCCAATTGATAAAGGCAGGGTGCTGTTCGATGGTAAGGATTTATCCATATTATCACTCCGCGAAAAGGCACAGAAACTTTCTATCGTAACTCAGTTTAGAGAAACAACCAACATGACTGTTGAAGAGTATGTCTTGATGGGAAGGATACCCTACAGAAAACAATTTCAGTTTTTTGATACAAAAAAAGATATTGCCATTTCGCATCACTATATGCAGTTGACCAACACCTACCGACTGCGCAACAAGCAAATGACGGAACTGAGTGGTGGCGAGCAACAAATGGTGAGCATTGCGTCGGCTTTGTCTCAACAGCCACAATTGCTACTGCTGGACGAACCCACAGCTCATCTTGACATAACGCATCAAATGCAGTTTATGAACCTCATTCAAAAACTAAATGAAGAGTTGAGCCTTTCGGTCATCATGATTGTGCACGACTTGTCGCTTGCAGCAGAGTATTGCGACTATATGCTGATGATGAAAGATGGCAAAATATACAACCAGGGAACTCCCGACGTTGTGCTTACTTACGATCAGATAGAGGATGTGTATAACACGGTGGTGATTGTGAAAACAAACCCGATTTCGGGGAAGCCAGTAGTTTTTCCTGTGTCGGAGAGGAGGTTGAATGAGTATAAGAGTGGTAAGGGGTGAGGAGTAAGGGTAAGGAGTGAATAGTGAATAGTGAACAGTGAACAGAGACAGGTCGCGACTTGTCCTTGTAAAATGTTTATAATAGGCAAAGTCGTAGAGACGACAATTTATTGCGTCTCGATTAGATAACACGACGATTTATCGCGTCTCTGTGAAAAATCATAGCGCTGCCTGAAATCATTCGCCCCCCAGCCCCCTAAAGGGGGAGTGGGTAAGTGCAGTATTTAATCATCATTACCGCCCAAAACCTGCACGTTGCAAAGTCCCCTCGTAGGGCATTAGGGGCAGGTAATTGAGAAACTAATTGACAAGGGACAATGAAGTCTGTGTTATGAGGTGTGGGGTGAGGGGTAAGGAGTATTTAGTGTTAATAATAAAAATAAAATATAAAATGAAAACTCTCAATATGTTAGCAAAGAAATGTGTGCTTCTTGTATTAATTTTCGCTCCATTATTAGCGCTCTATGGATCTGAAAAAGAGCGCCTCCCATACAAACTTAAAGTTGGTACCTACAATGTTGGTCATTTTAATCAAGGATCATTAGGCGGTTTTCAGTGGGATGGTAATAGGTTGAAAGCAGAAATGAATAATTGGCGAAGATGGATTGGAGAGCAAGGCCTTGATGTTTTGTCGCTTAATGAGTGGAACCATTTTTTTGACAAAGATAGCATGTTTGTAGCTTCAGATGAGTTGCTCAAACCCTATTATAAGAACGTTTATATGGGTGGAAATCAAAATTGGATATACAATGGATTTGCTACAAACTACTCATTGAAGAATTTACATCAAATTGACTTGTTTGGTGATTATTATGCATTGGTGGGAGATTTGGTTATTGATGGTGTTGTAATAAAGCTAATCACCGTTCATGTTCCATGGCAAGAAAAGTGGCATGACGAATCTATTGATAAACTGATTGCATTGTTAAAACAATACGAATATTTTATATGCATGGGTGATATGAATGCAAAAGATAGCAATCAACGAAAATTTATAGAGTCGGGGTTTAATATGGCAAATGGAGGACCTATGGGTTGGTTTACAACATCTCAATCGTCAATTGAATCAGCGGGTTATAGCGGCGGTGAAAATGTAAATATTGACAACATCATTACGAGCAGTAATATTAAGATAATGCGTGTGAATGCTCCAAAAACTGGTTTGAATGATTTTGATCACTTGCCTATTATAGCTGACTTGATTATAACTTGGTAGGGGTGAATTCAGAGTGAGGGCTCAGTGAGGAGTGAATAGTAAGTAGTAAGTAGTAAGTAGTGAATAGTAAGCAGTGAATAGTAAGTGGAAAGTCAACCCTTTTTAGGGAAGCGACGGTGAATTGAAAGTTGACAATTCACTCAAGACCATCTCACTCAACCCATATCACACAACTCACACCCTAAACCTCATACTGGTAAAGAGTGAGGAGTAAGTAGTAAGTAGTAAGTAGTGAACAGTGAACAGTGAAGAGTGAACAGTGAAGAGTGAAAGTTGGAAAGTCAACCCTATATAGGGAAGCAACTGTGAATTGACAGTTGACAAGTGACAATTGACAACGAATTAATAATTAAGTTTTCGCTATGAAAAAAGAAAGTGTTGTAATGAATCGAAGTGTTACTGCAATTGGTTCACTTATAAGAAGGGAGAGCATGCTCAATCAAAAGCCAACTTTTTTTTATAAAATAAACTTCTCACTTAGGAAACGTCAATAAATTTGAAAACCCAAAGAAAGAACCTCAGGCTCATAATTGTCCGATAGTAATTAATTAATACAAGTAGAATTATTAATCAAAACGGTCAACCCTATTTAGGGAAGCTCAAACTGTCAATTGTCAACTGTCAATTATTCAAACCCCATAACCCATAACTCATAACATTTCCAGAATGATTTCCCACACCTCTCATTGTCCGGTTCCTGAGCGTAGTCGAAGGATCAATTGTCAATTACTCACCCCCTATCCCATTAAATTATGCCCAAGTTTCTTCTAACAACCCTCAACGCAAAATACATTCACCTCAATCTTGCCATTCGCATTTTGTACGACCTCAATCATGACAAAGCGAATATAGATTGGAGTGAGCACACCATTAAAAGCGATTTTGATGAAGTGGCAGAGTCATGTGCAAGCTACGATGTGGTTTGTTTCAGTTGTTACATTTGGAACATTTCGCAAACATTGGCTGTGTGTGAAATATTGAAGAAGAAGAATCCTGATGTAAAGATTCTATTGGGTGGGCCCGAAGTGAGTTACGAGTGGGAAAAGGTGATTGAGCATCCTGCTGTAGACTACCTAATATTGGGCGAAGGGGAGATACCTTTTCAAAACTTTGTAGCCAACTATCCGCAAGTGAAGGGTGTTCCTAATTTGGTTACAAAAGATAATTACAACAAGCTACTCCCCACCCCAATTGATTGCAACTTTAGTGTGGCCAGTTTAGCAAATAGAAATCCTTATCAATACGATGCTCCAGAGGAGTTGCGAAACAAAGTTTGCTACATAGAGACGAGTCGTGGCTGCCCATACAAATGCGAGTATTGCTTGGCAAGTTTAGACAATAATGTGCGAGACCTGCCAGTTGACACGGTTAAGAGCAACCTCAAGTATTTGATGGAGCATGGCAGAACCATCAAATTCTTGGATAGAACATTCAACGTGAAGAAAGATTTCACGATTGATCTTTTTCAATTTATCTTAGATAATTACCAGCCAGGCAATGTTTTTCAGTTTGAGATAACAGCCGATATTATTCACCGCGATATCATTTCATTTATTCAAGAGAAAGTGCCTGCAGGATTGTTTCGTTTCGAAATAGGCATACAGACTACTAACCAAGAGAGCAACAAAGAAGTGGGTAGGAAACAAGATTTTGCTAAAACAAGCGATGTGGTGAATCAACTCAAAAACAAAATTGAGATGCATCTTGACTTGATTGTGGGATTGCCATTTGAGTACTTCAGCGATTTGAAACACAGCTTTGATGAAACTTTTGCACTCTACCCTGACGAATTGCAGTTGGGATTTTTAAAGTTCCTAAAGGGAACTCCACTGCGCATAAATCATGAGAAATATGGATACAAGTTTGATGAAAATGCACCTTATGAAATTATTGAGAGCGAGTTTATAACTCCTGCCGAATTGCACAAAGCAACATTGGTGGAGAAAGCTTTGGATATCTATTGGAATAAAAAAAGGGCAATTAACACATTGCGCTATGTAAGTTCCACAAGAAGCATTTTTGATTTCCTATTGGGACTGGGCGAATATTTCGAACAGCATTACGAATTTCACAAACACGTTTTGCTTGACATTTACGAAGCACTTTACAAATATGCGCTCTCGCAACATGCCGACGACATGGTTCTTTTACAGCTTATCTATTTGGACTATTACAGTTACAACAAAATAAAACCCAAGGATTTGTTTGCTATCGATTTGGAAAGAAAAGAACACAACAAAGCTATTAGCAACCTAAGTTTAGACATTCACAATTATAGGTATTCGTTCTTCCCTGTTTCTTTTAATATTGATAGGTGGACGAACTGCTATGAGATAGTGGAAGATAATGATGTGTTAATAGTTCAGTTTACGGGGAGGGATAAACCTGCTGTTTTATCAGGGAAGGAAATAACAAAATAATTATGGGTGTGATAATGATGCCAATAGTCGAAGAGCGGTTTCTTTGCAGGCAAGAGTCTCCTGGCTTGTGCCTGTAACTTCACATTTATGGCAGAAGGCACAGGTAGGAAACCTGCGCCCAATGTCATTAAGTTA
>DEZB01000025.1 GCA_002364735.1 Bacteroidales bacterium UBA3143
AATTATCGTGCAAAGGTCTCCAGTAATAATACCATTATAGCCCAGTATCATGAGCTATACAGAATAGAACAAGCATTTAGAATATCGAAAAATGATTTAAAGACACGACCAATCTTCCATTATAAAGAAGAACCTGTAAAACTACATATACTGGTATGCTTTATGGCTCTTGTAGTATCAAAACACATAGAGTTGTCAACTGGTCATTCTATTAGAAAATTTATTATTGAGTGTAAGAAAATAACAGATGCAAGAATGTTTAATCAAATAGCAAATAAAGAAATTAGAATAAAAACAAAGTTGAGTCAGCAAATTGTGAAATTTATGGAGGATCTAAATTTGACTTTGTCGCACTAATTTGGACAAGTCAGGAGCTTAAAACTTTTTCAAACATTTTCAACAGATGAACGTCTAATCTATTGCGGTAGATTTAATTTCCTACTGGTTTTGACGCATCTTTTGGCGAATTGTAAATAATAACAGACTATTTTTTACTAATTGACATATGTATCATTGTAAAATATTAAATGAGCGAGTCCAGATGCTTACCATAAAGTGTCTTTATTTCAATTTCATTAATGCAAAAGCGGCGATATCGTTTATTTAGATATCGCCGCTTTTTGCACTACACGCATAGTTTTTACAAGTAACTATTTATGTCTTTTGCAATTCTTTCAAACTGATCTTTAGATAATTCTACTCTATCATTGGATAAATCCATGTCTCCTTCATTATGAATAGGTATTAAATGAATGTGTGCATGAGGCACCTCCAAACCTATGACCATAAGCCCTACCCTATTGCAATCAATAGCCTTTTCGATGGCGTGAGCAATTTTTTTTGCAACCAAAATCATTTCAGAAAGCGTTGTATCACCCACATCGAAGATGTAGTCTACCTCCTCCTTCGGAATCAATAACGTGTGCCCTTTAGTTAATGGGCTTATGTCCAGAAAGGCATAAAATTGACTGTCTTCATATATCTTGTATGAAGGAATGTCGCCTTTAATTATTTTGGTAAATATTGTCGCCATAGTTAAGTTACATTTAAATAGAAATTTCTATAATTTCGACACTCAAAACACCTGATGGTATTTGTATATCAATAACGTCACCCACTTTTTTACCCATTAACCCTTGAGCAATAGGTGTATTTACAGCAATTTTGCCTTGTTTGAAATCTGCTTCCGTCTCAGAAACTAATGTGTAGGTCATCAACTTCTGCGTCTTCAGGTTTTTCATTGTCACACGATTCATAATCCTCACCGTATCGGTACCGATCGAACTCTCATCAATCAGTCTTGCAGAAGCTAAGATTGTTTTAAGTTGAGAAATCTTGGCTTCTAACATACCTTGTGCTTCTTTTGCTGCATCATATTCAGCATTTTCAGACAAGTCTCCTTTATCGCGTGCCTCACCTATTTGTTGTGAAATTTTGGGTCTCTCTACAGATTCAAGATATGCTACCTCATCCTTTAGCTTTTGGTAGCCTTCTTCCGTCATATATGTGGTCTTCATAGCCATAATTTGAGCTCTATTAAATATTTATTTTTTAGTTCAATATATATAAGCAAAAGAAGCATGAAAAAAAATTCCGGTCAAGACATCTTGCAGACCAGAACTTCTTCTTTTACTTCTTTTTATACTCACAAAGATAACATTTCTTAATTATAAATACAAATAAAACAATTCAATATGTTAGAATAATTCTTTAATATCTCTTTCCAGAGAATCAAAATTTTCAACCCTTTTAATCAAGTCTCCTTCTTTATTTAAAATATAAGCGGTTGGCAACTCACGAACATTGTAAGTCTTTAAGAGCCTTGAATTTATGGAACTTGGATCATGTACAGACTTCCAAGGAAATTCTATAGCAGCATTCTTCCAGAAGTGAACATCGGAATCAAAAGATATTTGAAAAATCTCAAGACCTTTTGGACCATACTCTCTATAAATTCGATTGAGCAGTTCATTGTGCCTCAATGAGAAGTCAGCTTTATAAGCAGTAAAATCGAGTATAACATACTTTCCTTTGAATGAAGACAAGCTCAATTTATCACCATTCACATCTGTCAATGAAATATCGGGTAAGGATGATTCTGTTACCTCAATTTGACTAATTAATTCGTTTTGCTGATCTTGTTGTTTGCGAATACGCAAGGCATTCATCGTAAAATCATACAGATGTTTTGTACGTTCTGTTTCAGGATAGTATCGACTCCACGATGTTGCTACTGCACCAAACATAGCATAATCCTTTTTTGAATAGGGGTCAAATATAAGGTAATCATTTATCTTTTGAAAAACAGCGTAGTAGGCAGCAGCACTTGAGGGATTACCTAATATAAGATTAGTAGCATACGTTTTATAAACAGAAAGTACGGAATCAACTTCTTGCATAAATGTCACATCATCTATTGATTTGGCATTATGCTGATCAATTAAATCAGTAATATCTTTTTCTGCTGTACGTTGCTTTTCAATCACTTTCTTTATTTGATCGTTTAGTAAAGAAGATGCCACATTCGATGATTGATATAAATCTGATGCATCAGCTTTAACAGTTAATGTCTCAGTAGAATCAATTGCAAATATTATCTTTTGATTTTCTATTCTTAATTGATAAAACTCGGGATTTTGAGGAGCTTCTTCTTGAAAGCTAAACTTGCCATCTTTCTTCAATTTTACTGAGTCCAACATTTCAATTCCACCTAAAGCTCTGTGCTCAAAATAAAGTGTTTCATCTTCTGCAGATGATATTTCTCCTTCCACTCTGAATGTTTTCTTGCCAGTGTTGCATGAAGCTAAAAATAGCAAAGCAACTACTGAAATAAAAGTAATTAGTAATTGTATTTTACTCATTTCCAATAATTAATGTAGTGTGAATCTAAATGTTTAAGTCTTGTAAATTATTACAGGTGCAAATTTATACATTTTTTCGCTGATTGAACTAAATTCTATCAAATACTAAAGAAATAGTTTTAAATCCTTCATTAAAGCTACCCTTTGAATCTATAATTTATTACGTAATAAGACATTAATCTAAAAATAAATACTTAACTTTGTGTGATATATTAGATATAAATAAAACAATAAGAAATTTATGATTAATCCAATTGTTAAGAGTATTACGTTGGCAGATGGCCGTACGATTACGCTTGAAACAGGGAAGTTGGCAAAACAAGCTGATGGCGCAGTTGTCCTAAAAATGGGCAACACCATGCTGTTAGCAACCGTTACTGCCGCTAAAGATGCAAACCCTGATGTTGATTTTATGCCTTTACAGGTAGAATACAGAGAAAAATTTTCTGCTTTCGGAAGATACCCTGGTGGTTTTATGAAAAGAGAAGGAAGACCTTCTGAACATGAAATATTGACCAGTAGGCTTATTGACAGAGTGCTGCGTCCTTTATTCCCTGAAGACTACCACGCTGAAGTTTTTGTAAACGTTACATTATACTCGTCTGATGGCGAAGATATGCCCGATGCACTTGCGGGTCTTGCTGCATCAGCTGCATTAGCAGTATCTGACATACCATTTAATGGTCCAATATCTGAAGCACGTGTTTCGCGTGTGGATGGAAAATTTATAGTAAACCCAACTTTCTCTCAAAACGAAAATGCTGATATGGATATCGTAGTAGGTGCTACGTTAGATAACATCATGATGGTTGAGGGAGAGATGGACGAAGTCTCGGAAGCTGAATTCTTAGGAGCAATAAAAATTGCTCACGAAGCGATCAAATCTCAATGTGAAGCGCAAATTCAATTAATGGAAGCGTGTTCAACAGTTCAAAAACGAGAATATTCTCACGAGAACAAGGACGAAGATCTAAAGAAAGATGTTTGGGACAAATGTTACCAAAAAGCTTTCGAAGTTGCTACAGCTGAAAACCCAAATAAACACGAGAGAATTGAAGCTTTCAAATCAATTAAAGCTGGTTATTTAGAGTCTATTGAAAATGAAGACGAACGTTCTGAAAAAACTTCATTAGTTTCTAAATACTACCATGAAGTAGAAAAAGAAGCAATGCGTCGTTCAATTTTGGACGAAGGTAAAAGATTAGACGGAAGAGCTACAACACAAATTCGTCCTATTTGGATAGAGATTGATTGCTTAGCAGGTCCTCATGGGTCGGCAGTCTTCACACGTGGTGAAACTCAATCGCTTACTACTGTAACATTAGGAACAAAATTAGACGAAAAAATTGTTGACGATGTATTAAACAGAAGCAAAGATCGCTTCTTGCTTCATTACAACTTTCCTCCTTTTTCTACTGGTGATGCAAGAGCACATCGTGGTACAGGGCGTAGAGAGATAGGACATGGTAACTTAGCACATCGGGCATTAAAAGGTCAAATACCCAAGGACTATCCATATGTTTTACGTGTGGTTTCAGATATCTTAGAGTCAAACGGGTCGTCATCGATGGCTACAGTGTGTGCAGCAACGCTTGCGCTAATGGATGCAGGTGTGAAAATTAAAAAACCTGTTACGGGGATTGCAATGGGATTGATATCCGAAAATCAAGGTGAAAAGTTTGCAGTTCTTTCCGATATATTAGGAGATGAAGACCATTTAGGAGACATGGACTTTAAGGTTTGTGGCACTAAAGACGGAATCACTGCTGCCCAAATGGACATTAAAGTTGATGGACTTTCATATGAAATTTTGGAACAAGCACTAACGCAAGCACGTGAAGGAAGATTACACATTTTGGATCATGTGTTGGAAGCTATTGCAGAACCAAGAGAAGACCTCAAGCCTCATGCTCCAAGAATTGAAGTGCTTGATATACCTAAAGACCTTATTGGTGCGGTAATAGGACCAGGCGGGAAAATCATTCAAGGA
This sequence comes from Bacteroidales bacterium UBA3143, assembly GCA_002364735.1. Lineage (GTDB taxonomy): Bacteria > Bacteroidota > Bacteroidia > Bacteroidales > Dysgonomonadaceae > UBA2632. The sequence goes on from DEZB01000025.1 coordinate 4,852, forward strand.
ATACAGGAAGAAACTGGTGCAACTATCACAATTGAAGAAACAAATGGTCGGGGACACATACAAGTGTCGGCTCCAAGCAAAGACATCATTGATGCTGCTATGAACAAAATTAAGGGAATTGTTGCAATTCCTGAAGTGGGCGAAGTGTATGAAGCAACTGTTAGATCAGTTATGCCTTACGGTATGTTTTGCGAGTTCCTACCAGGAAAAGATGGGTTGCTTCACATTTCAGAAATAGCTTGGGAACGTATTGAAAAGGTTGAAGATGCAGGCTTTAAAGAAGGTGATAAAGTATCCGTTAAATTAGTTGATGTTGACCCACGTTCAGGTAAATTTAAGCTTTCAAGAAAAGCTTTGTTGCCAAGACCAGAGAGACGTGACTAATTGATTTATATCATTAAACTATAAATTTGTGCTATTATAAGCATTGAACAAAAAAAAGCGAGTTGATATCAACTCGCTTTTTTTGTTCAATGCTGTTTTATGTTATCCTAAGAAGGATATCAGAACACCAGCAGCCACAGCCGAACCAATCACACCAGAAACGTTACTGGCCATACAGTACTGTAAAATGTGATTTGACTTGTCATATTTCAACGCCATTTCGTTGGCCACACGCGAAGCCATTGGCACTGCACTCAAGCCTGTAGCACCCACAAGAGGATTAATCTTCTTTTTAGAGAAAACATTATATGTTTTCACCGCAAGAATACCTCCTGCAACAGAGATACCAAAAGCAAGCAATCCACCAACAATAATCCCTAACGTTTGTGACGTTAAGAATACGTCTGAACCCATAGTAGCGCCAACTGTAAGACCAAGGAAGATGGTAGCTGTATTCATAATAGGACCTGAGGCAGCATCAGCCAGACGGCTTGTACTGGTTCCTATCTCCTTCAACAAATTACCAAAGAGCAACATCCCTAACAGAGGAGCAGATGAAGGAACCAAAACCGAAACAATCACACCCAGCACAATTGGGAAAATGATTTTCACTGTTTTCAGGTTCTTAATCTCATGCTTAGGAGGAAACCGCTTATCCATTTTCTTCATATTTATCTTGAGTTCTTTCTCACTCATCATCAGCTTTGCAATAAAGGGAATGATAACTGGCACCAGCGCCATATAGGAGTATGCCGCAATGGCAATGGGTCCTAAAAGGTGTGGAGCAAGTTTAATAGTAGTGTAGATGGCTGTAGGTCCATCCGCACCCCCTATAATTCCAAGTGAAGCAGCCTCTGGTAATGTAAAACCAAGTAATACAGCACCTATTAAAACAGAGAAGATACCCAGCTGTGCAGCTCCACCAAACAAGGAGAGCTTCAAGTTTCTCAACATGGGACCAAAATCAGTGAGCACCCCCACACCCAAGAAAATGATGGGTGGGAGAATACCTGTTTTGATCATTGAAAAATAAAGCAAGTTCATGATGCCATGTTTATCGGCAATATCCAAGAGGCTCATATAGCTACCATCGAGATTCATCACAAGAGAACTATCTACAACCCCCAGCCCCGCACCAGGAAGGTTTGCTAAGAGCACACCAAATCCGATGGGAACAAGCAGTAGTGGCTCATATTGTTTCTTGATGCCAAGATAAAGCAATAAAAAAGCAATCAGCCACATAAGGAGAGTCTCCCATCCCATGGTGCTGAATCCAGTCATTTCAGTCAGATTAGAGAAGATATCATTCATTCTTTATTCTGTTTTAATTAGTACATCGTCTTCATCCACTGACTCACCATTAGCAAAACATATCTCTCTTACAATGCCGCCCTCTTCTGCACTTACAGCATTATATGTCTTCATCGATTCAATGTATCCTATCACATCACCTTCTTTGATGGAGTCTCCAACTTTTAATGCCTTTTCTGATGATTCTTTGGTAAGAAAGAACTTACCCTCCAAAGGTGAAAGCACCTCATTTAGCTTACCCCCTGATGGAGATGTGGCAGCTGTTTGCTTCACTGCATCGTTATGTTCTTTTTGAGTAACTTTTTCTGCTTCTCCGTCAGTATCAGGATATGAGATATTCACTACAAATGACTCATCGTCTACATTAACGATCAAAGTTTTAGGCTGAAAAGTATTACCATTTGTAGCAACAGCTGTTTCTGAAGTAGGAGCTGCTGAAGCGGTCGGAGTTTCTTTCGCTGCTTTCTTCTTAGACAGATCTTCTTCAAAAGATTTTTTGGCTTCACCTGACTTATAGTCCCTATATTGTTCAGGATGCATGGCCAATTCGAAAAGCTCTTCATCATCTTGACCAAACTCCCAATTATTCTTCTTCATTTCTGCACGGAATTCATCCAACTTATCAGGGTAAAGCTCTTGAGGATCGCCACTGTAAAACTCACGATTTTGTTGTTTAGCCATCTCAATGATTTCTGGAGCGAGCTCACCAGGCAACTTGCCTGAATTGCCAAGAATCATATCCCAGATGTTATCCGCAATCATAGACCAGCGCTCTCTACCTTTTTCAATTTGCAACACGTTCATCAATGCCAGATTCTTGACATATTGACTAAAAGGTGTTACTAATGGAGGATAACCCACCTTGGGCCAAACATAAGAAACCTCATCGAAGAGTTTAATTAGCAGATCATCCTGCGTCAACTCGTCCTGACCGTGCTTCTTTTTCCATCTGTTTAAAGAAGAGAGATTGTTCTCTAAGTCGGACATCAGACTACCCATCATACCACCTGGTAATCCAGGAGCTATCAATAATGAGTTCATCACCCTGTTTTTCGGGTCGATATAATAACCCAAAAAGTCATCCATATACTTCTGAGTTAGTGCACGCACTTTCATATAGGCTTTCATATTAATATCAGCAACCTTAAAGCCAGCATCCCTCAACATAGCCTGTACCGCCAATAGATCGGCATGGCCTGTACCCCACGATAGAGGCTCCATAGCTACATCAATATACGCTGCTCCTGCATAGGCTGCCTCAAGAATAGAGGCCATCTGAAACCCTGGACCTGCATGACCGTGATAGGTGATAGGGGTATTAGGATGTTTAGCTGTAATATTTTTGATAATCTTTCCAATCGAGGCAGGACGACCAACGCCCGCCATGTCTTTTATACATATCTCATCGGCACCCGTTTCTATAAGTGTATCAGCTAAGTCAGTATAGTATTCTACTGTATGTACAGGAGAAACAGTCAAACTGAGGGCTGCCTGCGAAATCATGCCCGCTTCTTTGGCAAACACGATTGAATTCTTCAAGTTGCGGGGATCATTCAATCCATCGAAAGAACGAGCAATATCAGTGCCCTGTTTCTTTTTCACCTGAAACATTAACTTACGCACATCGGCAGGAACTGGACTCATACGTATGCCGTTTAGGCCACGTTCCAACATATGTGTTTGAATGCCAGCATCGTTAAATGGTTGTGTCCAGTCACGAACAGCCTTGTTGGGGTTTTCACCAAACAAAAGGTTAATTTGCTCAAACCCACCACCATTAGTTTCTACACGGGCAAAACAGCCCATCTTAATTATTTCTGGAGCCACCTCTGTAAGTTGCTCTACCGTTGGAACATACTTGCCTGACGACTGCCACATGTCTCTGTAAAGCAGACTAAACTTAATCTCTTTTTTCATATATTATTTTTATTATTTATTTTTTCTGTACTGAACTCACTCTTCCTTCACCCTGTGTGATCATATCAACCATTGCGGTAATAGCGGCCAACTTTTTTGAGTTGGTAGTCCTTACAGCTACCCCTCCACGAACAGGCTCTTGCACATCTTGCACAAATCGATTGGTGAATAAAACCACCACATTGCCTATTACTATCACAAGAAAGAGAATGAAAAAAACCATGATCATTCCTACTGCCAAAAGACTCAACGCCTCATTTATATTTTCCATATATATAACTGTTTATTCTACCCCCGTATTGGATACCTCGACAATACCCAATTGAAAGAAAGAGGGGCTATTTTAATACAAAAATGAAATTATTAGGTGCAAAAATACAAAAAAAAATCATTTATTACACAAAAAACAAGACAATGAGCAAACAAAGACTGTTTAAAAACTACTTTGCCAGTAATTTATCTAATATTTACGATTCTCTCTCTTGCTTGCAATCTGTTTACCTCCTCTATCGGAATGCATCACCTGCAAACTCTTTGCTCAAAACTCATCTTTAAAACTATTAATATTGAATAGCTTGAACAACTCCACAATTACAATGGGTATTAATGAAAGGCCTAAAACATACAACCAATGAATTGAATCCATTTCAACCAATTTGAAAGCTTTCATAAATGGAGGGAAAAGCAATATAACAAGCATCATGCCAGCAGAAATCAAAATGCCACCGATAAGTGCTTTGTTTTTGAATATATTGGTTCTGAAAGAAGACTTACGAATAGAGTGTAAATTTCGAACATGAAACAATTGTGCAAAAGCCAAAACTGCAAAAGCCATAGTTTGACCCAGCTCTTGTCCCCCATCGCGAAACCCTAATAGATAAGCAACAAGAGAGATTAATCCAATAGTTACACCTTGATAAGCAATGCGCCATGTCATTCCTTTAGTGAAGAATCCTTCTTGTGGGTTACGTGGCTTGCGGGTCATAATGTCTTTTTCTGCTGGATCTACACTCAATGCCAATGCAGGAAGACTATCCGTGACTAAATTAATCCAAAGAATATGAATGGGTAACAAAGGATTGCCAAGATTAAAAATAGATGCTATGAAAATCAATAACACTTCGCCAACATTGGAAGAAAGTAAAAACTGAATAGACTTAATAATATTATCGTAGATACGCCTTCCTTCCTCAATTGCTGAAACAATAGTAGCAAAGTTGTCGTCAGTAAGAATTACATCAGAAGCATCCTTTGCAACCTCCGTACCCACTATTCCCATTGCAGTGCCTATATCGGCTTGTTTTAGTGCGGGTGCATCATTCACACCATCTCCAGTCATAGATACTACTTCTCTATGCGATTGCCAAGCTTTAACAATACGCACTTTATGTTCGGGTGCTACACGTGCATATACTGAATATTTATGTACATCTCTAAACAACTCATCATCACTAATTTTCTCCAATTCAGATCCCGTGAGAGCTTTATCACCCTCAACAAACAAGCCTATCTCTTCTGCTATGGCTACAGCGGTTATTTTATGATCACCCGTTATCATAACAGGACGAATACCTGCCGTTTTACACTTCTTGACAGCTTCAATCACTTCAGGTCGGGCTGGATCAATCATTCCTAACAAACCTACAAATGTGAGGTCTTTCTCTATCGATTCAGCAGTAACATCTGTTGGAAGATTATCAATTTCCTTTTTAGCAATAGCAAGAACACGTAAAGCATTCTTAGCCATACGGTTATTTTGTTCTGAGATGTTTTCTCTATCAGCATTCGTTATTTCACGCGTCTCACCATTTATTAATAGATGCGTGCAAACACTTAAAATTTCATCCAACCCTCCTTTTACATTTACAAACAACTTACCATTGGGATGCTTGTTGATGGTTGTCATTCTTTTTCTTTCCGAATCGAATGGCACTTCTTCTATTCGGGTATATTTCTTTTCTACATCATTTTTATTGATGCCGAGCTTCAATGCAACATCAACAATAGCCGTTTCGGTGGGGTCGCCACTGTTCTCTGAAGATCCATCAGCTAAAACCTTTAGGTGAGCATCTGTACATAACAGGGAGGACATCAATAGCGTTTCTTCTTCTTGACTAAGGTCTTCTTCTTGAACTGATTCTTTAAAATCTATACTTCCATTGGACGTCCAACCTTCAACCACGGTCATCTTGTTCTGTGTGAGTGTGCCTGTTTTGTCAGAGCAAATTACAGTAGCACTTCCCAACGACTCCACCGATGGCAATGTGCGAACAATGGCATTTTGTTTTACTAATCGTTGCACACCCATAGCTAACACAACTGTTGATATCACCTGCAACCCTTCAGGAATAGCGGCTACAGCCAAACTCACAGCCATCATAAACATATCCAAGACAGGATTACCATAAAGAATACCCACCACAAATATTAATGCACAGATAGCAAGAGCAGCATATCCAAGAATTTTACCAAGTTGCTCCAAGCGTTGTTTCATAGGAGTATCTGTAGACTCAGTATGTTGAAGCATATCGGCTATTTTACCCACTTCGGTATTCATGCCAGTTGTCACAACAATGCCTCTACCCCGACCGTAAGTAACCATTCCAGTGGAAAAAGCCATGTTTTCTCTATCTCCTAATGCAATATCGTCACCCTGAATAGGCTTCGTATTTTTCAGCACAGGTACAGATTCGCCTGTTAATGAGGATTCTTGAATTTTCAAATTAGCTGTTTCTATCAACCTTAAATCGGCGGGAATTATATCGCCTGTGTCTAACACTACAACATCGCCAGGAACAATTTCAACAGCAGAAATCTCAGCAACTTCACCATTTCTAAGAACTTTGGAATGAGGAGAACTCATTTTGTTGAGCGCTTCTAACGATGACTCCGCTTTTCTTTCTTGCACTACCCCAATAATGGCATTGACCAACAATATTCCCAGAATGATATAAGTATCCAACAATCCCTCGTTGTGAATTACACCCATAACTCCCGAAACGGCCGCAGCTACAAGCAGTATTAACACCATAAAGCTTTTGAACTGCTCATAAAACAAAATTAACAACGACTTCTTTGCTTTTGCTGTCAATCTGTTTTTTCCATACTCGGTCAGTCTTTTTTCTACTTCGGCTGACGACAATCCCCTGTCTATAGTAACTCCTAAATCTTTTTGAATATCGTCAACCGATCTTTTATAAAATTTATCCATGAAAAATTGTTTTAAATATGACTATGCATCTTTATGTAGTGCGTATCTTAATCGTTAAGATCAAATGTAGTATATTTTTTAAATCAGTGAGTAAACAACAAGCCTATTATTTATGTTTCAAATTAATTTATGATTTGCAAAATATTATATCTAAGCAAAAAAAATGTTTTAAAACATATACCCGACAACCTACACTTTCAATAGTTTTTAATAACTTGCGAAAACATAAAAATAAATGGCTTTGCTATTGCAAAGTCTTTTTAATAAGTAGTTTCAAGATTAATTAATTAAACCCATTACGCATGAAAGTCTATAAAACAAATGAAATTAAGAACATTGCCATTTTGGGCGGTTCAGGAACAGGTAAGACCACTTTCGCAGAGGCCATCCTTTTCGAGAGTGGTCTTATAAAACGACGTGGCAAGGTAGATGCTGGAAACACGGTTAGCGATTATTACCCTGTTGAAAAAGAATATGGTTATTCTGTTTTCTCTACATTGCTCTCTATTGAATGGAAAGACAAGAAGATGAACTTTATCGATTGTCCTGGAGCAGACGACTTTGTTGGAGGTGTAATATCTTCGTTGAATGTAACGGATATGGCTCTAATGCTTATTGATGCACCAAGCGGTGTGGAAGTTGGAACCATTAACCAATTCAGATTAACCAAAAGACTCAACAAACCTGTCGTATTTGTTATTAATCAAATAGACCATGACAAGGCAGATTATGAAAACACACTCACCAACTTAAAAGAGATATATGGAAATAAAGTAGTTCCAGTGCAATATCCCGTTACAAGTGGCGCTTCGTTTGATTCTATAGTTGACGTTTTGAAACGAAAAATGTATAAATGGGCTCCGGGAGCAACTGCACCAGAAGTATTAGAAATACCTGCAAACGAAGAAGAAAGAGCTGAAGAATACTACCAAGCATTGTTGGAAGCAGCGGCAGAAAATGATGACACATTGATGGAAAAATACTTCGACAAAGGCACATTGAGCGAAGAGGAAATGCGTGAAGGCATTCAAAAAGGAATGATAAGTCGCGATCTCTTTCCGGTTATGTGCACCTCAGCAGAGAAAAACATGTGTGTGCATCGCGTAATGAATTTCTTAAGTATTGTTGCACCATCGCCTGATCAAATGGACGCACCTTTGAATGAAGCTGGCGAAGAGGTGAAACCAGATTCAAACGCTCCGGCAAGTCTTTTCTTTTTCAAAACAACGGTTGAGCCTCACATTGGTGAAGTATCTTACTTTAAGGTAATGTCTGGCATAATAAAAGAAGGTGATGACTTCACGAATGCTAATCGCTTATCTAAAGAAAGATTGGCGCAAATATATTCCGTTGCTGGTCAACTTCGGTCTAAAGTCGACGAGATGCAGGCTGGCGATATAGGTGCGGCTGTTAAACTTAAAAATGTTCGCACTGGAAACACATTAAATGAAAAAGGATCTGAACAGAAATTTGATTTTATCAAATATCCTGAGCCACGATACCGAAGGGCAATTCGATCGAAAAATGAATCTGACTCTGAGAAAATGAGTGAGGCCATCAATCGAATGCGCGAAGAGGATCCTACATGGAAGGTGGAAATTTCAAAAGAACTAAAACAAACTATTGTTTCAGGTCAAGGTGAATTTCATCTTAGAACCTTGAAGTGGAGATTGGAAAACAATGACAAAATTGAAATTGAATTCTTAGAACCCAAAATACCCTATCGTGAAACTATTACTAAAATTGCACGTGCTGATTACCGACACAAAAAACAATCGGGCGGTGCAGGGCAGTTTGGTGAAGTTCATTTAATTGTAGAACCCTACGTAGAAGGAGAACCTGTTCCATCAACTTATAAGTTCAACGGACAAGAATTTAAAATTCAATCGCGCGATGTACAAACAATTGATTTAGAATGGGGCGGAAAACTTGTTCTGGTAAACAGCATTGTAGGTGGTGCTATTGACACGCGTTTCCTTCCTGCCATTATGAAAGGAATTACAGCACGTATGGAGCAAGGTCCATTAACGGGATCGTATGCACGTGATGTACGGGTAATAGTGTACGATGGAAAAATGCACGCTGTTGATTCTAATGAAATATCATTTATGCTTGCAGGTCGAAATGCTTTTAGTACAGCTTTCAAAAATGCAGGTCCAAAGATACTTGAACCCGTGTATGATGTTGAAGTATCCGTTCCAGCAGAATTCCTTGGCGATGTAATGGGCGATCTTCAAGGACGTCGTTCTATAATTATGGGAATGGAGAGTGAATCAGGATTCGAAAAACTGAAAGCCCGTGTTCCACTGTCAGAACTTTCAAACTACTCGACTTCTCTTAGCTCCATTACTGGTGGACGAGGATCGTTTACTATGAAGTTTGCTAACTATGAATTACTGCAATCAGATCTTCAAGAAAAACTACTGAAAGCTTATGAAGAAAGTCAAGAAGATGACTAAAACTCTTAGTAGATTCTTCTGACTAAGTCAGGAGTTTTAGTAAACGAAAGGCTGTCTCTCTTAAAATGGAGGCAGCCTTTTATTTTTTGTATACTCATCATAGGCAAGAAGTAGCAGGTTTTTGACAGAATGTCAGCTTTCGCTGGAGAAATGTAAAGGTTTTCTTAGTTCTTTCTGCTACACAGCACATCGATTGCAAATCGGTGCGAGCTGCATCATCAGCCTTATCACCCTTATCAACGTTATCTGTTTACCAATTATTTCCATGCGTCAGCATGATACTTTATTTATAACGGACAGTGCAGGCTTGACAATATGTTTTTGTTGTTTCATTTAGCGTTAAATCTATAACCAAGTCCCAACATAAGATTGTTTGGATCCTTGAAACGGTAAAGTTGATATCCTGCATGCAAAAACACATTATCCATAATATTAGTCTTCAGCACAAAAGTTTGATAAAATGAATTAGTATCATCACCCTTGCACAAAATGTTCTTCCCAATGCCAAGATTGATTGAGAAAATAGGCATAACAATCTCAGCACGCAATGAGAGACCTGCCGAAAACTGCTCTCTGAAGGAGGGTCTGTAGAATTTAAGATCCTCTGGGTTAACTGGAATATATTCGTTGGCTATATGCTTGCCAATGTTGGCACTTTCGTCATACTGCAAGTCAAGAGAGACACCAGCACGGAAGTATTTGCTGAAGTTATACAAAGGATTGAAGTTTAGCCCTACAATACCAAAGGAACCAGGAACGAGCTTAGGGTCTGAATCTTCAGGGTAGATGCCTTTTTTTCGTGTTGAACCATACAGAATAAGATCATAGTTAATATAAGAATTGAATAAATGTTTTCGTGATTGATAGGGAGAATATGTACTTCTTTCATTGTTTCCGAAAAAGCGAGCCACACCTATGGAAGCCTCAATTGTGTTAACTCCTGCGTTGGGATAACTGGTGTTACCATTGGAGTAATGTGTCAAACCCACTCCACCACGCAGGTTTGTGTTTGATGAAAGTTGCCAATTCAACAGTAAACCAAGATGAATATAGGCGTTGGTATTAGAGCCTACAACTTTATTTTGTGGATTCTTTTCTTCATCATACTTCTTCCAACCAAATGAAGCTCCAAAATTCCATTCATAATCGAATGATAATTTCTGAGTGATGTTTGCTATCCTTGATGTTTGGAAGAAGTAAACGGATAGAGGATTGCCTATTTCGGAAGAGTTGAAGAAGGTATTGTAACCAATTCCTATTCCCTGTATGGCGTATGGATATACATTGCCCAAATAGCTGTCAGGAGCGAACTTGAAACCATACTTCAGATGTCCCGAAAGTGTAAAGTTCATCTCCTTTTGGGCATTATTACTACCTTTAAAGAACTCGTGAGTAGGAAACAGGTAACCTGGTTTTAAATCAATCCCTATCATCTGTATGATTTTGGTTGAAGTAGTATCTCGATTAGTGGCTAAAATATCTATTGATATTAACGTCAACAATAGAATAGTTACAATCGTTCTGTGTGTAATATTACTCATATTAGTTTTCATCCAATACTCGTTTAAAGATATAATAGTCTATGGGTTCACTACTGTTTAGTTTTCCTGAGAAAGTTAGTTTCTTGCCCGTTCTCGGATTCGATATATATATTTTGTAGGGCACGGAATAGCTTCTCATTACATTAAAAACTATTACTTTTCTTTTATCGAATGCATCAATCGTTACATCAACGCACAACTCTTTGTCTAAATCTACTGCTAAGTGTTGTTTTTCAATGCCAAAAGCAATTTTGGTGTCACGGAGCAAAGGCTTTCCATCGGCTACATCTGGGATGATTATTTCGGGCAGTGGAATACCTAGTAAAATAGTGAATAACTTCTCTTCCCATACTGTTGTTGAATCATAAAAAAAGATTTCATGTGTTGATAATCTATACGGAAGGAAGCAAACAGTTAAGGGTGAAGAAGCATTGTTATCAATAATTAGTTCCTGCATTTCCTTTAAACGACCCTCATCCGTTTCAAATTTATCCAAGTCATACACTATACTGTCAATCTGATATTTTTGTGTGGGAGCCAGTTGCACTTCTATCTTTTCATATTTAAAATCGTTGCCCACTAGTATCTGTATTTTTACATTCTCATTCATCAAGTTTTCATTGAGTATAACCTTTAGTTTGTTACCCCTTTTTCTCTCAACTTGCACATCCACATAGTCATTTTTGATATGAACAGTCCCCAATACTTTCTCTTCGAAAGGTAGATATGCGGGCTTGCCATCAATGGTATATGCATCGATGGTGTATAACTCAAAGGTTTCAGAGAAAATATTAATAAGCCCCCAATTGTCTGACTTGAAATTAATTTCTTCACTATTATTAGTTTCTGAGATTGTAATTTCATCATGTCCTTTAGGCATATAATCATCAACAAAAATATCTCCATTGCATCCAGCAAGAGATATCAACATACTTAAGTACAATATTCTGTTCACTTTTACTGTATTTGTATAATAGTTTTCTATTATACAAAGATAAAGAATTTATCTTGTTCTCCACATTTGCTGCATTTTGAATTACAAAAACATGCAAGTAAAAAAACGGAGGCTCACTTTTATGTCTTCTCTATTCTCATCTTAGGCGAGAAGCTACAGATTTTTGGCATAAATGCAACTTAGACAAAAGAACTGTTTTAAAACATCATCAGCTTTCTTGTTAGATAAAAGAAGGATATAAAAACAAGCACGAAGGAATGGTAGGTACCTATGAGCATCATTCGCTCATTATTGTAAATTATGGGACTGAAAGTAGACAAGATATTGTCAATTTTATTGAACAAATTCGGCAAAACGTACACTCTCAATTCAATATTTGGTTGGAACCTGAGGTGAGAATATTTTAAAAGAAATGGAAAGCATGCGGTATTGGGTTAGAGTTATGTGAGTTGCTTTGAAATGACCAATAATATTGAATTTCTTTAAGTCGAAAGTAACTCATACAAGCAGATCTTACTTTTTTTTGTTAGATTTTCGGGTTTCCCGAAAGTGCAAAATGTTTTCCTGAAATGATTTTCGGGTTTCCCGAAAGTGCAAAATGTTTTCCTGAAATGGTTTTGGATGAGGTCTCGGGAATTCCGAAAAGGCGCCAAATTTTAACAAACTGATCTTAAAGTGTACATCAAACCAGCTTTTTTTCATCTTATCCCATGCATCAGTTTCTTCAAAGTGTGAGATAATAAGAATAATATTAGAGCTGCAACGGCTGACATCACCACAAACACCATAAAGAAATCGTACATCGTAGCTATTTCAAAACCAACAAGAGATTTTGATTTTCCGGCTTCAGGATAGAGCGTGCTCAATGCTCCAGCAAGTTTATTGGCAGTTGCCATTGATAGATACCACACACCCATCAACAAAGATGCAAATCTAACGGGCGACAACTTATTTACCATCGACAAGCCAATAGGTGAAAGTGACAACTCACCCATGGTGTGAATAAAATAGAGACCTACCAACCAAAGCATACTTACTTTGGTGCCAGCTTCCGCATCTTTCACACCAAAAGCTATGAGTAAATACCCAAGAGAGAGTAAGAACAGACCGATGGCTTGTTTTGTAGGCGATGCTGGTTCTTTACCTTTATCCCCCAACTTGAGCCACATGATAGAAAACAAAGGAGCTAACAATACAACAAACAATGCATTGAAAGATTGAAACCAACTGGCAGGCATTTCCCAACCCATGATGGTTCTATTGGTTTGTTCATCGGCAAAGTAGGTAAGCGATATACCTGCTTGTTCAAACGCAGCCCAAAAGAAGATTACGAAAAAGGCTATGATATATATCACACCAATACGTTGACGTTCAACTTTTGTGAGCGATTTGTCAGAAATGGCAAACGCAGGCACAATGATACAGGCTGCATATATGAATGACCCTATGATATCATTGTCAAACAAATACATAAACAAACCATACAAAGCTAAAGCTGAAACAATCCAAACAATAGCCTCTCTTACGGATATTTTTGAAATTGGCATATCTGGTTTGTCTAAGTTGATATGACTTTTGCCAGCAGCTTCCAATCCGATTGCTTCACCTTTATAATTTACAAGGTACTTTTTGTTTTGAGTGGCGTAAAACACCAATGACATCAACATCATTATTGCCGCAACAAGGAATCCCCATTTAAAATCGGCCGGATTGCCCGTATCGCCCAACCAACCAGCTAACAATGGAGCTGCGAAAGCACCCAGATTAACACCCATATAAAAGATGGTGTAAGCAGAATCCAACCTTTTATCGCCAGGTTCGTATAGTTGTCCAACAATAGTAGAAATGTTTGGTTTGAAAAATCCATTTCCCATAATGAGACCACCCAACCCAGCAAACATTAGTATTTTGGCCAATTCTATTTGTTGAAAATAAACAGCACTAACAAACATCAAGAGCTGTCCAATTACCATCATAACAGCACCCCAGAATATGGAGCGACGCATACCCCAATATTTATCTGCAACATACCCACCAATAAGTGGTGTTAAATATACCAAACCAGTATAATTACCATAGATGGTAGAAGCCACATCCTTGTCTATCAAAAGGGCCTTGATGAGGTATAAAACAAATATGGCACGCATGCCATAATATCCAAATCGTTCTGCCATTCCCGTGGCAAATATAAAATACAACCCTTTGGGATGTTTTAGTTTATTTTCTTCCATTCTATTATAAACGTATTAAATTCAGCATAAAAGTATGCAAAATTAGAATTAATCGTGGTAATATATTCAAAAGTGGAATATTATTACTTTCATTCAATAAAACGGAGTGAATTTTAAATATCGTCTTTAGCTTAAAAATAAGTACATTTGTAGTTTAGAATACAATAAAAACAAAGCAACTTTGCACAAAATGAACATCCAAGCCCCTTCTCTATATTTAATACCCGTTACTTTGGGCGATTCTCCCATTAATCAGGTATTACCACCATTCAACACAGAAGTTATTACTAACTTATCCTATTTTATTGTAGAGAATGTGAGGTCGGCACGCAGATTTTTAAAAAAATGCAACCCTGATATTGATATCAATGCGCTTACTTTTTACGAATTAAATAAACATACGCTCAAAGAAGAAGTAGCCACTTTTTTAAGTCCTTTAAAATTGGGCAAAAGTGTTGGAGTAATATCTGAAGCTGGTTGTCCCGCTATTGCAGATCCAGGAGCTGATGTAGTAGCTATTGCGCAAAGAGATGGATATAAAGTAGTGCCACTTGTAGGTCCATCATCTATACTAATGGCACTGATGGCATCAGGATTCAATGGTCAGAGCTTTGCTTTTCATGGCTACCTACCAATTGATGGTGCAGAAAGAGTGAAAACATTGAAACACTTAGAAACAAGGGCTTACAATGAGGATCAAACTCAGATATTTATAGAAACCCCTTATAGAAATGATAAAATGGCAGAAGACATTCTGCAACATTGTAAATCACAAACAAAACTGTGTATTGCCATGAATATATCGTGCGAGAATGAATACATAGTGACAAAAAAAGTGGGAGCGTGGAAGAACTCACTTCCAAAAATGCATAAACAGCCCTGTGTATTTCTTATTTACAGAGGCTAATTTTTAAAGAACAACTATCTTTTTTTGAAGAGAATAAGAAGAGAATAAATGAACGTAAAGCATAATATACAACTAAAACCATACAACTCTTTTCGCACACAAGGTTATGCAAAGCTATTTTGCGAACCCACAAGTGTGGAAGAGTTATCAGAAATTATCAAGCAATATCCCGATGAAAAAAAACTGGTTATTGGTGGAGGATTCAATCTTTTTTTCACAAAAGATTATGATGGATTGGTCATTCATCCGCAAATGAAAGGAACAAACATATGGTACGAGGATGCCAGCTTAATTGAAATAGAAGCAAGTGCTTCTGAAGACTGGGACGACTTTGTGGCACATTGTGTAGACAACCATTATGCAGGACTTGAAAACTTATCCCTCATTCCGAGCACGGTAGGTGCAGCTCCTGTTCAGAATATTGGGGCATATGGCATAGAAGTAAAAGATGTGATTACACTGGTGCGAACGGTTAACATACACACTGGCGAACAAAAGGATTTCACCAACCAAATGTGCGAATTTGAATACCGCGATAGTATTTTTAAACGTACAGGCGACTACGTTATTACTTCGGTAGTGTTTAGATTGAAAAAGCACTTTGCGTATAGAGAGAAATACATTGATTTGTCACAAGAGTTGAAGGGTAATAAATATCCAACTATAAGAGAAGTGCGGGATGCTATTATTCGAATTCGTAACCGAAAATTGCCTGACTATAACCTACTGCCAAATGCAGGAAGCTTTTTCAAAAATCCATTTCTTACTTATGATGAAAAAGAGAAGCTAATTAAACTATTGCCTAATGCAACCATACATAATGTAAACGAAAATTGTTTCAAAACATCGTCTGCATTCTTATTAGACAAAGCGGGCTATAAAAATAAACGCAACGGTCTGGTAGGAACTTATGAACACCACTCGCTCATTATTGTGAATTATGGAACTGAAAGAGGACAAGACATTGTCAATTTTATAGAAGAGATTAGACAAGAGGTGCATGCACAGTTCAATATTTGGTTGGAACCTGAAGTTAGGATGTATTAGAAGTGAGGTATGGGTTATGGGGTGTCAGGTATGGGGTATGAGTTGTGGGGTGTGGGGTGTGGGGTGTGGGGTTGAATTAATCACCAATTATAAAAAATAAGAGTAGGACAACTATTTAACAAAATCATAAAAATAAAAAATATGGCTTCATTTATTATAGAAGGTGGTCATCAACTACACGGTGAAATCACACCACAGGGTGCTAAGAACGAAGCACTGCAAGTAATTTGCGCAACTTTGCTTACCAATGAGGAGGTCGTTATACATAACATCCCTAATATTATAGACGTAAACAATCTTATTCTTTTGCTTGAACGCATGGGAGTGGTTGTAAAAAAGTTAAAGAAGGGGAGCTACTCATTCTGTGCAAGCAATGTAGATTACGAATACACACAATCTTCTGATTTTATTGAACGATGTGGCAAGCTTCGTGGCTCAATCATGCTGATTGGTCCTTTACTTACTCGTTTTGGAAAAGCAATTGTGCCTACACCCGGTGGAGACAAAATTGGTCGTCGCAGGTTGGACACACATCTGAATGGTATTATAAAACTGGGAGGAAACCTTGTGTTTGATGAAGAAAAACAACTCTTTCTGTTATCGGTAGAGAAGTTGAAAGGAACTTACCTGCTTTTAGATGAGGCATCCGTAACGGGTACTGCCAATTTGCTTATGACTGCCGTTTTCACCGAAGGAGAAACGACTATTTTTAATGCAGCATGCGAACCCTATGTTGAGCAATTAAGTAAGATGTTGATAAGCATGGGTGCAAAAATAAATGGAGTGGGCTCTAATATGCTTTGTGTGAAAGGAGTGAAAGAACTATCAGGATGCACACATACCCTCCTACCCGACATGATAGAGATAGGCAGCTTTATGGGAATTGCGGCCATGACAGGATCTGAAATTACGATCAAAAACGCTTCAATTAAACATTTAGGCATAATTCCACAAACATTTGCAAGATTGGGAATTACTGTCCAACAAATTGGAAATGATATACTAATACCAAAGCAGGAGTGCTATACCATCGAATCCTTCTTAGATGGATCAATCCTTACCATTGCCGATGCTCCTTGGCCAGGACTTACACCCGACTTATTGAGCGTATTATTGGTTTTAGCTACCAAAGCTGAAGGATGCGTTTTGATACACCAAAAGATGTTTGAAAGCCGCCTCTTCTTTGTGGATAAACTTATTGACATGGGTGCTCAAATTATTTTGTGTGACCCGCATCGCGCAACAGTTATTGGTGCAGGTAAAAGATTTAAATTGAAAGGTATGACAATGACCTCACCAGACATTCGCGCAGGAATTTCGCTGCTTATTGCAGCACTTGGTGCAGAGGGAACAAGCGAGATTCACAATATCGATCAGATAGACAGAGGGTACGAAGATATAGACATTCGTTTAAATCAACTGGGTGCCCGCATCAAACGCATACTATAAATATGGAAGCTCCTGTTTTAAATTTAGAACAAATGTATAGCTCTGCTTAGAGAAAACACTCTTTATGTAAAAGCATTTGCTTTATAATAGATACTTTTATTACTTTGTAAAAAAGATAGTTGGCAAACTAATAAGAGTTACAAAATCCTTCTATAGACACACAATATTTCAACATTTAACGCAAAAATACAACATGGATGATAAAACTGTAATCAAAGACTTAAATCAAGTAACCATTAGATTGTCTGGAGATTCAGGTGACGGGATGCAACTTTCTGGCACATTATTTTCAACACTTTCAGCTGTTTTCGGAAATGAAATAGCAACATTTCCTGATTACCCGTCTGAAATCAGAGCTCCTCAAGGCACTTTGCAAGGTGTATCGGGTTTTCAGGTGCGTATAGGTTCAAAAAATATTCACACATCGGGCGATTTGAGTGATGTATTAATTGCCATGAACCCGGCAGCATTTAAAGTTAATGCACATCATCTTCGAAAAGACTCTATCGTTATATTCGACACTGATTCGTTTCAAAAAAGAGATTTAGAAAAAGCACATTTCAAAACAGACAATCCTTTCACAGAGTTGGGAATGAACGAACTGCAATTGGTTCCGATCCCTATCACCTCTATGACCAAAGAAAGCCTGAAAGATATGGGCATGGATGCCAAATCTGTTTTGAGAAGTAAAAATATGCTTGCATTGGGAGTGGTTTGTTGGTTGTTCAACAGGCCAGTTGAAATTGCAGATAAATTGTTGATCCAAAAGTTCGGTAAGAACCCAAAGCTTGTTGAAGCCAATATAAAGGTTTTGAATGATGGATACAACTATGGAAATAATACGCACCTAAGTGTTTCTACATATAGAATTGAAGCTATTGAACACAGCAAAGGATTCTACACCGATATAAATGGCAACTTAGCAACAGCCTATGGATTACTTGCCGCCGCAGAAAAAGCTGATGTACAACTCCTTCTTGGCACCTATCCCATCACACCTGCCACAGATATATTGCACGAACTCGCCAAGCGAAAAGATTTTGGGGTAAAAGCACTGCAAATGGAAGATGAAATAGCAGGCATTTGTGCAGCATTGGGAGCAAGCTTTGCCGGAAGTTTAGGTGTTACCACCACATCGGGTCCAGGGTTGGCACTAAAAGGTGAAGCCTTAGGCTTGGCTGTCATGACTGAATTACCCCTTGTTGTAATAGATGTTCAGCGCGGTGGACCTTCTACAGGTTTACCAACAAAAAGCGAACAATCTGACTTGAATCAAGCATTGTTTGGCAGAAATGGTGAAAGTCCCGTGGTAGTTATAGCGGCTCTGTCGCCAACCGATTGTTTCGACAGTGCTTACTGGGCATCAAAAATTGCATTGGAACACATGACTCCTGTTGTTTTGTTGACAGATGGATACATTGCCAATGGTTCTTCATCATGGAAAATACCAAGCATGAAAGATTATCCTGAAATTAAGCCCAAATATGTGCAAAACTATAAAGGAAAAGAAGATTGGACTCCTTATATTAGAGACGAAGAGACTAAAGCAAGGTATTGGGCTATTCCAGGAGTGTCAAAATATACACATCGTGTGGGAGGTCTTGAAAAGGATTATAAAACGGGTGCAATTTCATCGGACGGTGAAAATCATCAATTAATGGTAGATACACGACAAGCAAAGGTAGATAATATAGCCGACCACATTCCCAATCTGGAAGTGATTGGTGATGAAGATGCTGACACCTTGATTGTTGGTTGGGGAGGTACATTTGGTCATCTTCTTGAAACATACCGTGGAATCAAGGAAAAAGGACACAAAATTGCATTTACGCAATTCAAATTCATTGCACCACTTCCAAAAAACACAGCTGATGTGTTACAAAGCTACTCACGCATCATTGTAGCGGAACAAAACAGTGGGCAATTTGCAAACTACCTTAACAGCCGCATCACAGGGCTCAATATTCATAAGTACAACCGTACAACGGGCCAGCCTTTTATGGTGTCCAAATTGGTTGAAGAGTTTATTAAAATTTTAGAAGCAGAATTATAACTATGAAAACAACTAACGATTTAATTACAAAAGTTACACCCACGCAATACAACCCCAAAGATTATAAAAGCGTAAACAGTGTGCGGTGGTGCCCTGGCTGTGGTGATCATGCCGTTCTCAATTGCATACAACGTGCAATGGCCGAACTTAAGTTAGTGCCTGAAGATACTGTAATGGTTTCAGGAATTGGATGCTCATCGCGACTTACCTACTATATGGAAACATACGGAATACATAGTATTCATGGACGAGCTCTGCCAATAGCAACAGGCGTAAAAGTGGCCAATCCTAATCTGAATGTTTGGGTAGCGACGGGCGATGGAGACTCACTTGCCATTGGTGGCAATCACTTCATTCACACTATTCGCAGAAATGTGGATTTAACACTCGTTCTCTTCAATAACAAGATATATGGTTTAACCAAAGGACAGTATTCTCCCACTTCCGAACGTGGTTTTGTTTCCAAATCAGCTCCTTATGGCACAGTTGAAAACCCATTCAGACCCGCAGAGTTATGTCTGGGTGCACGTGGTAACTTTTTTGCAAGAGCCATTGATGTTGATATGAAAAATCAAACAGAGATATTAGTTGCAGCTGGTAAACACAAAGGCACATCAGTAGTAGAGGTACTACAAAACTGTGTGATTTTCAATCACGGTATACACAATAAATATACTGATAGAGCGTGGAAAGATGAAAACACCATTTTGTTGAAAAATGGTGAGAAAATGATTTTTGGTGCAGAAAAGAACAAAGGAATAGTTTTAGATGGGTGGAACTTGAAGGCTATCATAATTGGTGAAGAAGGTTACACGATAGATGATGTGTTGGTACACGACACAAGCAGCTCGGATAATGTTTTGCATCTCAAACTTGCACTTATGGGTACTGACGAAGATGATATGCCTGTTGCTTTAGGAGTCATTCGTGATGTGGAAACACTAACTTATGAAATTGAACAGGCAAAACAAATTGAAAAAGTGCAAGCAAGCACACCAAAACGTACGCTCGAAGAGTTTTTATTAAGCTCAACGAATGTGTGGGAAGTGAAGTAGCAATACAAAAAAAAGAAGAAAGTATTCTGTGTTAATTAATTTTCATATGTTTTTTTGGTGAAACCGAATCGTCATGTTTCGGTTTTTTTGTTTTTATAGAGGAGTGTGGATTTGTGAGAGTAAATCATTTTGCAAATATGTGTAGATGCACAATGCGCTCGTGTGGTTTTTTAATTGACAATGGACAGTTGACAATGATCAAGTCCCTAATTCCGATACTAACCCGGCTTATCTGTGAAATCTGCATCATTCATAAAACACCCTTGGGGTTTTGAATAATCTATTTATTTATCTTCGGCAGTTTATAGAATTCAACATCAATATAATAACCATCGAAAATTTTTAAACTAAACTTATCTGAGAAAATCTGAGGTATCTGTGGTTATAAAATCCCTTCGAATTTGCACTCCGCTGAAAGCTTACAAACTGCCCCCCAGCCCGCTAAAGGGGGAGCTTGTTACTGCAGTATTTAATCATCAATTCAGCCTCAAAAACTTGCACAATGCAAAGTCCCCTCAGGGGATTTAGTGGCAGATTATAGAAGAATGATTTGTGAGATGTGGAATATGTAGTATGGGTTGTGGTATACAGCAGTAGAGACGCCGATTTATCGCGTCTCGGGGGGAGAATGAGGGAATAATGGACAATTGGATTGTGAGGTGCATGCAAATATATGATAGTTGCACGATGCTATAACATTTAGCCTGATATAATGCCACCCCTTTCGGGGTTTTGGTACTTTCAATCTTGTTTATGCTATAATAATACCAATCCGCTAGGTTTGATCAATACTCCTCTACAAAAACCCTGCAATGTCATCCTTCTAAAAGCCAACACCTAAAACCTAACAGCTTTTTTCTATTAATGCTTAAATGCCTGACTCAGGTAGTTGAGGTGGGAAAATTGCGGTGTGAAGTGTGTGATTTGAGTTACGAGGTATTGACATGGGTTGTGAGTTTTGGGATATGTGGTATGGGTTGTGGTAAACAGCAGTAGAGACGCCGATTTATCGCGTCTCGGGGGAACAATGGGGAATAATGGACAATTGGGTTGGGAGTGCATGCAAATGTATGATAGTTGCACGATGCTATAACATTTAAGCCTGATATAATGCCACCTCTTTCGGGGTTTTGGTACTTTCTATCTTATTTATGCTATAATAATACCAACCCGCTAGGTTTGGTCAATACGCCTCTACAAAAACTGCAGACTGCAAAGTCCCCTTCAGGGGATTTAGGGGCAGAATATACAGGAATGGGGTGTGGGGTGTGTGGTATGGGTTGTGGTAAACAGCAGTAGAGACGCCGATTTATCGCGTCTCGGGGGAACCTTGCAATCCCGCCCCCCAGCCCCCTAAAGGGGGAGCGAGTAAGTGCAGTATTTAATCAATGTTTCAGCTCAAAAACTGCAGACTGCAAAAGATATAATTTCACCCCCTTTCGGGGTTTTGGCTTTCTTTCTTGTTTATGTTATAATAATATCAACCCGCTGGGTTTGGTCAATACGCCTTCCACCCAAAAACTGCAGACTGCAAAGTCCCCTTCAGGGGATTTAGGGGCAGAATATAGAGGAATGAATGGGTGTGAGGTGTGAGGTATAGCGACTGTGATTGACAAATAAAGGCACAAGTCACAGACTCGCGCCAGCGGAGAAAAAAGGTTTGAGGTTTAAGATATGCGTTAGTGTGCCTTATTCATAAAATCACCTTTAGGGTTTTAAATAATCTTTTTATTGAAGTTCCACAGTTTATAGAAATCATTATGAATAAAATCACTTTCTAATATTTACAAAAAAAGCAACTCTTTTCAATAACATGTTTTAGCAAAACACGAATTAAATGATTTTTACACAAATCGTTTAAATAACTCATATTTAAAACACTGAATGCACTATAAATATCTTTTTCAAAAGTATTACGTTCTACTTATTCATATATAAGTGTATTTATGCATAATATTTTAAATTATATTTTTATATCTACAGTTTCAAATATATTTACAGATTAATTTGCTTTTCAATATTTTTTATTATATTTGCTACATCTAATCAATTTTATATTTATTTACTTCAAAAACATTTTTCTGCCTATGACTGTACACCAGCTAATCATGATTTTTTAAACATCAGTAAATTAAATCTATTAATTACAAACAATTAAAATGTATGAATAAAAAAAACACCTCGGGTGATTATTCTATTAGAAAAATGCCCAACAATCATTTACTATTGATTATGAAGACAACTATTATTCTTCTCTTTACGTGTGTGTTTATTTCAGTAGCAGAAACTGGTTTTGAAATGGATGCAAAGAAAGAAGCATCTGTTAAGCAACAAACCAAAACAATTAAAGGTAAAATATTGGATGAACAGGGAAATCCAATAATTGGTGCAAACGTAATAGAAATGAACACGCCATCAAATGGTACAATTACTGATAACGATGGAAATTTTAGTTTAGATGTTCAAAACAACGCTTCAATAAGAATAACTTATATTGGTTATTTAGAACAAATAATACCAACAGCAAATAGAACAGACATTAATGTAACTCTTCTGGAAGACATGAGAACACTGGATGAGTTGGTTGTTATTGGTTACGGCGCAGTTCGCAAAGCAGACCTTGCAGGTGCGGTATCGGTATTAGATAACAAAAGTTTTAGAGACCAACCAATTACTCAAGTATCAGAAGCTTTTCAAGGTCGTATTGCTGGTGTGCAAGTAGTAAATAGCAACGTGCCAGGTGGAAATGTAAGAATTAGGGTTAGAGGTTCGGGCTCTATTAATAGAAGCAACGATCCTTTGTATGTAGTGGATGGTATCGTTCGTGAGAGTGGACTGACAGGTATAAATAGTGATGACATTCAGTCTGTACAAGTTTTAAAAGATGCTTCTTCTACTGCTATTTATGGATCGAGAGGTTCAAATGGAGTAGTGCTTATTACAACAAAAACAGGTAGTACAAGTCAACGTCTTATTACATTTGATGCTAACATAAGCTCATCATCTATATATAAAAAATACGATATTTTAAGTCCTTTTGAGTACGCAACAGCTTTTCGTGAAATAAAGAATCCAAATGCATTCACGGAAGAAGAAATGGCTGCCTATAAAAATGGAACAGCAGGTATTGACTGGCAAGACGAAATTTTCCGTACTGCCATTACCCAAAATTACAAAATAGCCATTTCAAGCGGTAGTAAGAGCAATACGCAGTATTATATTTCTGCCAATTATATGGGGCTAGAGGGAATTATAGAAAACTCATCCAACAAACGATATCAAGCACGTGTAAATGTAACATCTGAAGTTACAGATTGGCTACATATAACAAGCGACATAAATCTTTCTCACAACATTAGAATTGGACGTGGTTTTTCTGCAGGCAAAGGAAATCCTATATGGATTGCACTAAACTATTCTCCAACGATAAAGATGCAAGACGAAGTGGGTAATTATAATCGTGACCCTTACAATGCAATAGCAGACAACCCTAAAGGAAGTTTATTATTGGAAAGTGGTGAAAATATAAGTGACATAGTAAACGGTCGAATAGATCTTCGTTTCAAAATTCTTCCTGGCTTAATGTTTACGTCAACCAATGGAATAGATAACTATGATGCCAAAGGATATAACTTCGCCACTAAACGTGTTTCCACAAAAAGCTCGATGGGAAACAGCGAGTCTTATCGTAGAATGTTGCAAAGTTCCAACAATTTAACTTATACTGGCAACTGGGGCGATCACTCGATAGTAGCTACAGGAGTTTATGAAGCCACACAAACAGAAGGACGCTCACTATCACTCAATGGCACCAATCTTTTGACTGAAAGTGTAGGATGGTGGGATGTGAATATGGCAACAACTCACACATTTAATAATAACTTCTACAAATGGACACTCATGTCGGGAGTTGGCCGTGTTATTTACAACTTTAAAGACAAATACCTACTAACGGGTACAATAAGAGCAGATGGTTCATCAAAATTCAGCAATAATAAATGGGGCTATTTCCCATCTATTGCAGGTGCATGGAGTTTGGGTAACGAGGAGTTTATGCAACATCAAAATATTTTTCAAGATGTGAAAGTACGCGCCAGTTTTGGTATCGTAGGTAACCAAGCTATTGACCCTTACGGTACACTGGGATTGATGTCTCGAACGAGTTACTCTTTCGGAGGAACAAGCAATTTCACGGGTTATTGGTCAAATGCAATTGCAACACCCGATCTTACTTGGGAAAAAACGCAACAATATGACTTGGGTCTTGATTTATCAATGTTAAATCACAGAATAAGCATTTCAGCAGATTATTTCAACAAGAGAACCGTTGATGGCTTGCTCCAAAAACAAATACCAAACTATGATGGAGGTGGAAATTTCTGGGTAAATGCTGGTGAAATAAGTAACAAAGGATTTGACTTAAGTATAACTGGTGCTGTTTTTCAAGGTAACAATTTTAACTGGTCAACTACTATTAATGGCACTTATTTAAAAAACGAGGTGCTTTCATTAGGAGGAGATGAGTTTATTTATGGCACTACTCCCGCTTCAGGTATGTCAACAGAGGTTACTATCATAAAAGTAGGTCACCCAATTGGTTCTTTCTACGGATATATATGGGAAGGACTGGATGAAAATGGAAACAATGTATTTCAAGACACCAATAATAGTGGTGGTATTGATGCAGCCGACCGAACAATAATTGGAAAGTCTGTTCCCGATTTTACTTTTGGTTGGAACAATCAATTAAGCTGGAAAAATTGGGATTTGAATATGTTTTTCACAGGAGCAGTAGGTGAAAAGAAATTAAACATGCTCCATTTCACAATGGCATCTATGGTCGGTGACTCAAGATTTGTTACTTTGAGAGATGCTTATGTAAACGGATTTGACAAAATAAAGGAAGGAGCAACATATCCTTCCCTTACAAGCACATCCAATAGATATGAACCAGCATCTACAAGGTGGTTGGAATCAGCAGATTATTTCCGCATGGAAAATATCAGCTTGTCATACAACATAGGTAAATCTATTGTCAAATTTGCTGACTTAAGTCTTATATTAAGTGCCCAAAACTTGTTTACAATTTCAAATTACAAAGGCTTAGACCCCACAAGTTCGGCATTTTCATCCGCTAACATTGATGTAAACAGTGGAATTGATATGGGTGCTTATCCAACACCAAGAACCATCACATTTGGTGTTAAAATGAGTTTTTAATAAAAAAAACAGAGACAAATATGAAAACAAAAATATTTATTGCCTTAGCTTTTATATTTTATTTAGTGACCCCTTCTTGCACAGATTTTCTTGACGAAGATCCAAAAGGGAGACTTACCCCCAACACCTTCTTTTCTTCACAAGATGAATTGAACATGGGAGTGAATTCTTTATATGAAAAAGTAATGAATACACAGACCCAGACAAATCCAATGTTACCGAGATGGACGGGTGATGATATGACTACAAATCCGGGTAGTAACAAACAAGCAGCTGCCGAGTTTGATGCATTTGCGCCAGCAGACAATAATAAAGGTGTAACCGCACATTGGAATACACATTACACTATTATTAAAGCAGCGAACTACTTAATACAAAATGCAGAAAGAACTCCTACTACACCTGCCGAAATTAATATAGCTATTGGTCAGGCAAAGTATTGGAGAGCTTATGCATATTTCATGTTAGTGAGAGTGTTTGGACCAATACCCGTGAATCTTACGGGTGAAATAAATTATGATGCAACTTTATCAACTGTATCAGAAGTATATGCACAAATAGTAAAAGACTTGCAAGAATGCGAAACGCTTTTGCCTACAAGTTTCAAAGGACAACCACGTGTTATGTTCGGAGCAAACGCCTACATTACGCAACAAGCTGCAAAAGCTACCCTCTCATCCGTATATATGGCAATGGCAGGTTGGCCATTGAATCTAACCGAAAATTATGCAAAAGCAGCAGCTAAAGCTAAAGAAGTAATTGATGGTGTTAATAGCGGTGAGTATGAATACATCCTTGAACCTGATTTTAAAAATGTTTATGCACCAAGTTATAATTATTCGCTCGAAACAGTTGTGGGAATTAATTTTCAAAAGTCTTTTACATGGTGGCAAGATTCTCAACTCACCTCTTCCAATTTATTTGAATCGCTTGGTGGTTGGGGAGATGCTTGGGGTGAAATCCGTTTTTGGAAAAGAATGCCAGAAGGTCCAAGAAAAGATGCTATTTATAACCCCAAAATTTTATTGAATAATAAAGCGGGAAATGATTTGATCTTTTGGTGGGAGAAAAATGAAAATGGCGTAAAATATATTCCTGAGTATCACCCCATGTTTTCTATATTTACTGTAGGAAAAGGTGATGCCGATTATGATTACACAAAACCAGCAAGTTTGGATATGACAAATAGTCATCGCCATAGAGTTATACGATATTCTGAAGTCCTTTTGTGGTATGCAGAATCACAAGCTCGTGCCGATGGTACACCTAATGCCTTGGCTTACGAATGTGTAAACAAGGTGCGCAATAGAGCAGGATTAGGCAATATGCCAACAGGCATGAATGGCACAGATTTCGCCAATGAAGTGGTAGCAGAACATGGATGGGAAATTGCAGGTTACTACTGTGCATTAGTTACACGCAGGGATGATCAAATGAGAATGGAATTACTTCAAGCAACATTTAATGAGCGAGCAACAAATGCTCCTGTTGAGGTAGCTCCTGGAGTGATGGTAACAGAATCTGTTCCTTTACCTCAAAAGACATGGAGCGAAAAGTTAGTGTATGCTCCCTACCCCGCTACAGATGCATCATTAAATCCAAACTTAGTAAGGTAACTTTATATAAAGTATTATCTCTCTATTTTATATAGAAAGATAAATATGAATTAAAGAAAATATTACAATGATTTTTATTAGAATAAAAATCATTGTAATATTGCTTTTATAAACTTTTCAAACATGATTACGAATTAAAACTTTGTCCCTATGAAACATCAAATATTTAAACCTTGGTTAATACTGCTCTTTGTCTCTTTCGCTTTCAATAATATCATAGCTCAGGTATCTTTAACAGAGGAAGAGTGGGTGTTACCTACCTACTTAGTTGCTCCATCCGAAAAGAACCCCATTTTTTTTAATAATGAAACGCACCAAGGAGCAGCCAAACAAATTTACCCATATGCAATGAATGATACCTACCTTCACGAAAGGGTAGAAAAAGCATACAAAGCCTTGATACTTGAAAATGAGTACATCAAACTTTGTGTGACACCTGAAATAGGAGGTAAATTATATTATGCTACTGACAAAACCAATGATTATAATTTCATATATAAAAATGATGTAGTAAAACCTTCAAACATTGGAATGACTGGTGCTTGGGTGTCTGGCGGTATCGAATGGTGTGTGCTCCACCATCACCGTGCTTCTACTTTTCTACCAATGGATTATGAGTTGGTTGAGAACGAAGATGGAAGTAAAACAATTTGGATTGGAGAAACAGAGCCTCGTCAGGGAATCAGATGGACTATTGGTATTACTTCATTCCCTGGAAAATCATATTTCGAAGCAGAGTTGAAGATACATAATAAGACTCCATTTACACATTCGTTTTTATATTGGGCTAATTTAGCCGCACAAGCCAATAAAGATTACCAAGTTATCTTTCCGCCGAGTGTTCAGTTTGCAACTTATCATGCCAAAAACGATTTCACGCGTTGGCCTATCTCAACAGAAGTATACCAAGGACAAGATTTTACAGAAGGTGTTGATATTAGCTATTGGAAGAATTCGATTAGATCAAACTCTTTTTTTGCACATGATTTAAAAGAAGATTTCATGGGCGGATATGACCATGGTAGAGAAACTGGAATTGCTCACATCGCTGATCACCACATAGTGAAAGGAGCCAAGGTATGGGAATGGGGATCGGGACCCCGAGGACAAGCTACAGAGGCAAGATTAACAGAAAACGCTGGACCCTATTTAGAGTTAATGACGGGTATATTTTCTGACAATCAACCCGATTATAGTTGGATCAAACCTTACGAAGTGAAAACTGCCAAGCAATATTGGTATCCTGTAAAAGATATAGAAGGTTTCAAAAATGCAAACCTAAACGGAGCTGTCAATCTTGAAAAAAGAGAAAACAATGAAGTATTTTTGGGATATTATTCTACCCAAAAACTAAACAACGCAAAAGTAATTTTAAAGAACGGCAATAAAGTAATCTTTGAAAAAGAACTTACCATATCACCTGAAAAAGGCTTCACACAGACAGTGAAAATCAATGAAGATTTCAAGTTGACTGATCTTTATACAGAGATGGTAAATACGGACAATGGAGAAGTGCTTATCTCATATCAACCAGTTGAAAGAGAAATTCAAAAAGACCTTCCTGAGATAGTTAAGCCCCCGCTTGATCCGAAAGACATTAAAACAATTGAGGAGGTATTTCTTGCAGGTAAACGTATTGAGCAATTCAATCACGCAACATATAACCCCATGAATTATTATGAGGAAGCACTCGCTCGTGATCCATATGATATACGCACAAATACTGCTGTTGGAAATATATACCTCGAAAATGGTGACTATACAAATGCGCGCAAATATTTAGGCAATGCAATTAAAAGACTTACCCAAGATTATACAAGACCAAAAGAAACGGAGCCTTTATACCTGCAAGGTTTAACACTAAAAGCTTTAGAGCTTTACGATGAAGCCATTGATACACTCTACAGAGCTGCGTGGGATTACCCATTTTCGGCCGCTTCCTATTTGGAGTTATCCAAAATATCAACATTAAGAGGTGACTACTCCAAAGCTTTAGAACAAATAAATGAGTCGTTGGCCACCAATGCAAGAAATAACAGTGCAATTGCTCTGAAAGCATCCATTCTAAGAAAGATGGGCGATTTTGAAGAAGCCGCAAACACCATAAAATCAATTATTGAAACAGATCCTCTCGATTTCAGAGCTGCAAACGAATCCTATCTTATAGCCAAGGGATCTGGAGACACGCAAAATGCGGATAAAAAGTTTGCTGCTTTGAAAAAGAATATGAGGGACTTCGATCAAAACTACCTTGAACTTGCTGCTAATTATATCAACGATGGCCTGCTTGAAGATGCTAAAGAAGTCCTCACCAGATTTAATGGCAAGCACCCAATGGTTAGTTACTATTTGGGATACCTTGAAGCTAAAAATGGAAATGTGCAAGAAGCTGACAACTATTTTAAGGAAGCATCTGCACTGTCGGAAGAATATGTTTTTCCATACCGCCTTCAAACTATTAAAGTGTTAGAAGCAGCTCTTAAACAAAATCCTGAAGATGGAAAGGCACTTTACTATCTTGGAAATATTTACTACCACCGTAATCAACGAGACAAAGCAATGGTTCAATGGGAGGATGCTTTAAAATACAACCCAAATCTGGCTGTTGCATATCGTAATTTAGGATGGGCTTATTATAATCATTTAGAGGATGGTAAAAAAGCAATAACAGCTTATGAAAAAGCAATTGAGCTTAAAGATGATCAACCTATATACTACGAAGAGCTTGATGAACTATATGAAATGAGCAATACACCAATCGCAACAAGACTAAAACTATTTGATGGACGCAACGATATTGTTTCCCAACGGGATGATGCTTTTGCACGACAAATTGCAGTTTTAACCCTTGCAGGACAAGCTGATAAAGCGGTTGAATACCTTGACGGGAAAACATTTAGTTACCGCGAAGGAAGCTCAAGAAGTAGAGACATCGTGATTGATGCCCATCTAACGCTTGGCGTAAAATACTTACAAGAAAAGAATTATCAGAAAGCTTTAGACAACTTTATGTTGGCTCAGGTTCCTGATGAAGAAGCAAGTGGCAGTAGAGCTGGCAATAGAAACATTCAAGTTCTTTATTTCTTAGGTTTGGCCAATGAAGGTTTGAACAACGAGTCAAAAGCAAAAGAGAATTTCAAAGCATCATCCGAACTAAAATCATCCCCCAATGGATATGTTAGCTATTATAGTGGAATGAGCAATCTGAAGTTGGGCAACAAATCAGAAGCGAATAACATATTTAGAAACATGATCAATGAAGCCGATAAACAATTAGAACAAAAGGTAGAATCAGACTTTTTCACTAAATTTGGTGCAAGTGAAGCTGAGAATGTACGATTATCAAACGCCTATTTACTAAAAGGTTTGGCTTACAAAGGTCTTGGTGAAAATAAATTAGCCAGCGAAAATCTGAAAAAAGCTGTTGAACTATCCTATAGCAACCTTTGGGCTAAAGTTGAATTAGATAATTTATAATATTCAGCGCGTAACTCAATGAATCATCACAATAAATAAATGTTTAAAGCATAAATAGAAGAGAATAATAAATAAGTTCTCTTCTATTTTTTAATCAATTTGACATGAAAAATAAAATTATTCTACTTGCATGTTTCCTCTTTACGCTTACCATCGCAACTGCTCAAAAAGATGCAGTATATAAAGAGTTTAATAAAAAATATTTGACCTATCAGTATTCTGATCCCGATCCAATTCCTTCCAACAAAATCTATCCTTACTATCGTTTTGATGGATTTACAACAGAAGGCGTTGAGAAAGAATGGAAAGTGATAGTATTAGAGAATGATTTTATATCTGTTCAAATTATGCCAGAAATTGGAGGCAAGGTGTGGACTGCTATTGAGAAAGCAACAAACACTCCGTTCATATATGACAATGGAGTAGTAAAATTTAGAGATATTGCCATGCGTGGGCCATGGACAAGTGGTGGCATTGAAGCAAACTATGGAATAATTGGTCATGCACCTACTACATCTTCACCAGTTGACTATTTAGTTAGAAGCAATGAGGATGGTAGCGTTAGTTGTTTTGTAGGCTCTTTAGACCTGTTGACAAGAACAGAATGGGTACTCGAGGTGAAATTAGAAAAAGATAAAGCCTACTTTACAACCAGCTCTTTCTGGTTCAACTCCAATGAAGTTGATAAACCCTACTATAATTGGATGAATGCGGGTATCCCCATTAGTGATAAGCTGAAGTTTTTATATCCTGGCACCAATTATATAGGTCATGATGGAAGAGCTCATAGTTGGCCCATTGATAAGCAAGGTCATGATTTATCGGATTATAAGCAGAATGCTTTCGGGTATTCTAAATCATACCATGTGTTGGGAACACGAACAAACTACTTTGGTGCTTTATGGGAAGACACTGACTTTGGAATGATTAGGTACTCAGACAGAGAGGATAAGTTAGGCAAAAAGATTTTTTTGTGGTCGCAATCAGAAGACGGAGATATATGGAGAGATCTACTAACTGATAACAGTGGACAATATGTTGAAATGCAAAGCGGAAGGTTGTTCAATCAAAACCAGATGAATAGTAGCGCTACACCTTTTAAACAAACTGCTTTTACTCCCTATACAAGTGAGACTTGGACAGAGTATTGGTACCCCTTTAAAGGAATAAAAGGATTCACTGATGCTAATTTGACAGGAGCATTCAATATCGAAAAAGACAACAACACGTTATCAATTAAATTGAGTCCTACTGTTTATATCAAGGACACCCTTTTTGTTTATAACGACAAGCAAGAAGTAATAGCCACTACATTTATTACATCTGAACCATTAAATGCATTGGAACTAACAATTGATCTTCCAAAAGATGAAAATGCAGTACAAATAAGATTAAAGAAGGCTTTGATTAATCTCAAGAAAGATGAAACGCCTCTTAGAAGACCCTTACAAATAGATAGTGAATTTGATAAGCAAGATGCTTACGGACAGTATTTAAAAGGGCGAGACTTACATAGATTTGGTTTTTATCAACAAGCTGAAACAATGCTGAGTGAATCAATAGCTTTGGAGCCCAACTTTATCCCTGCCTTAGTGGAGTATGGTAAGTTAAAACTCTATCGTATGCAGTATGATTCCGCTTTTATACATTTCCAAAAAAGCTTAAGTATAGACACGTATGATGGTGCTGCAAATTACTATTATGGCGTTGCTGCATCAAAGTTAGGATACAAAGAAGATGCTCTTGATGGATTTGAAGTTGCAAGCTTGGACGCTGCGTATAGAAATGCTGCTTTTACAGCATTAACATGCGAGTACCTAAGACAAAAGAACTATCAACGAGCAAAAGAATATGCATATAAAGCTTTAGATAACAATTCTAATAACCTTATGGCTCTTCAGGCTTTATCAATAACAGCAAGAGTTGAAAACGATAGTAAGCAATTTAATACTCTCAATGCTGAAATTGAAGCGTTAAATCCGTTAAATCATTTTGCGAGGTTTGAAGCTTACTTGATGAATCCAACGAATGAGACAAAAGAAAAGTTTAGCAACTTTATTCGCAATGAAATGCCCCACGAAACTTATTTGGAGCTCGCTATATTGTATTACAACTTCGGTCATCAAAAAGAAAGTATAGAAGTATTACAAATGGCACCTCAAAACACAGAGGTTTTGTATTGGCTTGCTTTTTTAACTAACGATTTCGACACTAACTTATCAAATACTTATTTAGAAAAAGCTGCCAACTCCCTACCCTCTTTTGTATTTCCTTTTAGAACTGAAAGCGCTATAGCTCTGGAATGGGCGGCTAACAATCATGATGCCTGGCAGGCCGACTATCTATTGGCACTGCTCAATGAGCATAGAGGAAATAGAAAAAATGCTGCAAAGAGATTGATGAATCACGCCGAGAAAATAAACTTTGCACCCTATTATATATTAAAAGCAAGAGTGGAAGATGACTTAAATAACCAACTAACAGATATTGAAAGTGCCATTCGTGTTGATTCAAAAGAATGGCGTTATCGCAAACTTAAAGCTGATGTATTGGAGCTTTTGGAAAGAAACAATGAATCATTAGAAGCAAATAAAGAGAACTATCAACTTAACAACAAAAACTATATCGTGGGTCTTCACTTAGTAAGATCACTTGTAAGGAATGAAAAATATGTAGATGCAGAAAAAGTGTTAGCCAATTTACACGTTCTTCCCTTTGAGGGTGCAACTGACGCAAGAAGATACTACCGAGAAACAAAATTAATGTTGGCTCATCTTGCTATGGAAAAAGGTAAATACAATGAAGCTTTGAACAAAGTAAACGAAGCAGAAGAGTGGCCCAAAAGACTGGGAGTTGGCAAACCCTTTTCTGATTTAATTAATTCGGATTTAGAAAACTGGATGAAATATAAAATTTATAAAGCTTTGGGTGAAAATGATTTGTCTTCATCATCATTAGACAAAGTAAAAAACAAGGATATTAATGAGGATACTTACCTAAGTTTAATTAAACAGATTACTAAGAAAGAAGATCAGAGGTTGTTTTAAGGTGAAGTGTGGGGAAAAATGTGGTATGAGGTATGAGGTTTGTGTTGTGGGGTATGAGTTATGTTAATGGGGTATGGGTTATGGGGTATGGGATATGTGGTATGGGGGGCAGCAGTAGTGACGCCGATTTATCGCGTCTCGCTGAAACCTTGCAATCCCGCCCCCCAGCCCCTTAAAGGGGGAGCCAGTAAGTGCAGTATTTAATCATTGTTTCAGCTCAAAAACTGCAGACTGCAAAAGATATAATGCCACCCCTTTCGGGCTTTTGGTGCTTTCTATCTTGTTTATGCTATAATAATATCAACCCGTTGGGCTTGGTTAATACTCCTTCCACTCCAAAACTTGCAGACTGCAAAGTCCCCTTGAGGGGATTTAGGGGCGGATTATAGAGGAATGGGGTGTGAGGTGTGTAGTAGAGACGGTTTATTGCGTCTCGCTGAAACCTTGCAAACCGCCCCCCAGCCCCCTAAAGGGGGAGCGCGTAAGTGCAGCATTTAATCATCTATTAAGCTCAAAAGCTGCACAATGCAAAGTCCCCTTTAGGGGATTTAGGGGCAGAGAATAGAGGAATGGGTGTGGGGTGTGGTAAACAGCAGTAGAGACGCCGATTTATCGCGTCTCGCTGAAACCTTGCAATCCGCCCCCCAGCCCCCTAAAGGGGGAGCGCGTAAGTGCAGCATTTAATCATTGTTTCAGCTCAAAAACTGCAGACTGCAAAAGATATAATGTCACCCCCTTTCGGGGTTTTGGCTTTCTATCTTGTTTATGCTATAATAATATCAACCCATTGGGTTTGGTCAATACGCCTTCCACCCCAAAACTTACAGACTGCAAAGTCCCCTTCAGGGAATTTAGGGGCGGATTATAGAGGAATGGGTATGGGGTATGGGAATATGTGGTATGGGTTGTGGTAAACAGCAGTAGAGACGCCGATTTATCGCGTCTCGCTGAAACCTTGCAATCCCGCCCCCCAGCCCCTTAAAGGGGGAGCCAGTAAGTGCAGTATTTAATCATCTATTAAGCTCAAAAGCTGCACAATGCAAAGTCCCCTTTAGGGGATTTAGGGGCAGAGAATAGAGGAATGGGTGTGGGGTGTGGGGTGTGTGGAATGGGGGCAGCAGTAGAGACGCCGATTTATTGCGTCTCGCTGAAACCTTGCAAACCCGCCCCCCAGCCCCCTAAAGGGGGAGCCAGTAAGTGCAGTATTTAATCATCTATTAAGCTCAAAAGCTGCACAATGCAAAGTCCCCTTTAGGGGATTTAGGGGCAGAATATAGAAGAATGATTTGTGAGATGTGGGATATGTGGTATGGGGGGCAGCAGTAGAGACGCCGATTTATCGCGTCTCGGGGGGAGAATGGGGAAATAATTGACAATTGGATTAGTAGTGCATGCAAATGTGTAATAGTTGCACGATGCTATAACATAGCCAGATATAATGCCACCCCCTTTCGGGGTTTTGGCTTTCTATCTTGTTTATGCTATAATAATATCAACCCATTGGGTTTGGTTAATCCATTCAAGACCTGAATTTCTTTGCGCCTTTGCGTCTTTGCGAGAAAGAAACAAACAATAGATCCTTAAACATTCTTTACACACTGACAAACTATCATTTTGTTATTTCTTCATTCTTCATTTACTCACTATATGTCCACTCACTCCATGTCACATGGAAGAACTTTCTAACTACTTGTACACTTAGTCAATGTCACATGGAAGAACTTTCTAACTACTTGTCCACTTAGTCAATGTCACATTGAGTGACCTTTCAACTACTTGTACAGTCCAAACCGACGCCGTTTTATACTTTCCAACTACTTGTCCACCTACTCCATGTCACATTGAGTAACTTTCTAACTACTTGTCCAGTCCAACCCGGCACCGTTTTATACTTTTCAACTACTTGTCCAGTTCAACACGGCACCGTTTTATAGTTTTCAACTACTTGTCCACTTAGTCAATGTCACATTGAGTAACTTTTCAACTACTTGTACAGTCTGACAAGGCGCCGTTTTATACTTTCTAACTACTTGGTCACTTAGTCAATGTCACATTGAATAACTTTTCAACTACTTGTCAAGTCCTTCCATGTGACATTTACAAACGTTCATATCCCTCATCAATCTGTTTACTGATAACGTTTTGAGAAACATCAGAAGTTGAATATAATAAGAGAGAACCATGGCGCCTCTATCTATAAACATAAAATTGGAGGCATTCGCTCTTTTCTATTTTTCTCAAAGATTAGAATTAATATCACGGCAGGAGGCTCATGATTTTTTATCAAAACTCATCAAAAAGAAATTTTCTAAGGTGAATAAAAGAAAATACACAAAATCATATTGCTATTTTACATGCGTATTTTAATCAAATTGTCACTTTTATTGGCAATGATAATAAATTTTTATAATGAATAAAATTGAGTATTGAACCATCAATCTTTGCATATTGATGCAAAATTACTTATTCATAAATAGCCCTATACTTCAATCCACCCTGCTACAAAATTTGCAAAAAACTTATCTCTGCCTATATGAAATTACTTTTTTATCACTCAGCAATGTGGGTTATTAAAACGTAGCACTCAAAAATCTCACTCCAAAAGCATTTATGCATGCGCAGAAACGCAAATCTATCGAGCCCAAAGTATTCCTGCACGTGCAGGAATCAAATTGAACCAACCGAAAACATCTCTGTGCACACAGAAATGAAAACGGAGGGAGAAAATGACTTGCCACAAAAAGATAAGTGTCTTTTGATCAGCACAATAATTTTAATTGAAGATGGAATCATTATTTTGTGTTAGATATCATCTTTTGTTTCATCTTTTGGTTAATAAGATTATGTTACAATTGCTTCTTCGTTTATTAGAAAGGAGGTATGGTTGTTTTAGATCCCTTTTGTTATGAATTGCTTACAGAAGTTTATATCTTTGATTATTGATAAACATCTTATTATTTCAAAATAAAATTCGAGACCAGCCGAAAACCCAATTTCCAATCAAAGAAGAAAAAAGAATGAATAAGAAGAAAAAAGATAAAAACAGAAAGAAGACGTTGATAGAATATGGAATTATTGCCGCAGTGGTTATACTACTTTATGCAACGGGCTTACACACGGAGGTAATCGGCTTTATACAACGAGGTATTCTTGCAACTGGTTTAATGACTCCAAAGATTGAAGCAACACACAATAATGAAACCGAAACAGATCTAACAACGGCCTCAACCTCAACACCAGCAGATTTCAATCTCAACTTGATGGATGAGGATGGAAAAACAATCTCTTTGGCAGAATTTAAGGGTAAGGTTATTTTTATGAATATGTGGGCTACTTGGTGTCCTCCCTGTATTGCCGAAATGCCAAATATAAATAAACTACACAAAGAAGTGGGAGATGAAATAGCTTTTGTGATGGTTTCTCTTGATGATGATTTTGAAACTGCCAAAGCTTTTAATAAACGCAAAGGTTACGATCTTCCTATCTACACGCTACAGAGTAATCGCCCTGCAATGTACCAATCGTCCACCGTGCCCACTACTTATGTCATTAGCGCCAATGGTCAGTTGGTACTAACCCATAAGGGTATGGCCAATTATAATACTTCTGAATTTAGGGAGTTTTTAGAGGGATTGAAGTGATTTTATTAACTGGATAGAGAGATGGGATAAATTGATTCATATTCTTTCATAAGTTTTATATCTTTGGTATCCAAAACAACTTCTTCAATGTTACGGCAACGAAGAGCCAAGAAAAGGGTAGTTACGTAAGTAATTATCCTTTTCCGATTTTTGTTGTGAACTGATTAAGTTTTATATCTTTTGATAGTTGAAACAAACAATTTTTTGTGGCAAGCGTTAATAAATGGAATAATAGAAGTAGCATTTAGCGTTTTTTGAAGCAATGCTATGTTATTCTCCGATAGTAATATCGCCAAAATACAGATTATGATTAAAAAGAAATCACTCTAAAAAATTTTAAAGAATATGATTACAAAGAAATTCAGATTAAGTTTGCTTGCTACAGTTGGGCTCTTTCTCATTGTATCAGCATGTAACAGTGGTGATACTTCAAATAAACCGGTTACTAATGAAGACAATACTAATATGATAGCTCATGACAATAGTAATGATATATCAAAGGCCGTTTGTGTTTTAACCCCCACGGAAGGGAATAACGTAAAAGGGACAGTCACTTTTACACAAACAGACGCTGGGATATTAATTGTTGCAGATGTTGAAGGTTTATCTGAAGGAAACCATGGATTCCATATTCATGAGTTTGGAGATATTTCAAAATCAGACGGAACATCAGCAGGC
The DNA here is from genome assembly GCA_002364735.1 of Bacteroidales bacterium UBA3143. GTDB lineage: Bacteria > Bacteroidota > Bacteroidia > Bacteroidales > Dysgonomonadaceae > UBA2632. The sequence continues at coordinate 43,051 of DEZB01000025.1, forward strand.
GGACATTTTAATCCTGACCACAAAGATCACGCCGGACCTGAAGATGAAGTAAGGCATGCGGGTGATTTTGGTAATATCGTAGCAGACGCCAACGGAAATGCTCATTATGAGCGGGTGGATAGTCTTATATCATTTAAGGGAACAAATAATATAATTGGAAGAGCAATTATCGTACATGCAAATGAAGATGATCTTGTTTCGCAACCTACTGGCGATGCTGGGGGACGAGTAGCTCAGGGAGTTATTGGTATTGGAGAATAAGTAGAAAAAACCAACACATACTCAAATTATATACTATCCTTTACAATATAATGTAAAGAAAAAACTGATAATTGACGATGGAGTATTCTATTTTCAATTAAACAAAATATTAATCCGTAAAAAAACGTTCTCGAATATTCGAGGGCGTTTTTTTTGTGTTGGTAGATTTGTTTCAAAAAACTATTGATCTCTTTTTCAAAAATATTTTAGTATTTAGTTTGACAAAAAATAGAAAACGCAAACGCTTAATATTTTTACAAAAAAATGAATTAATATTTTCTTAATTAGCATTGTTGTTAATAAAATCTTTTTTATCTTTGGAAAACAAAGTTTAAATGATGTTTTTAAAAAGCATATAATATAACTTGCATTTTAGTGTATATATGATAAGTAACGATGTAGTCAGATAGCTACAAATTTAAACTATAAACTAATTAACGAAAAAACGCAACAATAATCTAATGGGTAATAGTATATGAGAATCATCTTAAAATCTACACAAAACAGGACTGAAGTTCCTTTTAATTACCAGAAATATCTTATTGGTGTTCTACACAAGTGGTTGGGTCAAAATGAAATTCACGATAACATCTCACTTCATTCTTTTTCGTGGTTAAAAAATGGGAAGCAAGAAGGCAATGGCTTAAACTTTAGAAATGGATCTTCATGGTTCATAAGTTTTCACGATGAAAAATATGTGAGGAAAATAGTTGCTTCAATACTAAATGATCCAGATATGTTTCATGGGATGAAAATCAGAGATATTCAAATTGAGCCTCAACAGAAGTGGGAAAATAGTGAATATAGCTTTCGGATAGCAAGCCCAATTCTTATTAAAAGGAATATTGCTTTTAGTAACATAAAGTTTTACACTTATGAAGATGCTGAAAGTGAAGAATTAATGACGGAAACGTTGAAATATAAAATGTATGATGCCGGTCTACCTGAAGACCAATCTTTATGTGTGAAGTTTGACATGAGCTATTATAACAAAAAAATAAAATTAGTAGATATTCATGGTATAAAAAATAAATGTAGCATGTGTCCTATTATAATTAAAGGGAAGTCAGACTCAATAGCTTTTGCAAGAAATGTGGGAATAGGAAACTCAACAGGCTCAGGCTTTGGGTCTATTTATTAATCAATTAACCATAGATGATATGTTTTATATCGTAAAATATACAGGCCCTTTTGGTTTTATAAAACCTTGGACCGCAGTGAGGGATAGTGAGACATACTCCCAGCAATTTCTTACACCGTCTATTGTAGAAGGAATAGAAAAGAAACTATTCCCGGAACTACTCAACGAAGATGGAATAAAAAAGATAAAAGGGTATCGCTTATCCTATAGTCATATTTCACAACAACAAGAAGTGACTCAAGCAAGAGGCTGGAACTCTACAAAAAAAGGGAAGCAGTTTTTATTTGAACGATCCAGTTCAATACTAACAAGAGGTGTGCTAATTGAGCCGATATTACATTTAGCGTTTGACAATTTAGACGATGCTCAAGTTGCACTTAAGCAACATATATGTCTTTGTAGAAATGAAGATGTACTATTACCCGAAAACATAGAAGAAATAAACAAAAGTGACTTTTGCAACGAAGAACGTTTTCCTGGTTTTGAATTAATATTTGAAAGGAATGAGAAGTCTTTTAAAGTAGGATTTGACAGAAAAACAGGATTGTCAATGTATGGTTGGTTAAATATAATTGGAACTCCAATAAAAAGTTTCTAACGGTGGCACAGTTATTTGCTAAATCTGGTCCTGAATGGACATCATTATTTGATCATTTAAAGCATGTTGCAATGACAGCTGAGATGTTTGCAAACCATTTCAAGATGGATATTCAGATAGCAAGAAGTGGTGCTATTATGCATGATATCGGAAAAGCACATCCAGTGTTTCAAAAAAGATTGATGAAGCAACGCAGACCATCTGACACTCCTTTTCGACATGAAATTGCCTCTTTGTTCTTTTTGTCTTTGTTTCCGATTGATATGACAGACCAATTAATAGAAATGGTAGTAGGGCATCACAAATCAGTTAAGAATGATGTGGGAAAATTGGGCTTACTTGACTTAGAAGAGGAATACGAATATATAAACTTTCACCTCGGCAAATGGGAAGAATGGAGTTTATATGCTTCTAAGCTACTTTTTGAGCTTGATGTGCCTGTAAAAAGCATATCACGACAAGAAGCATTGGATAATTTAAATTATTGTATTGAGTACTGCGAAAGAAAAACTAAAGAAAGAGGCTATTCAGAATGGAAAGGATTATTGATGGGCGCTGATCATTTTGCCTCAGCATTGATTAACAATACCGAGTGCTATTTATCTAACCTATTCGTAAAACCAAATCTCAGCTTCTATAATAGAGAACATCCATTGTATCCCCTTTCTCTTATGGATGCATCATCAAACAAGCAACACACCATTGTAGTGGCATCGACAGGAGCGGGAAAAACAGATTATCTATTTCGTCGTTGCAAAGATAGAGTGTTTTACACATTACCATTTCAAGCATCAATCAATGCAATGTTTAAACGAGTGGGGAGCGATTTAGAAAACTATAATCCTAACCTTGATATACGTGTACTGCATTCTACCTCTAAAATAGTGAAAAGAAAAAACAGTGAGGAAGAAAGTGTCTTGCAAGGACTGATGGGTTCTTCAATAAAAATATTAACCCCCCATCAACTTTCTGCTTTAGCTTTTGGAATGAATGGTTTTGAAGCCTTATTATTAGATTTAAAAGGTTGTGACGTAATTCTTGACGAAGTACATACTTATTCTGGAGTTTCACAAGCTATAGTTCTAAAATTAGTAGAGATTTTGGCTAAGATTGAATGTCGCATCCACATAGGAACTGCCACAATGCCCACTATTCTCTACAAGAGAATTAAAAACATTTTAGGAAACGACGTTCTTGAAGTAAATCTTTCAGATGAAGAAAAAGATAGATTTGATAGACACATTTGCTACAAACTAAACTCGTTTGATGAATCAAAAGTAATTATTGATAAAGCTGTTATCAATAAACAGAAAGTGTTGATAGTTCTTAATACAGTAAAAGAAGCACAACAGGTTTATGAATATATAAAAGAAGAAGATAAATACCATAACACTCCCACTCTTTTATTACACAGCAGATTTAAACGTAGCGACAGAAACGAGAAAGAAAGGCAATTGATTGGCATAAATGAAAATGAAGACTCATTATATACTTTCAATACTTCAAATGAAGCATGCATAGTAATCTCCACTCAAATTGTAGAGGTAAGCTTAGATATCAGCTTTGATGTAATGATAACTGAATGTGCTCCGTTAGATGCATTGATTCAGCGATTTGGCAGAATTAACCGCAAGCGAAATTTAAATACCATAGGTCAATTAAAGCCTGTCTATATTATTGCACCACCAGCTGATTTAAAAACAGATAGACCATATAATTTAGAGATTTTAAAAAAATCATTTGAGGTGTTGAGTGATGATAAACCTATACGTGAAAGGAATATACAGAAGAAAATAGATAATGTTTTTACATCAATAGATTTTTTGAATATTGAGGAGCATGCTGTATTTAAAACAGATGGAAGGGTTACAATTGATTATCTTACGCATAATAGTAAAGCAATCTTATTTGATTTACTCAAAATTGACAGTGTTTCCTGCATTCTTGAAAGCGATCTATATGCATATGAAGAAGGTGATTTTGAGAGTCGCCTTTTACTTGAAATTCCCATTTACTACTATGCAGTTGCAAAAATGAGACAATCTACGAAAGGTAACGAACCCTTTATTGTTGCAGATGCTGCGTATTCCCCGGATCTGGGTTTGAATGTGAATAAAATAAATCAAAACATAGGAGTTATAATATGATAACAACAGTAATAGGACGCACATTCTTAAAAGCGTACAATAAAAAATTCAACTTGAGCTATACATCAAAAGATTTTTTTGAGAATGAGTATTTTGAGTTGTTTTTCAACCATGCAAAATATATGCAATGGGTTACTAACTCTCCTTTTGTGCAAATGAAAAAAGGGCAAAAACCATTTTTACTTACAGAAGAGGAGAGAAAAGAAAAACTACAAGGGTTATATGAAAAAGCTTCAAATGAATTGCCTGATGCCAGTTTTGCGCTTGGATATCCAGCATCGGAAACTAAGACATTTGCAACCACATCAGGATTGGTGTCGGATTTGCAAATTAAAGTAAATGAAGAAGATATATACTTTTCATGGATAGGTTCAGGATTAGGTATAGGAGTTGCTGGAGGATATAATTTTTTGATAGATGATGAGACCATTTTACTGGAAACATTCAATGGTTGGAAACACTATCGAAAATACCTTAATGATACATCATTGGTAAAATTACGAGGCAATCAAATAAATTCATGGAATGGTCAATGGCTTACATATAAGTTAGGTAAAAACTTCCAATCTGATTTTGATTTCACAAGATTAGAATCAGAAGGTGTTTTTGTTTTAGGTACTGACAATATAGAAGTGAAAACTGTTAATTGGTCAAACCTGTTCTTTAGCCTTTCGAGACTTTATTCTGAAGGTAACTTGAACTCCTACATTTACAGCTTTGGACAGACCAACAAAACCCTTGGTTTTATACCTATTTATTTAAAGTCTGGAACACGATTGATTGACGTTTGGAAACAGCTTTATCAAAATGCAGAGATCTTTTCAAGTAAAGAGTTTCAAGAGTTATTTGGTATGCATATCAAGCGTGCATGCGAGTTAGGTAGTATCGGTTTGCAAGCTCTTCGCCCACATGGACTAAAAGACTACATGAAAAACGAAAAGAACCTTTCGTTCAGAAAAGAAAAAGAAATAATAATATATCAATCTTATAAAACTTGGTTATACGCTATGTTATCAAAAAACAAAGAAGAAATTACAGATTATACATTGGAATTAGCAGAGCTAATTCAACGGTATAGAAAAGGAGCTACTGGGACAGAAAGAAAAAACCTTATTGAGAAGGAACTCTGGGGTGCATCATCTAAAAGAAACTTCATAACTGCCTTAACAGAAATGATTAAAGGTCTAACAAATGAAGATTTAAAAAAATTAAAAACTTTAAAAGATGAAGTTCATTTAATGACTAACGAGGAGTTTGGATATTTCAAAACTCTTTTGAAATTTGATTATGCATATATAGAAAAAAACAATTAATACAAAAAACATATCGTTATGAATACAATTTACATTAGGACATTAAAAAGAGCAGAACATACTGTATTCTGCGTATCTGATGGGCAGAAATATTATTATGATACACAATTTAATCGTAGAATTCCATTTTCAAGTGGTCAGCAAGTAAAGCGATCAATAATAGATTCAATTTGTGATGAGTTGGATGAGATACCCAGTCCAACAACATTTTTATTTGATGTTACAAAACAAAAAGAATTAAAAGAGGGCGAAGTATATGGCACATGCGACCCTACTTATGTAGATCAACTATTTGGTGGTTGGATGAAGGCTGCCAAAGGAGGAAAAGAACGAACCTTGAAAAGAAGAAGTCCTCTTTCAATATCAGCCATGCGCGGATTGCACCCCCTCTTAGCTGGACTAAATAATGAGAATGCATCTTTTGACAGAAGTGATAGACCTAATAATACAGTGATTGTACGCGATTCAGATGGAAATGAATTATCTGAAGATGAAATTACAGAGTTCTTACTGGGCAAAGATAGAAGCCTAAGTAGAAAATGGATTCCTGAAAACAGCCGAGCATCTGGATTATTTGTTTCAGACATTGCAATTGATTTAAGGAGATTATTTTGTGTTTCCACCAGTTCATTAGAACCTGAAATGACACAGGAAACTATTGACAAACTCAAAGAGAACAACTGGACACCTTCTGAAAATGTGTTTGGTGAGTGTTTGGTAGCTCCAAAAGAATTAAGAGAAAAATGGGCAAAAGGTTTAGCAAAAGCAATTGTTGATTGGAAGATAACTTCGAATCAATCACGTACTTTTAGTTTAATGGATACGCTTGCAATTGCTATAAGCGACAACGCTAATCTTCTTGGTGGAAGCATTCGAGCAAAATTATCAGAAGAAGATTCGAATAAGGCAGAGCCTATTATAGACGAAACTTTGAATGGCGTTGATACTTTTATTACACTGCAAGCTGGTGGATACATCCAAACTAAAGGTGAAAAAGCAGATGCGCTGGAAAAAGCAGAACAAAAAATATATAAATTAATAATGTCTTTTGATTACGAAGGGAAAATTAAATAGACATATGTGAGATTGAATGAGAATTAAATGTCAGCCTTTGATTCTCATTTTTTGCAACTTCCATTTTAATTAAAGATTTACATAGTAGAATTAATAATATATGCACATTACTGGCACTAAATTCAACTACTATCAAGTCTGCAAACGGAAGCTTTGGCTTTTTGCCAACGGAATAAATATGGAGCACACTTCCGATTTGGTCTATGACGGTAAACTAATCCATGAAAGCACTTATCCGCAGCGTTCGGAACGTTACGAGGAAATAGAAATTGAAGGTATAAAGATTGATTTCTATGATGCACGCAATAAAGTTATTCATGAAATTAAACGCTCGAACAAGGTGGAGAAAGCTCATGAATGGCAAGTGAAGTATTATATGTACGTATTAGAGCGCAATGGAATTGAAGAAGTGACTGCAATTTTGGAATATCCTACTATGCGGCATACTGCCGAAGTAATTTTTACAGATGCAGATAGAGATTATATTCGAAAAACTGAAAAAGAAATTATTAAGCTTATTCAATCAGAAGAATGTCCTCCCACGATAAATGCAAAAATATGCAAGAGTTGTAGTTATTATGAGTTTTGCTATGTCAATGAAGAATAAATTTATTGATTATGAAAAAGACATACTATTTGTTCAATCCTGGAACGTTGCAGCGTAAAGACAACACATTAAAGTTTACTCCTTCAATTGAAGATGGGAATGGTATAGAACGTGAAGGACAACCAAGGTATTTGCCTGTAGAGGACATTGCGGAGTTTTACGCTTTTGGATCGCTTAATGCAAATAGTGCATTGTACAATTTTTTGGGACAAAAAGATATAAGCGTACATTTTTTCGACTATTATGAAAACTATACGGGTTCGTTTATGCCTCGTGATAGTTTACTTGCAGGTAAAATGATTTTAGCTCAAACTTCTTATTATCAAAACAAAAAGAAACGAATTGTTATCGCTCAAAAGTTTGTAGAAGGTGCAGCTTTCAACATGCTGAAGAATCTGAAATATTACAATACGCGCGGAAAGGATTTGGATGAGATTGTCGGGAAGATAGAAAATTTGTCTTCTCAAACTAATTTTGCAGAAAGAGTGGATGAGCTGATGGGTTTAGAAGGAAACATTCGTCAAGCTTATTATGAAGGATTTAATGAAATAATAAATGACTTTGTGATGGGTACACGTACAAAACAACCTCCAGGAAATGAAATAAATGCTTTGATATCATTCGGCAATATGATGTGTTATTCACAATGCTTGAGGGCCATTCATCAAACTCAATTGAATCCTACAATCAGCTATTTGCACACTCCCGGCGAACGCAGATATTCGTTAGCATTGGATATTTCCGAAATATTTAAACCTATATTAGTTGATCGAGTTATTTTTAGGTTGTTGAATAAAAAAGAACTTCAAGAGAAACATTTTGATAAGAAACTTAACAGCTGCTTGTTGAATCCGAAAGGTAAAAAGATTTTCGTTCAAGCTTTTGAAGAACGCCTTACTGAAACATTTCAACACCGATCGTTAAAACGCAAAATTAGCTATAAACATCTTATCAAGCTTGAATGTTACAAACTTGCCAAACATTTGCTTACTATGGAAGAGTATAAACCATTTAAAATGTATTGGTAATGTACGTTATTTTGGTTTATGACATGGGTGAAAAAAGAGTAGCGAAAATGTTGAAACTCTGTCGTAAATATTTAAATTGGATACAAAACTCCGTTTTTGAAGGTGAGATTTCTGAAGTTAGATTAAAAGAATTAACTTTGAGAGCAGAAGAAATAATGGATTTAGATACTGACAGTTTGATAATTTTTTCCAGTCGGACTCAAAAATTTCTTGATAAGCAAATCATTGGAAAAGAACGAAGTAGTATAGATAATTTTTTATAAGAGATTGTCGACTTAGGGCTATTTACATCATATAGATTGATATATTATACAAAACGTTCTTTGACATATTGAAAATCATCCTATTATATAGGTTGTCGATAGTCAAGGGTTTTTATATCATTGCCTATCGACAACTTTTTTATCCTAAAAATGACTATTTTGAAAACCGATATAACTAATAATCAGTTATTTTTTTAGTCGTCGCTGACGGCTTTTAATTGTACCGAAAGGAATTGAAATAGCTTTGTCCTCATGTCAAGAAAGCCAGGTATCGGACTTTTAATTGTACCGAAAGGAATTGAAATACAAATCGTATTTATCCAGTAAAGGATAATACTAACTTTTAATTGTACCGAAAGGAATTGAAATAAAAATGAATAAATATAATCCCTTCGTGAAATATCCTTTTAATTGTACCGAAAGGAATTGAAATATTTTCACAAATGAATCACCCAGTTTGTCAAATTCTTTTAATTGTACCGAAAGGAATTGAAATTTGGAACGTGGGGTTTGATTAAGTCAGTTAATGCCTTTTAATTGTACCGAAAGGAATTGAAATCTAACAAGCGCCTCTCCAATACTCGCAAAAGCACCCTTTTAATTGTACCGAAAGGAATTGAAATTATATTCCAACTCTCAAAAATGGTCTCCAGATTTCTTTTAATTGTACCGAAAGGAATTGAAATTGAACTGTCATAGTTCCCGAAAAAGTAGCATTTTCACCGCTTTTAATTGTACCGAAAGGAATTGAAATTTAGGTACAATGGCAGGTCATGGAATATCCGTTGGTCTTTTAATTGTACCGAAAGGAATTGAAATAGCTTTGTCACAATGTCACGACGACCCGGAATCGCTTTTAATTGTACCGAAAGGAATTGAAATAACATCGTACAACCAGTATACTATGACGATACGGATCTTTTAATTGTACCGAAAGGAATTGAAATTTAATTATTGGTAGTGAAGCTGAATCATCCAAAAAACTTTTAATTGTACCGAAAGGAATTGAAATAAAGAACGTACTATTGCCATATTATAAAATGTTACTTTTAATTGTACCGAAAGGAATTGAAATACGCAACAATGATGTTCTTATTGTTGCAGGATCTAACTTTTAATTGTACCGAAAGGAATTGAAATATTTTAATAAAGCCTTTACTATTCCAACTATCTGTAACTTTTAATTGTACCGAAAGGAATTGAAATTTCTATGTCCGATCGCGCTCCGTTATCCTGATTTGTCTTTTAATTGTACCGAAAGGAATTGAAATGGCTAAGCTTGTATTTGTTTTGGCGCGAGCGTAAACTTTTAATTGTACCGAAAGGAATTGAAATGGATAAAGATCCTTTTTTTACTTCGTTATTAATACTTTTAATTGTACCGAAAGGAATTGAAATTGACAAAGGATGGTAGTTATATATTGTCTCCGCTTACTTTTAATTGTACCGAAAGGAATTGAAATCAAAATTAAAACAGTCGCTTAAAACAGATTTAAACAACTTTTAATTGTACCGAAAGGAATTGAAATAGCAGTAGATATAGTTGATGACGCTATCGAAAAGCTCTTTTAATTGTACCGAAAGGAATTGAAATTGCTTACGCTTAATCCTGACACCTCTGGGTAACCTGCTTTTAATTGTACCGAAAGGAATTGAAATCTCCCAATGACTCTCACCTCGACCAAACCATTATTCCTTTTAATTGTACCGAAAGGAATTGAAATCGCTTATGGGCGAATATGGCAGTGAGTTGGTGGTGACTTTTAATTGTACCGAAAGGAATTGAAATTTCTAAACAAAATACCAGGGGCTGAAGGTGGTGGACTTTTAATTGTACCGAAAGGAATTGAAATTTAGAAATGTACTTGGACGGTCGCAAAGTAGAAAAGCTTTTAATTGTACCGAAAGGAATTGAAATCATGTTTACATCATGTGTTCTCGCTTGCTCAGCTAACTTTTAATTGTACCGAAAGGAATTGAAATTCATATAAATAAGGTAATCATTGAATATGGAGAGCCTTTTAATTGTACCGAAAGGAATTGAAATTTTCGCCCAATGGGCTATTAGATTCTGTCTTAGATCTTTTAATTGTACCGAAAGGAATTGAAATGAAACAGCTGGCGTGAGTGGAATACAGGATGACCCTCTTTTAATTGTACCGAAAGGAATTGAAATGAAAATGATAAGGATTGCTACATGCCAATCGATTCTACTTTTAATTGTACCGAAAGGAATTGAAATATCGTATAGAGCAACGGGTTTTTGGGTTGGATGTACTTTTAATTGTACCGAAAGGAATTGAAATTAAACAACCTAAAGCGGATTTTCCTCCACCTGCAGCCTTTTAATTGTACCGAAAGGAATTGAAATAAGCATTATTTCACACAATTTTTCATAATCTATTTTCTTTTAATTGTACCGAAAGGAATTGAAATGCGGTCGGTCGCCTTTCCAGGCTAAACCTGTTTGGGTCTTTTAATTGTACCGAAAGGAATTGAAATAAAGAACGTACTATTGCCATAACTTTAAATGATTTTGTCTTTTAATTGTACCGAAAGGAATTGAAATTTTATTAAAGATTTTATAAAGGACTTCATCGGGTGCCTTTTAATTGTACCGAAAGGAATTGAAATCAAATATTCGGGAGCGCGAGCGTCTAAGAAGTTGCTTTTAATTGTACCGAAAGGAATTGAAATATCTCAGCAGACTCAGGGAATGGATACCACTTACTGCTTTTAATTGTACCGAAAGGAATTGAAATATATGAGGAACAGAGGAAGCAAAGTGTTCATAAAATCTTTTAATTGTACCGAAAGGAATTGAAATAAAGTAGGAGACGCATTTGTAATATACGACATTGACTTTTAATTGTACCGAAAGGAATTGAAATGCATGACATATTAGAGTGTGCAGATTATTATGATACTTTTAATTGTACCGAAAGGAATTGAAATTACATGGAACTAAATCACCCATATTCATTGACATTTTTCCTTTTAATTGTACCGAAAGGAATTGAAATTTATGAACAGCAACTTTGCCCCCATCTTCAAAATGTTCTTTTAATTGTACCGAAAGGAATTGAAATTACTAAACTAAACTACACTAACCCTGCATTCAATTCTTTTAATTGTACCGAAAGGAATTGAAATGTGCGTGTTTCTTGTTGTACGCTTTAATCTGAGTAAACTTTTAATTGTACCTAAAGGAATTGAAATCGAAAACGGCACTACATTAGAACAAGCATTGCAACTTTTAATTGTACCGAAAGGAATTGAAATGCTGCTTCTGCTAATGTTATAGCTTCTTTAGTTACCTTTTAATTGTACCGAAAGGAATTGAAATAGACTGAACGTTTCTTTTTGGAGTATTGGAAAGAGTCTTTTAATTGTACCGAAAGGAATTGAAATCACTATTCTATAGATAACAAAGAATTTATAATGTATGACTTTTAATTGTACCGAAAGGAATTGAAATAACGCAAGCGCCGAAAACGTTATTAACTGCAATTGCTTTTAATTGTACCGAAAGGAATTGAAATGGAGTTGATAGAATAATTGATGCTGCTTACGGTCAACTTTTAATTGTACCGAAAGGAATTGAAATAGCGTAAGCCCAGCTTTGTATGGGCGCAAGAAATCACTTTTAATTGTACCGAAAGGAATTGAAATTGCCAACGCCTACTGCCGAGAAGTATATCTGGACTCCTTTTAATTGTACCGAAAGGAATTGAAATCTGCATTGTCAAGCATAGTTATTCCCTTATAACCTCTTTTAATTGTACCGAAAGGAATTGAAATTATGCCAGTAGAGACAATTCATGAATTGTCTCTACGAGCGATTTGTGTATCAAATCAATAGTGTACAATCACAACCCCTTAACCGCATCAAACAAAGCAATAATATTCTCCATAGGAGTATCCTCTTGAATATTGTGGGCAGGAGCAACAATATAACCTCCATCTTTGCCTAATATTTCTGCTCTTCTAATTACCTCTGATTTAATTTTGTCGGGAGTTCCATTTGGCAATAAATCCTGTACGCAGATTCCCCCAAAGAAAACCAACTCTTTACCGAATTCATCTTTTAGCTGTTGTGGATCCATTTCAGCTGCTAATGGTTGAATAGGATTTAAAATATTTAAACCCACCTCAATGAAATCTGGTATTAGTGGTTTAACGGCTCCACAAGAGTGCCAAGCAAATTTTATGTTAGGATTGACCTTGCGGAATTCATCGAACATTATCTTAATGCGAGGTTTAAACACACTTCTAAAAAGATCAGGATCCATAATCAAGCTTTCTTGTGTGCCAAAGTCGTCGCCACACCATAAAACATCAACGCCCATTTCAATCATTTTTTTACCATATTCAGTATGAATGGATTGAATTTTGTCAAGCAGTGGATTAACATATTCAGCTTCAAGCATCATATCCATAAGACACTTCTCGAGACCTGTGAGATACCAAGCTGTTTCGAACAATGTTGTCTCAAGGTCTCCAATGATACCGTGTGTTTGACCATACTTATCAATGGTTGCTTTGGCAGCATCCCATCGCCCTGGAGCAAAAGGATCGGGAAAACTGTAATCTTCAATATCTTTTGCTGTTTCTGCATGAGCCAAAGGAAATTCATAAAACTCATTGTATTGTCCAGAGTCTTTAAATATCATGCCCCATTCATTTTTTATCAACCCGTTTTCCATGGTGAAGGTGAGGTTGTTAGTTGGTGCACACATTGTGATACCTACTGCATCTGCACCCAATGTGGCCATCAAATCCATATGCGATGCTCTGGTGGAAAGCATTGAGTCTAATGGTTCTTCGTACGGTAATTGCATATGAGCACTCAACTTTTTTGCAACTTGAGGTGTAACTGATACGTACAATGGTGCCCTGTCTGGTACTTCTCTATTTATGGTTTTCAAAAATCGTTCTCTTGAATTCATAATTATTTTTTTATTGGATTAGAATGTAATATATTCGCTTAAATGATAAAGATAATAAAATATGGGTGAAATCAATGTTAACAATCAGACGAAACACCATTTTGCTATATTATTTTAATTTTTTACGCCTTTCTATTTCTTGCTCTATAAGTAATAGCTCTCTACTGGATTGACCTGAAACGGAACTGTTCTCTTCGGCTCGACGAATGAGATAGGGAATCATTGTTTTGACTTCACCGTAAGGAACGTACTTAACTACATTGTATCCATGCTCAGCTAAATTATAGGTTAAATGATCGCTCATGCCATAAAGCTGAGAAAAATAGATGTGTGGATGATTGTGAGGGAGTTTGTGTTCCTCAATTAATGTAGCCAACAATTGGGTGCTTTTTTCGTTGTGGGTAGCAACCATAAACCAGATGGTTTCAACATTGTCAACAAAATAATGGATGATATCATCAAAGTCTTTGTCTGTAGCTTCTTTGTTAGCATGTATTGGGGAGATATACCCCATATCTTTTGCACGTTTACGCTCTTTTTCCATATATGCACCACGCACAATTTTTAATCCTAACTTAAAACCTTCTGTTTGTGCTATAGCATGGTGTTGTTTAATAACTTGTAGTCGATCATGACGATACATTTGATAGGTGTTCTGAACTATAGCCCTTTCTTTATTATACTTTCGCATCATATCTATAACCAAACTATCTAACATGGGTTGTATCCAAGTTTCTTCTGCATCAATCAATACAGGAACATTTAACTCATGACCCAATTTACAAATATCATCAACTCTTTTAAGTAGCAATTGGTAACTTATTTTTTCAGATTCGCTCAACGCATCATTGTTACTAACTTTCACCATTAAATCGAATGAGCCAATACCACTAATTTTAAAAGCGCTAAAAGGTGTCTTTTTGTTATTATGAGCAAAAACTATTGTTTGCATAATCTCTTTGCAAGTGGCATCAAACTTATCTTCACTATTTTCTCCCTCGACTGCATAGTCTAAAATAGCACCAACATTTCGTTGATCTAACTTATCAATTAAATTTGCGCTATCTGTGATAGACACGCCCCCACAAAAGTGTTTATAGATAGTTCTTTTAAGCAACCACTCTACTGGGAGGTGTATGGCAAAAGCAATGTTTAATAAATTCTTACCTATATCAACCCAAGTGGGACTGTTCATGACTTTAAAAAGAAGGTGCATTTCGTGCAGATCTCCGTTAGATTTACCTTTAAATGCAATTTCAGTATTATTGAAATTGATTAATGAACCATGCTTATTTTGCATATAAAAAGATTGTAAATAGATTTACACAAAATTAAAAATAAAAATGAGAAGTTGTTTATTTTAGTAAGATACAAACGGTTAATTTAAGGATGTATTCCAATATTTTTTAATAAAAGACAAATAGAAGGCACTATGAGTCGGGATAAAAGTAAACGATTTACTAAAAAATATTGCACAAATTACAAATAATGACTACTTTTATACCATTATTATTTTGAGAAAATAGACTTAATATTACTGTAAGCTTAATATTATGGTTTCTTTTTCTTGAAATTAGGCATTTAAAGAACGATTTAGTTAAACCAATTCATAAAATATCACTCTAAAATAGTAGATTCTGAAGAATATTTTGTCTCTTTGCAATAAATAAACGATATGTGTTAAACATTTGAACTCTTTATTTGTTAATTTAGGAGATAAGATGCGTTCTTTAAAATATTTTTTATAAACAATGAGGTAAGTAAAACAGAAAAGTATGAAAAAATCAACTATTTGGTTGCTTGCCGGCATAATGATAATCGCTTTTATAGGACTATTGTTTTTGCAAGTAAAGTATATCCAAATAACAATGGATAGCCGAGATGAACAATTTGAACAGTCTGTGAAAAGAAGCTTGTATCAAGTGTCACGGAATTTAGAATTTGATCAAACCTTGCAGTATATTGAAGAGGATATTATTGAATCAGAAAAACAATACACGCAATATAATCGTCCACAACAATCCAGTTCTAAAAGTTCTGTATCGAGAAGACGAGAACGTTGGACAAGCACAAATCCTGATGGAAGCGAATTAACTATTGATTACGATATATCAACGGAGTCAATTGACTCAACTGAAGAGCCTCAACATGGCGTATTTATATCTCCTGGACATGGAATAAATACTATATCGAAAACATCATATGAGTTACAACAGGCTTTTTCTAAACGATATCTTCACGAAAAAGCGTTGCAAGATGAAGTAATCCTAAAGATTATGTATCGAGCAAGTACAAAACCGATTGAAGAACGGGTAGATTTTCGCAAGTTAAATTCATATATACGTTCAGAATTATTGAACAATGCTGGTTTAAGTGTCCCGTACAGTTTTCAAGTAGTAAATCAAAATAATCGCGTAGTATATTCTACACCAGGTTATCCAAAAGAAAATTACACGAAGAAGAAGGAAAAAGCTGTTTATACACAGATTTTATTTCCAAATGATCCACCTGCAAGGTTGAATTACTTAAGGGTATACTTCCCTACTAAAGGTGAATATGTTTTTAGTGAATTATCTTTTGCAATTCCATCGATGATATTTACAATTATCCTTCTGTTGACATTTACGTTTACGATTATAACACTCTTCAGACAAAAGCGTTTGTCTGAGATGAAAAATGATTTTATAAATAATATGACACATGAACTGAAAACTCCTGTGTCTACTATTTCACTGGCAGCTCAGATGCTTAAAGATGCTTCAATAACTAAATCTCCAGATGTTTTTAAACATGTGACAGGAGTTATTAATGACGAAACCAAAAGATTGAGCTTTCAAGTAGAGAAAGTGTTGCAAATGTCTCTTTTTGATAAACAGCGTGCAACGTTGAAAATGAAAGAGAAAGATGCTAACGATTTAGTTGTTAGTGTTGCTAACACACACGACCTAAAGGTTCAAAAGTATGGAGGCCATTTAGATATTGATCTACAAGCAGAAGAATCTACAGTGAGAATAGATGAAATGCATTTTACGAATGTCTTGTTTAATTTGTTAGACAATGCATTGAAATATCGTAAAGAAGATGTTCCACTCAGACTGGTGATGAAAACATGGAACGACTCAGGTAGATTGTTCATATCTATCGAAGATAATGGTGTTGGTATTCGAAAAGAATATGTGAAAAAGATTTTTGAACGTTTTTATAGAATACCTACAGGTAATGTTCACGATGTGAAAGGATTTGGATTAGGATTAGCTTACGTATATAAAATCGTAAATGATCATAAAGGCACTATACGTGCGGAAAGCGAATTAGGAAAAGGTACAAAATTTATTATTAGTTTACCCTTAATAACACAAAATTGATATGGAAGAAAAATTAAAATTATTTTTAGCCGAAGACGATGAAAATCTAGGCATGTTGCTCAGAGAGTATCTCCAAGCAAAAGGATTTGAAACAGATCTGTTCCCTGATGGGGAAGCTGGTTTTAGAGGATTCGTAAAGACAAAATACGATCTATGTATAGTTGACGTGATGATGCCAAAGAAAGATGGCGTTACACTGGTAAAGGAAATCAGAACTATAAACACTGAAATTCCAGTTATCTTTTTAACTGCAAAGAATATGAAAGAAGATATTCTTGAAGGTTTTAAAGCAGGAGCTGACGATTATATCACTAAACCATTCAGTATGGAAGAATTGGTACTTCGTATCGAGGCTATTATACGAAGAGTGAGAGGTAAAAAATCGAAAGAACAACAAATTTACAAATTTGGTAATATGACTTTTGATACACAAAAGCAAATTCTTACCATTGATGATAATCAAACTAAACTTACAACTAAAGAATCGGAATTGTTGACACTACTATGTGCGCACAGTAACGAGATTTTGGAGCGTAATCATGCTTTGAAGCAAATATGGGAAGAAGATACTTATTTCAATGCTCGTAGCATGGATGTGTATATCACTAAATTGCGTAAATTGTTAAGACCTGAACCAAACATCGAAATTATCAACATTCATGGAAAAGGCTATAAGCTAATTGTTCCTACTGAAGATAATAACGATGCTGAAGAGTAAGTTAAAAACAAAACTTTTAATCTCAAAAAGCTGCTTTTTAAGCAGCTTTTTGTGTTTTAGACCCCATTGAGGAGTCATCAGTAAGATTGTGTGTTTTAACTGTTTCTTAAACTATATGAATAAGTTCGCTCCTATCTACAAGCGCTCTGGGTTGGTAGGATAAACAAATTACTACAGACAGCAAGGCTCTTAGAAGCTACATCCTCATCTTTCTCGCAAAAGCAGCACTTTTTTAGTTCATCCAGAATTAATCAATCTCTTCAATTCAATGTTCCTTTTTACCTGTTCCCTGCAAAATCGCATAGCTAAAATACTATATTTTATTTTTTCTGCTTCATAGTGGTAATTCAGGTCTACAGGGCCGTCATATTTCTGCCCAAGGTAAAACCTTGGGTCACAATGGCTGACAGGCACCGTGAGCTCTGTATAGACGACATAAAAAACAATGATGTATAAACTACTTTCTCGTCTTAACCACCTGATAGGGAGCTTTATTAAAACCTTACGCTCTTTCAGAGCTCTATCTCTTATCTATCACACCCACAGAGCGTTGCCCAGTGCTGTTTTCTTTTAGGGCTTTACCCTATGAGCAGATTCCTCATAGCCATTACCAATGACATGTTTTCTAATGTCATATTCTTCTTTTCCCTAATAAAAATTAGGTCCCAAGGCGCAAAGGTTGTAAAATGCGAATAGGCTCGGCGTGCAACCTTCGTTTGTGAGTATCGCAAAAGTATGCACTTACCGCACTCCATGCTCAAGCTAACTCTGGAACATGTTGGAGTTTTGCGGGTGTTCGTTTTTTAGAGTCTGAGCTATTCCCATAGGCGGCAAACTGTTTGAAGTATATCGTGAATAGTTGGCTTCAATGAGCTTTGTAGATGCGGACCTGTTTGCACTCGCCTTGTTTGCAATTAAAAGGAAAGCTTTGAATACAAACAGTAAATCAATTAAGTGCAAAAATGCTCTAAGAAAAAACATTGTTGTTAGGAACCCAAACCTTAGTAACAGTGCCATAAAACCTCTACTCAAACCTTATTACCTTATTTATGAAATGAAGACTTTCAGCAAAAATAATAACGTAATCCACCTTAATTTTAGTCTTAAACTTTGAATTGTGGCAAAAGAATAACAGGGCGCATCTTGAGCTAAATGCAGCATGTAATAGAATCTATCTACTGATTCAAAAGATCACTCAAGCAATAACAACACGTAAATTTTATCAAGTACCCCCCCCCACTACATCGTCTAAAACTACCTTTTGAAACATTTCAATTAAAAGTTTCATATCTACTACATAATATAACACACAATTGCCAACCTACACTTTTTTACATTCCTAACTATCACAAAACAATAGTTTTTGGTTACATTTGTAAAAAAAAGAATATGATACATTCAATGACTGGATACGGAAAAGCGACTGCGGAAATAGCAACGAAGAAAATAACCGTCGAAATAAAGTCTCTTAATAGTAAACAATTTGATTTATATGCACGTATACCTTCGCGATATAAAGAGAAAGAGATTTCGATTCGCAATGATTTATCCAAGATATTGGAACGTGGAAAAGTAGACCTTTACGTTAACGTAGAAGAGTTAGCGCAAGATGCTACAGTGAAGATTGATGAGGTCAGACTAAAAAATTATTATACAGAAATTAAAAACCTGTCTCTTACATTAGGTATCGATGAGCCTGAAGATTGGTTTGAAGTACTCTTCAAGCTTCCTGATGTTTTTAAACAAGAACCAGAGAAGCTAAATGAGGAAGAATGGCTTGCTGTGGAACAAGCTATTGACTCAGCAGTAGCGGAGTTAATTGATTTTCGCCATCAAGAAGGTGAGGCTTTAAAAAATGTGTTAGTTGATAATATTAATAAGATAAAAGCACTTGCACTGAACTTAGCGAAATTTGAAGTTGAACGCATTGATAAAATAAAAGATCGTATAAAGGAGGCTCTTGACTCATTGGAAAATATAACATATGACACTAACAGAATGGAACAAGAGTTGATATACTACATTGAGAAACTGGATCTAAACGAAGAAAAAACGAGGTTGTCAAATCACTTAGATTACTTTTTGGAAACAATAGAATCAGATGCATCTCAAGGAAAAAAACTTGGATTTATTGTTCAAGAAATTGGTCGCGAAATCAACACTTTAGGTTCCAAGTCAAATCATTCTGAAATGCAAAGATTGGTTGTGCAGATGAAAAACGAGCTTGAACAAATAAAAGAACAAATACTCAACGTTTTATAGTTAATATTGACCTACATAGATAACAGATGCTATGGTTTCAAACTAAAAGAAAGGATAAATGAAATGGGCAAATTGATCATATTTTCAGCACCATCTGGCACAGGGAAATCAACAATAGTACGCTACTTGCTTGGCAAAAATCTGAAACTTCAATTTTCAATTTCGGCTACAAGCCGATTGCCGCGTGGAGAGGAGAAGCATGGTAAAGAATACTATTTTCTTACACCCGATGAGTTCAGATCGCATATCAAGGATGGACATTTCTTAGAATATGAAGAGGTGTATGAAGACAACTATTATGGCACATTAAAAAGTGAAGTAGATCGGATTTTGAATTCTGACAACAACGTTATGTTTGACGTAGATTGCGTGGGTGGATTGGCAATAAAAAAAATATATGGAGATAGAGCAATAAGTATTTTCATTATGCCTCCGTCAATTGATGAGTTGAGAAATCGGTTAGAAAGTCGTGGTACAGATTCGCCTGAAGTGATACAAAATCGTTTAGATAAAGCCGCTCACGAAATGAGTTACGCCTCACAATTTGATGCAATCATTATGAACGATGATTTCGATAAGGCAAAAAGAGAAACTGTGAAATTGATACGAGAATTTATTGATCAATAGTAGCTGCTTCTCTTTATCGTAGTATTCATGACCCATTTCATTATCTTGAAATGCACAATAATTATTTTTTAAAGTTCTATTTATGAAGTTGTATAAAAATATTCATCTCTCCCATCTGCTTTTGGCTTGGATAGCTCCTTTGTTATTACTTGGAGCATCGCCCCAGAAACAAACATTCGAATTTGTGCTACGAGACACGCAAACATTGAGTATGGATGTTTATAAAGTAGCAGAGATTGAAAATAAATCTGCATTATCGCTATCACAACCTTGTTTGATGTTTGTGTTTGGGGGTGGATTTAAAGAGGGCACTCGCGATGCTAAATTGTACACAGACTATTTCAATTATTTTGCAAACAAAGGATTTACGGTTGTGTCGATTGACTATCGCTTAGGGATGAAAGGTGAGAAAGCCCCTTCGCTTTTCAACTATAAACCAATGGAAAATTCCATTGCTCTTGCAGTTGAAGATTTGTACGCAGCTACCGATTACTTATTAAAAAATGCCACCCAGCTAAATATTGACACCACTCAAATTATCATTAGCGGATCGAGCGCTGGTGCTATTGCCGTTTTGCAAGCCGATTATGAAAAGAGAAACAGCAAACCTGCTTCAAAAATACTTTCAAAACCTTTTCAATATGCTGGTATAATTGCTTTTTCAGGAAGCATCTTTAGTCACGAAGGGACGCCTTCTTACGCGCTTGCACCTGCGCCCACTCTATTATTTCATGGTAGTGCCGATAAGTTGGTTCCATACAACAACACCCGTTTTTTCCATATTGGTATGTTTGGATCAAACACATTGGCTAAGCAGTTTCGCAAGAATGGTTATCCTTACTTGTTTTACTCAATGGAAGGAAACGGACACGAAGTTTCGGAATATCCGATGAAAGATTTTCTGCCTGAAATCGATCGATTTATTACCGATTATGTGATCAATAAAAAGCAGCTGCTAATTGACATAAACTACCGCGACAAAGACAGAAAGATAGAAAACGCTGATAGTCCATCGGACTATTATAAAAATTAAATTGTGCAAAAATTCCTCAGACAATATATGTTACCAATAGCAATGGTTATTGGTGTAGCTTTTTACAGACAATTAGCTATTTTCGCTCCACTTATCCCCTACTTTTTGTTTGTGATGTTATTTATAACCTATAGTCGGATACTGCTAAGAGACATACGTCTCACAAAGTTTCACTATATTTTGTTAGCCATTCAGTATGGAGGAAGCATTCTGGTGTATTTACTCTTCTTTAAAATCAACACCACATTAGCACAAGCCGCCATGATTTGTGTGCTTGCGCCCACTGCGGCATCTGCTCCCGTCATAACTGGCTTATTGGGTGGCAATATTTCTACTATTGCAGCATTCTCTTTTATCAGCAACCTGTCTATTGGCTTGCTGTCTCCCTTGTTTTTAGCTGTGGTTGGAGAAGCATCTCCAGAGTCAATAGCTTTCATACCATCTGTTTTATTAATATTTAAAAAAGTTATTCCTATAATAGTCGTTCCATTTTTGCTTGCAATAGTTTTAGAAAAAGTGAGTCCAAAGATGCATGAAAAAGTACGTGCTTCGCAAATAATCTCCTTTTATCTTTGGGCTGTAGCACTTACTATTGTAATTAGTAGGGTCACCATGTTTATTACACTCCAAGACAGTAGTTCGCATGCATTAGAAATTATAATTGCCGCTACCACTTTAGTAATTTGTTTGTTGCAATTTTGGTTTGGCCGTCGCATTGGCACAAAGTTCAATAGAACTGTAGCTGGAGGGCAGGCTTTAGGACAGAAAAATACCATTCTTGCTATTTGGCTCACACAGACTTATCTCAATCCAGTTGCTTCCATAGGTCCAGGTGCTTATGTTATTTGGCAAAACCTCGTAAACAGTTATCAGTTGTGGAGGAAGCAAAGGGTTGTTGAAGAGTAATGCAACAAGTTTAATTATAATTGCTCATTAACAAACAAAATCTAATATCGCTTGTTCTTATGATAAACAACATTATCGTCTATTAAAACGATATTGCCATTTATCGTATATACTAATGATATAGTTATGATAGCAGTAATAAAAGGGGATATAATTGCATCTCGCAAACTAAACAATCAAGAACAATGGCTACAACCATTGAAAGAATTATTGTCTCAATGGGGCAATAATCCTGAGCAGTGGGAACTGGTGTGGGGTGATTTTTTTCAAATAGAAATATCAAATCCAGAAGATGCGCTTCAAAAAGCATTGATGATAAAAGCACTTATAAAAAAAACTGGTACGATTGATGTGAGAATGTCGATTGGTATTGGTGAAAAAACATTTACGGGAACACGCATATCCGAAAGCAATGGACCAGCATTTGTTTATGCAGGTGAAAAGTTTGATCATCTAAAGAAAGAGAAGATAAACTTAGCTATTCAAAGTCCTTGGCCAGGACTTGATAAAGAAATAAACTTATATTTGAAACTTGCAGGAATCATTATGGATACGTGGTCTACTTCGTCGGCCGAATTAATGGAGATTGTGCTGAAACAACCTGATGCAACTCAAGAAGAAATAGGTGAAAAATTGGGAATCAAACAAAACTCAGTAAGTGGAAGATGGAAGAGAGCTAAAGTGGATGAAGTATTGGAGGTAGAAGAGGTGTTTCGTGAAAAACTCAATAAGATATTGTCATGATTATATTAATAAAGCTTCTGTTTGCACATTTAATAGGAGACTTTGTGCTACAGTCGAAAACATGGATAGTTGACAAAGAAAAAAATAAAATACAATCATCTAAATTATATCTACATGCCTTGTTGCATGGTTTGTTAGTGTTAATTGTATTATGGGCGTTTCATCGGTGGTATATAGCATTATTATTAATGATTGTACATGGCATAATAGATGTTGTGAAACTATATGCGCAAAAAGAAACAACAAAAACACACTGGTTTCTGATAGATCAACTGTTACATATCATAAGTATTATTACTATTTGGATAATATTCTTTAGACCAAACTTCGATCTAATATTTTGGATAAATAATGATAATCTCTGGATATTTGCAACTGCCATTCTCATTATAACCTATGTTTCAAATATTGCAATAAGAACTTTACTTTCTAATTGGTCTAAAGCAATTAACACAAGCTCTGATGAATCGCTGAGCAAAGCGGGCAAATACATTGGCATGCTCGAACGTTTGTTTGTTTTCACCTTTATCCTAACTGGACATTGGGAAGCAATAGGCTTTTTGTTGGCAGCCAAATCAGTGTTTCGTTTTGGTGACTTGAAAGATTCAAAAGATAGAAAACTAACTGAATATATTTTAATTGGAACTTTATTGAGCTTTGGAATTGCGTTGGCAACGGGTATGATTGTTTTGAGAATAATTACTTAAATAGACACTTTTCGACTTAGTTTACATAATTGGCTTTGCACTTTTCTCATTAAAGACTCATGTTCTCGTATTTTTCTGTTTGGCATTACGTAATAACATATCCACACTTAAAACAACTATAAGCGTTCCAAACCGTTAATACATCTAAGAAGGGAGGCCAAAAACTTTACAGAGTAGGCAAACATTTAATACAAACAATTAAATAATGAATAATCTATTTTTTAAACAAATTAAGCAATCGGTCAAGCATTGGTACTTGCATCTTATCATTGGTCTAATATTCGTAGTTGCGGGTATTTGGGCATTTACATACCCAGTTCAATCATATGCAGCACTAACAATAGTGTTTAGTATATCTTTCCTTATTTCGGGAATAATGGAAATTATTTTTGCTACTGCAAACAGAAACGTTATGGAGAATTGGGGCTGGACATTAGCACTCGGAATTTTCACTGCTTTAGTTGGTGTTATGCTATTAGCAAATCCCGTAATTTCTGCAGTCACCCTTCCTCTTTATGTAGGCTTTATGCTGATGTTGCACTCATTTTGGGCAATTGGCTCAGCTTTCGATTTGAAAGATTATGGCGTGGAGGGATGGGGGTTGTCTTTGTTTCTCGGCATATTGGGAGTCTTGTTTGCATTTTTATTAATATGGAGACCTGCCATTGGAGGAATGACTATAGTTATATGGACAGGATTGGCACTCATAGCAAGTGGCGTTTTCAATTTGTTTTTATCAAATAAAATGAGAAAGATACACAAACATTGGGACGAAATATCAGCTGCTACAAGAGCCAAGCTGGAGGAAGCTCAAATGTTATTTTGGGAAGAATACAACAGCAAAAGAAGATAAACAGATTACAATATGAAAATAGTTTGAATTTTAAGTTTTAGCAAATCAGTTATTCAACTTACAATTCAAACTATTTTTTTACTCTATAACTTCTATCCTTATGCCTACTGTCTTTTCAGTTCTCTATTTGCTTATTGTTTTTGGAGTCTGCATAATTATTCTTGTAAATACTGAAACCCCAAGCAAAGCACTTGGTTATATCCTGTTGGTTATATCTTTTCCGGTGTTAGGAATTATTATCTACCTTAGTGTAGGATTGAATCATAGGAAAAAAGAACTTTATCGCAAGAAATTGGAGATTGACAATCACGAATTTCCGAAACTTGAGTATAGGGCGGCTGCTCTTTCGAATGAAACCCTGTTGAGAAACAAAGAAAAAATAGGGGACTTCTTTCAATTGGCAAGTTTTTCAAGAAACAAAAGCTTTACTTCTGATAATAACAACGCTACTTTGTTGATAAATGGAGAAAAGAAGTTTCCAGATTTAATTGAGAGCCTTCGCAATGCCAAGCATCACATCCATATCCAGTATTATATTTATGAAAATGATGAGATTGGTAACCAATTAGCAGAAGTGCTTATAGAAAAAGCCAAGCAAGGAGTTGAGGTGCGGTTTATTTATGATGATTTTGGTAGCAGCAGGATTCGCAAAAACATTGTAAAACAATTAAGAGAAGCAGGCGTAGAGGCATACCCGTTCTATAAAGTACACTTGATTTTGCTTGCTAATAGAATGAACTACCGAAACCACAGAAAAATAGTAGTGGTGGATGGAATTGTGGGATATGTGGGAGGCATAAATGTTGCGGACAACTATGTTAACAGTAGCAAGGATAAAGAGAAGTTGTTTTGGAGAGATTCACACCTCAAAATCGTCGGCATTTCTGTAATCAATTTGCAGTTTACGTTCTTGACAGATTGGAACTTTTGTGCCAATCAAAAGCTGCCTTTTTCGAATGATTATTTCCCGATGGAAAACAAGGCCAATACGTATGGCAATCACCTAATACAAATAGTTACAAGTGGTCCAGATTCGAAATATCCTAAAATTAAATATACACTCATTCAAGCCATTCTAACAGCAAAACATGAAGTGTGTATTACTTCACCCTATTTTATCCCAGATAAATCTTTTTTAGATGCCACTACTATTGCAGCGTTAAGTGGCGTTAGTGTGAAACTGTTAGTGCCGAAAAAATCCGACTCGTTTGTCGTAAACACCACTACTCAGTCATATTTTCAAGAGCTAATGGATGCAGGAGTGGAAATCTACACTTACAACAAAGGCTTTGTGCATGCCAAAACCATGGTGTGCGACGAAAAGGTAGCCATTGTTGGCACAGCCAATTTAGACAATAGAAGCTTTGATCTGAACTTTGAAATCAATGCCATTGTTTTTGACGAACAGATAGCTACAGAGCTAAAAGAAACGTTTGAAAAAGACCTTACTTCATCTTCGAAAGTTAATCCAGAAGAGTGGGCTAAGAGACCATGGTACATGAAATTGTTGGAAAAGGTGTTGCACTTGTTTTCCTCTTTGATGTAAGGTGTACAAAAGCTTCAAAAAAAGTATTCAACATGGTTTATCGCTCTTTAAATGAATAAACCTCACATATATTTAAATTAAAAGCAAGTAATAATCTTTATTTCAGACAAAACTATGAGACTAAATCACATTGCACTAAGCATCCAAAACAAAGAGGAACTAACAGATTTTTATCAAAACATCTTAGGTTTCCATTTGGAATATCAATATGAGATTGATGAAGCCCTTTCGACAACCCTATTTGGCATCGACAAACCAGCAGAGGTATTTAGATATAGCAATGAGGAGCTACATCTTGAGTTTTTTGTTGCAACTGCAAAAACAATACCTGCATTTGCACACACAGGAATAGATGTGGAAGACCGAGAAGTGATTGCGCAGAAATGCAAGAAGGCAGGATACCAAGTAATAAGAGTGGAACGCAAAGAGAAATACGACCTTCTGTTTGTGAGTGATAAGGCTGGCAATAAATTTGAACTGAAAGATAAATAAGCTGCCATCTTTAACTTGCATTTGCAGTTCGAGTGCAGGGGGGGGTATTGCTACTTACTTCAATCCAGCATTCAACCGTTTTCCACCTTCCTCATCTGCGCACGAGTTTCGTTTCTTGCCCATCCCTTTGCCCAGCTTAGCCAGTTTTTCTTCGTTTGAAGCAGTGCTACACTGCCCCAGTTTTCGTCCAGTTCCTTTGCCCTTTCCGTCGGGGCCTGTTCCATTCATTTTTGGCATTGTTATTTCCTCAAATTATTTTGGGTTATGGGTTTTGAGATAAGAGTTATGTGGTAAGGGTTATGTGGTGTATGATAGTTACTCACGGCTTACCACTCATTCCTCCTCCTCTTCCCCCTTCTTCTTCGTCCTCTTCCTCACCAGCGCTACATAATGCTTCAACACTTGGTTCAGGTTTAGCTTCAATTGTGCATATTTCTCTGGCCCTTCCAGAATGGCCAAGGCGTTGAGCACCTCCACAAATGCCACAAATTCGTTTTGAACATTCAATCGTGCATTTTTTGCCACTTCAGTCACATAATGAGCATTTGCTTTGTTGCGAATTCGTTGTTCGCGCTCAAAAACTTCGTTGTGAGTTGTCAGTGCTGCAACGGCATCGGTCAAATGAAGGGTAGAAAGGTGTTGCACTGCATCGGGTCTTGCCAATTCTTGCAATAGATTTTTAAGCATGGCAGTCTGGGTGTCTTGATCTGAACGCGAAATGTTTCGACCCGACCCATATCTTTTGAAAACAAACAGCAGACCTTTGGCCGCAATCTCTTTTTCGGGCGCAAATGTGTAGTTGGAATATGTGCGGATGACTTCGTAGATTTTGCGAATGGCATAATCGCGCAGCTCTTCTACTTCTTTGAGTTGCTTGGCGGAGTGTCTTCGATGATTTGCCACCTCTATATCGTAAATATCAAACACATCGCGCAGCTCCTTGGCCTTACTTTTGAAGGTTTCGGGCATGTCGTTGGTGCGTTCTTCGATAAACGACAGCGCTTCAAACATAAACTGGAAGAGTTCCCATCGTGTAAACCGATGAAAAGTGGTGGTTGATACATTCATGACACTATATTTTCAGTGATTAGTATGCTTGTTCCACAAATATATGTATAAGTTTGGATAAAAACACCCAATATTCTTAATAATTAGCACCATGTCACGTGGCGAAGCATTAGCTAAGAGTATAATCAGTGCTATGACACGTGACAGAGCACTGATTATGTTTATAATTAATGCTCTGCCAGCTGTCAGAGCATCGATTATGTTTATAATTTGCCCTTCGCCACGTGTCAGAGCAGTAGTTATAAGTATAATTGACCCTTCGCCACGTGACATAGTAGCAGTTATAAGTATAATCAGCCCTTAGCCACCTGACACAGCACCAATTAACCCCCACAACTACCCTTTTACTTCGATCTTCCCTTCAAAACTGCCTCAATATCCTCCAACTTCACGTCTTTTGTCTTCAACAATATCAAGAAATGGTACAACAGGTCGGCAGCTTCGTTCACAAACAGGTCAAGATTGTCATCTTTTGCCTCAATTACCAGCTCTACGGCCTCCTCGCCCACCTTTTGCGCCACTTTGTTGACTCCTCTTTTGAAAAGAGAGCTGGTGTAGGACTTGTTATCACCATCGGCAATGCGTTGTTCGATGGTGTTTTCGAGTTTGTAGATAAACCCCTTTGCAGTTTCCTCTTTAAAACACGATGTGCTACCCGTATGGCATGTCGGACCTTGTGGCATTGCCTTTATCAGAAGCGTATCGTTGTCGCAATCCACTGCAATTTCTTTCAAAAAAAGAAAATTGCCAGATTCTTCGCCCTTTGTCCATAATCTGTTTTTGCTTCTGCTAAAGAAAGTAACCTTGCCTTCGGCCTGAGTTTTAGTTAACGCCTCTTGGTTCATGTATCCCAACATCAAAACCTGGTCTGTCTGAGCGTGCTGGATGATGGCGGGCACTAACCCGTCGTGTTTCGAGAAATCGATTTCCATATGATTGATTGTTTTGTCTATTATTTTTTTAAATATCTATGTTTTGTTCGCGCAAATAGGTTTTGAGTTCGCCAATATTTATCTCTTTGTAGTGGAAAACACTTGCAGCTAAGCCGCCTTGCACGTTGGATTGTTTGAAAAGATTTAAGAAATCCTCCTTTTTGCCCGCACCTCCCGAAGCAGTTACAGGTATGCTCACCGCATCGTCAATGGCTTTTGTGATGTCGATAGCAAAACCATTTTTAGCACCATCGTTGTTCATCGACGTAAGCAAAATGCTGCCAGCTCCAAGCACTTCTCCTTCCACGGCCCATTCCAGCGCCTTCAATTCAGTAGCTTTTTGACCGCCATGCGTGTAAACCAACCATTCGTTGTTGTCAAACTTGGTGTCGATGGCCAATACCACCTTCTCTTTGCCCAATTTTTGTGACAATTGTGTTATCAATTCTGGGTTTTTTATTGCTGCTGAGCCAATGCTCACGCGGTCGGCACCTGCATTTATGACGGCTTGTGCCTCATCAACAGAGTGAATGCCGCCACCTACGGTAAAGGGAATGTTGATTTCCTTGGCAACTTTCTCAACAAGCTCTACCACTGTTTTGCGGTTCTCATTGGTTGCGGTTATGTCAAGCAACACCAGTTCGTCAGCCCCTTCCGCTTCGTAACGTTTGGCAAACTCAACGGGATTGCCTACTTCATTAATGTCAACGAAATTGATTCCTTTTACTACATTGCCATCTTTAATGTCAAGGCATGCGATAATTTTCTTTGTAGTCATAGTGGGTAATTTTTTAAGCGTTTGTTGAAATGAATTTTTGTAATTCTTGTAATGAAATTCTGTTCTCGTATATGGCTTTGCCAATGATAGCGCCTTCGCAACCTATCTGGGCAAGGTCATACACATCCTTAATTGACGTTACACCACCACTCGCAATGAGTTTGATGCCATTGTCTTGAAGTATCTCTTTGTACAAATCGATGGAAGGTCCTTCCAGCATGCCATCTTTCGAAATATCGGTGCAAATTACATACGAAATACCTTTGGATTGGTACTCTTTTATGAAATCAATCACATCTACTTCCGATTGCTGGAGCCAACCATGCGTTGCAATCTTGCGGTGTAAACTATCAGCACCCAATATTAGTCTGTCCGAACCATATTTTTGTAGCCACGCCAGAAACATCTCGGGGTTTTGCACGGCAATGCTGCCACCCGTTATCTGTGCGGCTCCGTTTTCGAATGCTATGCGTGCATCATCGTCAGTTTTTATGCCACCACCGAAATCAATCTTCAAAGATGTTTGTGTAGCAATATCGTGCAGTATCTTATGATTGACAATGTTGTTCGATTTTGCTCCATCAAGGTCCACTAAGTGTAAATATTGTATGCCATTTGCCTCAAAGTTCTTGGCCACTTCAACAGGGTTGGTGTGATATACCTTCTCTGTGTCGTAGTTGCCCTTGGTTAAACGCACACATCGTCCTTCGATGATGTCTATTGCAGGAATTATTCTCATTGTTTTCTGTTTTTAATAGGGAAATGGTTGTTAGAGTACGCCTTTCGTACTTGGAATGGAGAAGTCATCATCAATTTTCACCGCATGTTTTATTGCTTTTGCAAAAGCTTTGAAGATAGCTTCTATTTTGTGGTGTTGGTTGTCGCCTTCGGCTTTAATATTGAGGTTGCACTTGGACGAATCGCTAAACGATTTGAAGAAATGCGAGAACATTTCGGTGGGTACATCTCCAATCTTCTCATACTTGAAGTCAACATCCCACATCAACCATGGGCGACCGCCAAAATCGATGGCTACTTGTGCCAAACAATCGTCCATGGGCAACAGGAAACCATATCTTTCAATCCCCTTCTTGCTGCCTATTGCTTGCAAAATGGCTTCGCCTAAAACAATGGCCACATCCTCCACTGTGTGATGTGCATCCACTTCCAAATCGCCATCCACGGCAATGGTCAAGTCTATTTTTCCATGACGACCAATCTGGTCCAACATGTGATCGAAGAAGTGCAGACCTGTATTTATATCGCATTTGCCTGTTCCATCCAGATTAACGGTTATAGCAATGTCAGTCTCAGCTGTTTTGCGTTTGATAGTAGCTTTGCGGGGCTCTTTTTTCAGAAATGCGTACACTTCCGCCCATTCAGTAGTGCTTAAAGCCGCATCGGGATGTGCATCTTTGTTCAAGTAGATTGCTTTGCAACCCATATTCTTAGCCAACTCTACATCAGTTGCCCTATCGCCTATCACAAAAGAGTTCGCAAGGTCATAGTTTCCCTTTATATAATGTGTCAACATCGCAGTTCCAGGCTTTCTGCTTGGCGAATTGTCTTCGGGAAGCGATGGGTCAATCAATTCTTCCTTAAATACAACTCCTTCGTTGGCAAACGCTTGTATAAACTTTTGATGGGCGGGAATAAATGTGTCCATTGGGAAAGAATCTGTGCCCAATCCATCTTGATTTGACACCAATACCAGTTCGTAATCCAGCTCATTGGCAATTCGTGCCATGTATTGAAAGGCATGTGGATAGAACTCCAACTTTTCCAGACTATCTATCTGATAAGTAACTGGTGGTTCGATAATCAACGTTCCATCTCTGTCTATAAACAATACTTTTTTCATTGCGAAATATCTTTTAATTCTGTCAGTAATATATTATTTTCTTGTATTGTGCCAACGGTTATCCTGATGCAGTTCTTAATGACTGAATTCCGATTGCGGATAATCACTTTTCTACGCACCAATTCATTGTAGACATGGTTGGCATCGGCAACTTCCACCAAAAGAAAGTTGGCTTGCGAAGGATATATCTTTTGCACCATTGGCAGTGACAACAACTCGGCCTCCAACCTGTCTCTTTCGGCTAATAGCTCTTTGCGCTCTGCTTCAAACTCGTCTAAGTTCGATAGTTTCAATAGTGCTTGTTGCTGGTTGGGTGTGCTTATATTATAAGGTGCTTTAATTTTGTTGAGCAATGCAATAATTTCTGTCTGTGCAAAAGCAAACCCTACCCTAATTCCTGCCAATCCCCAAGCTTTGCTTAAGGTTTGCAATACTATTAGATTTGGATACGTATCGATGAGTTGCACCTTAGTTGACGCTGGGCTAAAGTCGATGTATGCCTCATCAACAACTACAATACCCTGGAACTTCTCTATAATCTCTTCGATGCCTTCAATCAAATTTCCAGTGGGATTGTTGGGAGAACAAATAAAGATAAGCTTTACATCTGCGTCTTGCTCTATGGTTTGTAGAATAGCTTGCTTGTCCAACTGAAAGTCGGGAAGTAATGGAATATTTACAATCTCAATATCGTTTATATTGGCCGAAACTTCGTACATACCGTAGGTAGGTGGACAGATAATCACTTTGTCCTTGCCGGGGTTGGCAAACATTCGGAAAATTAAATCGATGACCTCATCACTGCCATTGCCTAAAAAAAGATTTTCGGTAGCAACCGACTTGATTGATGCTACCACTTCCTTTAATTGCGATTGATGTGGATCGGGGTAGCGATTGTAGCTGCCATTCGGATTCTCGTTGGCATCTAAAAACACACCTTCCGTTCCCGAAAATTCATCCCTTGCACTTAAGTAAGGTGCTAAGTTGCGTATATTTGGGCGCAACAGTTTAGTTATATCTATCTTCATTGTTTATTTAGTTTATTCAGACGAACAGTAACTGCGTTTTTGTGCGCCATCAATTGTTCCGCTTCAGCCATCACTTCAACTGCTGGTCCAATGTTTAACAATCCCTTAGCAGTGACCGACTGAAAAGTTATTTTCTTTACAAAACTATCTACCGACACCCCACTATACGATCGAGCGAATCCATTGGTTGGCAACGTATGATTGGTGCCGGAGGCATAATCGCCCAAACTCTCACAACTATAATTACCTAAAAACACAGAGCCGGCACTTTCTATTTTCCCAATCATATCTTCTGCATTGCGAATAGCCAAAATTAGATGCTCGGGAGCATATCGATTGCTAAAGTTGATGCAATCGTCCAAAGAATTGAAGAGTATTGCTTTACTATTTTGCAAAGCTTTCTTAGTTATCTCCTTTCGGGGCAGTTCTTCTAATTGCTTGGTTAATTCTTTGTTCACTTCATCGATAACTGCACTTTTTGGCGAAAGCAATAACACTTGACTATCTGGTCCGTGCTCAGCCTGCGATAGCAAATCGGCTGCAACAAACTCTGCATCACATGTGTCGTCAGCAATCACCAACACTTCACTTGGCCCAGCAGGCATGTCAATGGCTGTTCCGTAGAGTTGGGCTATTTGTTTGGCAGCAGTGACGTATTGATTGCCTGGTCCAAATATCTTATCCACTTTCGGAATAGACTCTGTGCCCAATGACATTGCGGCAATTGCTTGAATGCCGCCAACGGCATACACTTTGGTAATTCTCACTAAACTGGCTGCATACAATATTATAGGATTGATTTGACCAGACTTATCGGGTGGTGTGCAAAGCACAACTTCCTTGCAACCTGCAATTATTGCGGGAATCCCCAACATAAGCACTGTTGAAAACAAAGGCGCCGAACCTCCAGGGATGTATATACCCACTTTCTCAATGGGACGACTTTCGCGCCAACAGGTGACGCCTGGAGTTGTTTCAATCTTATTTACAAATTCGGCTTGCGAAGCATGAAATTTAAGTATGTTTCTAAAGGCTTGCTTTATGCTTTCTTGAAGGGTTGCTGATACTTCTTTCTTAGCGTCTTCTATAACGTTCAGTCCAAGTGGAGAGAAGTTGTAATGTATGCCATCAAACTTTTCGCTGTACTTAGAAACAGCTTTATCGCCATCCTTCTGAATATCTTTAAAGACATTCTCTGCAATGTCGAACAAATCTTTTTGATTTACTGCTGGACGTTCCGCCAACTTCGTCCATTCGCTTTCTTCGGGATATCTAATTGTTTTAATCATCTATTTATTGAATTCACAAATAACTTTAGAGTTCAGTTATGCTACACAATCATTTTCTCAATTGGTATCACCAAAATTCCCTCAGCACCGTAGCTTTTAAGTGCATCTATCACATTCCAGAAATCGTCTTCTTCAATCACAGAGTGAATACTTGACCAACCACTGTCAGCGAGAGGTAAAATAGTAGGTGTTCTCATTCCAGGTACCAGAGTGCATATTTTTTCGAGTGATTCATTGGGCGCATTCAATACAATGTATTTATTGCGTGCTCCGTTTTTGAAAGCTTTTATTCTGAAGAGTAATTTATCAAGTATTTCAGATTTGTCTTTCGTAAGGTTTTTATTGGATATCATAACTGCCTCACTTGTCAACACGGTTTCTATCTCTTTCAGACCATTCATCAACAGCGTGCTACCTGTGCTTACAATATCAAAGATACCATCAGCCAATCCAATGCTGGTAGCAATCTCCACGCTTCCACCAATCTCTTCAATAGCGGCATCAATCTTTTTCTCCAAGAAAAACTTGCTCAATATCTTTGGATAACTGGTTGCTACTTTCTTTCCTTGAAAGTAGGAAACACTATCATACACATCATCCTTAGGTATTGCAAGCGAAAGACGACAATTTCCGAAACCCAATCTTTCAATTATGGCAACGTTCTTATCCTTTTCCAACACTTCATTTTCACCCAGTATGCCAATGTCTGCAACTCCTTGCTCTACATACTGTGGGATGTCATCATCACGCAAGAACAGTATCTCCATTGGAAAATTTTGAGCTGCGGTTTTCAATTTTCGATCACCGTTGGAAACTTTAATACCACATTCCTTTAATAGTTCAAGTGACTTTTCACTCAAGCGACCACTTTTCTGTATTGCTACTTTTAGTTTCATTTGTATTACTTTGTTAGGTCTGAATAAAACAAACGGTTTTAAATCAAAAAACCCGTCTGATATTATTCAGACGGGTTTTAAAAATATTATACACTACTTATGCATATATCATTTTCAGCTCGCCTGATTGCAAGTTAGAAAAATGATGATGATGTAGGCTGTTTAGTTTCATTTTTGAATTATTATTAGGGCAAAGATATATATTTATTTATAATCGACACAATAATACCACAAAAGTTTTTATAGATTAAACTGAACTCAACCAATATGTGCCAATTTAATGCAAAAGATATGTCAACATAAACCACTAAATATTATGAAAAACGTTATAAAATATATCATCATTGAAACGGATGACATTTTTTTATGTAAGTTTGCATTCGATGAAAGAAAAACTGGTAATACTCTGCATTTTGTGCTTCATGGTCATAGTTTCGGTTGCACAGCAACCGCATATCATCGTGCCTGATTCTTCTATGATTACCAGCGACATAGATTCCCTTGAGATTTTAAGAAGACAAGCAAGAAATCAGGATCTGAAGCAAATAACTGTAGCAGAAACACCCGACTCATTGAAGAGCTATCCTCGCTTTACGGTTTGGAAGATTAACGAAAGGACTGGCGAAAGATTATCTGCCCTACCCGACACCCTATTATATAATTACCAGCAAACCACAGTGCCTGATGGTCACTCTGTGGCTATAGGATATTTGGGCAACTTGGGTACACCCGCTATTTCTAAACTATTTTTTGATCGTGGTGAGAGCAGTCAGTTTGTTTTTTATGATGCTTATCACCTTTATAACAAAAACCCAGAGAATCAATTATTCTTCAACACCCGCATTCCTTATGCGCAAATAAACTATCAACGTTCGGGAGGCAACATAGACAAAGAAGAACGAATGGAAACGCGTTTCACCATGAATTTTAATCGTCATTTGAATGTGGGTTTCGACCTCGACTTTATAAATGCAAAAGGATTCTATGCATCGCAATCTGCTAAACAAAATAATTATTCAGCTTATGCCAATTATTTGAGCGATCGTATTGAAGCACATGTTTATGCTTCTCAAACATCTATCACCAATTTTGAAAATGGCGGCATCAGTGATTCTACCTTTATAACCAATCCAGAGTCAATAGAAGAAAACTTTTCGTCGCGTGACATCCCTGTTCGCATGAGAGATACTTGGAATCGGATGAAGACAAATCAGTTTTATCTTTCTGCACGCTACAACTTAGGATATAGCAAAGATGGGGCAACTGAGGAAGCAGATAAAGAATTTGTGCCTGTTGCAAGCGTCATTTTGACCTCACACTACAAACAACAATACCGACGCTTCCTTTCGTACGATACAACACAAGTTACAAGGCCTGATGCATCAACAGCACAAGCTATTGACACACTATATCGGAACAAATACTACCAATCGGCCGTTGATGACAGCACAAGATACACTTCTTTTAAAAACACTGTTGCGCTTTCAATGCGTGAGGGCTTTAGAGATTGGGTAAAGTTTGGTCTTACTGCATTCTTGGAACACGAAACACGCACCTTCAATTTGCTTGACACCATTGGTGATGGACGCTATGAACATAGGGAGCAAGCTACAAGTATTGGTGGTATATTAAGTAAGCAACAAGGAGAGTTTCTTCGATTTAATGCGCAAGCAGATTTAGGTGTATTGGGAGCAAACATTGGAGAATTCAGAATTGAGGGTGATGTAACTACATCTATAAAAATTGCTGGTAAAATGACCACGCTTAGTGGTCAGGCATACATAAAAAACTTAAAACCAAAGTTCTTAGAGCAGCAATATCATTCAAAATACTTTTGGTGGAACAACGATTTTGGTGATACACGCCGAGTATATGTTGGAGGAAAGCTATTTGTACCCTTCACCAATACTACATTGAGTGCGGGTGTTGAAAACATTCAAAACTTAATATATTTGAACCAAGATAAACTCCCATTTCAAGAAGGAGATAATGTTCAGATTGTTTCTGCAAGAGTTGATCAGGATATAAAATTAGGGATATTCAATTGGAACAATTCCATTGTTTATCAAACATCGAGCAATGAAGATGCAATACCAGTTCCCACACTGAGCGCATACTCAAATATGTTTTTGAAAACAAAAATTGTGGATGAGCTTACATTGCAATTGGGATTAGATGCTCATTATCATACCAAATATTATGCACCTGGATATGAACCTGCACTATTGCAATTCTATAATCAGCGACAAAAAGAAATTGGAAATTATCCTCTGGTTACAGGATATGCTAACATGCACTTAAAACAATTGAGGTTCTTTGTGATGTTCTACAACATTGCGCACTTTGTATTGAGGCCAAACTATTTCTCATTGCCAGACTACCCTTACAACCCCATGTTGTTTAAGTTGGGAGTATCGGTTAATTTAAATAATTAATCTTTTAAGGAAAAGATTATAGAAGATAGTCTATTCAACAACCATCAAATCGCTCATTATCCCATCGGAAATAAATATACCAGCCCGAGTTAAAGTTACTGTGTTATCTTCTCTCCTCAAGTGATTCAACTTTAAATACTTTTGAGCAACTTCTAAGAAGTTAGCATATAATTCATCTCCAAACTTTGCTTGTAGCTCATCAAGATTTATTCCCCACATTGTTCTTAGGCCAGTAATGATGTATTCGTTGTATTTTTTTATTTTGTCTATGTCTTCCTTTTCAAAAACTGGCTTTTCATTATTTACGCCCTTCATATATTTTGGCAACGAAGAAACATTCCATTGTCGATATTCGCCATCAAACGAGTGTGACGAAGGACCCAAACCCATGTACTTATCGCCTTTCCAATAAGAAGAGTTGTGTTGAGATATGTAGCCCTCTTTAGCGAAGTTAGATATTTCATAATGAGCAAAGCCCGCTTGTGAAAGTATATCAATAAGCATTTCGAACATTTCAAGACTACTATCCTCGTCCACAGGATTTACTTTACCAGCTTGCAATAAAGAGTATAAGCGAGTTTTCTCTTCATAGATTAAATGATAGGCTGAAATGTGTTGCACATTCAATTGACATGCTTGCTGTAGATTGCTTTGCCATATGTCTAAAGTTTGTCGGGGTAGACCGTACATTAAGTCGATGCTAATGTTATGGAACCCCTTTTCTTGGCAGTATTTCACAGCTTCAATAGCAGTATTGGCATCGTGTCGTCGGCTGAGAAATTTCAACTCATCGTCATTAAAACTTTGAATGCCAATGCTTACCCTATTAAAGGGCAATTCGCTTAGCATGTCTACATAGATTATTGACAAATCATCAGGATTGGTTTCTATTGTTATTTCAGCATCCGAAGCGACTGTAAAATTTGCATAGATAGTTTTGAATATGCTTTCTAAATGGGTTCGATTAAGTCGAGAAGGTGTTCCGCCACCAAAGTAAATGGTTTTTACAATATCGATTGCAAGTTCGTCTTTCCTGTATACAATCTCTTTACACAGAGTTATGACATAAGCGTCCATTTCAGCCTCGTTGGTTGAAGTAAAAAAATCGCAATAGATGCAACGTGACTTGCAAAAAGGGATGTGGATATAAATTCCTGCCAATACTTTTATTGTTTTTTTGTGAGTTGATTGTAGGCATCCAAGTATTTCCTCATACGGACAACATCATCATCTGTCAGCTCTTTCAATCTTCTCAAATCCATATTATCTGTCAAATCATTCAACTTAACCCTTTTGGCCAAATCGTTTTTCGTGACCCGCTGGATGTAATGCTCATACTCCTCATTATCCACCTTGGTAAGTGCATGCACAGCATCAATAATATCTTCAGAAAAACCCTCATTAGCTAAATCTAACAGTCTAATGTGGGTATCTTCAATTAAATCATGCAAAGCACCTACAATTTTCTCCTCCAATGTTTGACCTGCCTCCATGACACGGAAAGGATGTCCAATGTATGGTTGATCATTTCTATCTAATTGTTTTAAATGTGCATTAATAGCAATGTAGATTGCCTTTTTAAGTTGCTCTCTTAAATCCATTTGCATTGTATTTGTGAGTGTTAGTTCAACATTTCCTCTACCAAAAGAGGTTCGTCAGTGGTAATATAATCTACTTTTAAATCAATCATACGTTGGATGTCTTCAGCTTTATTCACAGTCCAAACATTTACTTTGAGACCTAAGTCGTGTGAAAGTTTCACCCACTCAGGATGCTTATCTATGACCGAAAAATGATAGTCGATTCCAGTAGCACCAATTTCCTTCATCACATGCGGAGAAAGATCGCCATTGAGGTAATAAACTGTTGCCAAAGGATCAAGGTGTATTGTTTTCACAACAAAATTGAGACTGAAAGAAATATAGTCAACTCGGTTTTGTAAATTCCGATCGCGCACCATCTTCAGCACCTTCTCAGTTAATTCATCTTCCTGATATTTTGATCTGTGTTTTTTAAACTCAATGATGAGTTTTGTATGTGTGCATTTTTCAAATGCATCCAAATACTCCTCAACAGTAGGAAGTTTCTCCCCATTTTGAAGTTTGACTTGAGTGAGAATATTAGCAGGTGTGTCCTGAACAATCAATTTCTCTCCATTTAAAGTAACATGAGCATCATGATTTACCACTGGCACACCGTCTGACGAGAGCCAAATATCCATTTCAGAGCCATAAGCTTTAATTGAATCAGCTTTTAGCAAAGCAGTCAAAGAATTTTGAGCAGATCCATCTGTTTTCCAAAAACCTCGATGTGCAATTACTTCAGTTTGTGCATGCACTTGAAGATAAAGTGCAAAAAATGCAACCAAAAACAAGTTTCTAAGATTCATAGGGGAAAGTATTTTATAAAAAAGTTAATAGGAAAACAAATATACATGTAAAATTTCAATTATTTTGGAGGTGACTGTTAAAAGTAACTTTCTATTTGACAGAAAGCAACTATAAAGTTGAGACTGGAATGATTTTTAGACTATAAAAAAGACACTTAATCACAAAAGCACAAATATTGTAGTGTTTACTAATGGTTTTATTAAAAATTCAGTATATTTGTGAGAGGAATAAATCAAATATAGCATAACCAATTAAACATAAAAAAAATGATGACAGATAAACCTTATGCGATAGGCGTAGACATAGGTGGTACTAACACTGTATATGGTATCGTTGATAAAAGAGGTCAAATTCTTAAAAATGGCAGTATTCAAACTGGTGTACACGCAGAAATCGGAGATTTCTTGGACGACCTAACAAAAGCGCTTGAAGCAATTATTGCAGAAGTCGGCTCTAAAGACGATATTAAAGGTATAGGTGTAGGAGCTCCCAATGGTAACTTCTTTACAGGTAGTATTGAGTTTGCTCCAAACTTGCGCTGGAAAGGTGTTATACCCTTTGTGGAAATGATGGAAGAAAGAATAGGAATACCAGTTGCATTAACCAACGACGCCAATGCTGCTGCAATCGGCGAGATGACATATGGTGCTGCACGTGGTATGAAAGACTTCATTGTTATTACACTTGGAACAGGAGTTGGTAGCGGAGTTGTTGCTAACGGTAAGTTAGTTTATGGTCACGATGGATTTGCAGGCGAGTTAGGTCACGTTATCATGCGAAGAACTAATGGCCGCCTATGTGGTTGTGGAAGATCTGGATGCTTAGAGGCATATAGCTCTGCCACAGGCGTGGCAAGAACTGCTCGGGAATATTTAGATATGAGACCCAACATCAATTCACAACTTCGCACTATTCCTATTGAAAACATAACATCAAAAGATGTGTTTGAAGCAGCAAAAGAAGGTGATGAATTAGCAAAAGAAGTGTTTGAGTTCACAGGACAGATATTGGGCGAAGCATTTGCAGATTTTGTAGCTTTCACAAGTCCCGAAGCAATCATCCTTTTTGGAGGTTTAGCACGAGCAGGCGATTTAATCCTGAATCCAATTCGTGAACATATGGAAAAAAACTTACTCTCAATCTATCAAAACAAGATTAAATTGCTTTTCTCTCAATTAAAAGAAAGTGACGCAGCGATTCTTGGAGCAAGTGCCCTTGGATGGGAAGTAATTTAAAAGAATAGACAGCAATAACCATAACACTATTCTTTTTTATCTAAATAAAAAGTCCTAAGTTGATGCCTCAGCTTGGGACTTTTTCAAAATATAATGAGATGCTTTTCACTGGAGGTGTTAACACCACTACAAAATAAGAGTGTAAAAGTTATGAGTTTATTATTGAACAATTAAAAAGTCCATTAAAACAAAAGAAGATTGGCATCTTTAATCAATATAACCTCTGTTTCTTTCTAACTTATAGAATCTTAGATTTCGGCTTCTTAGAACTTTTTTCTAATTCTTATCGAATGTGTTCGACAAAATATAGATAGATTTTATACCTTTGTGCTCTTTCAAAAACTTTTGAGATAACTATGTCAAGAAAAATAAACAACGCATTAATTTCCGTATACGATAAAGAAGGATTGGATGAAATCCTTTCAACTTTGAATCAACTAAATGTTTCATTCATCTCCACTGGAGGAACACAAGCATATATCCAAAAGCTGGGATACGAATGTGAGAGTGTAGAAGATGTTACGAGCTATCCCCCAATATTGGGTGGAAGGGTAAAAACACTTCATCCAAAGATTTTTGGCGGAATACTTTTTCGCAGAGATAACGAAGCAGACAAAAAGATTATAAAATCATACGACATACCATCCATCGACTTAGTAATTGTCGATTTATATCCTTTTGAAGAGACCTTGGCATCGGGTGCACCACAAGAAGAGATAATTGAAAAGATAGATATAGGTGGTATCTCCCTTATTCGTGCGGGAGCGAAGAACTACAAAGATGTTTTGATGGTTGCTTCTAAAAATCAATATGGAGCTTTGTTAGATATATTGAAAGATAGAAATGGCTTTTCAAACATAGACGACCGTAAATGGTTTGCCAAGCAAGCTTTTGGTGTTTCATCGGCATATGATAGTGCAATTTTCAATTACTTCTGCGAAGATGATCTAAGCTCATTTAGGATTGCAGCAAACAATGGCAAGAAACTAAGATACGGAGAGAATCCCCATCAAGAGGGTTACTTCTATGGAGACTTCAACGCTATGTTTGACCAGCTCAATGGCAAAGAAATATCCTACAACAACCTTTTAGACATAGAAGCTGCCGTACAATTAATGTCAGACTTCGAAGAAACTTCATTGGCTATCATCAAGCATAACAATGCCTGCGGCATGGCATCTCGCGAAAGCTTGTTGCAAGCATGGAAAGACGCTTTGGCGGGCGATCCTATCTCTGCATTTGGCGGAGTTATTATTGCCAACCGAAATATAGACAAAGAAGTTGCGGAAGAGATCAATAAATTGTTCTTCGAAATAATAATTGCACCATCATACGATGAAGATGCATTAGAACTATTAAAGCAAAAGAAGAACAGAATCATTTTAGTGCAAAAAGAAACTAAAGACAAACAAACCTTCCAATACAGATCACTACTAAATGGTGTGTTGGCAGAGCAAAAGAACAAGAGTACACAAGTAGCAGCCGATTTAACAGTGGTGACTACAACCGAACCAACACAAAGCGAGATAGACGACTTGTTATTTGCCAATAAAATGGTGAAACACTTAAAGTCTAATGCAATTGCTTTGGTGAAAAACAAGCAATTGATTGGCATTGGGACAGGACAAACATCAAGAGTTGACGCACTAATGCAGTCGATAGCCAAAGCAAAGCATATGGGATTTGATCTGAAAGGTGCTGTGATGGCATCCGATGCATTTTTTCCATTTCCCGATTGTGTGGAGATTGCACATGATGCAGGTATCACTGCAGTAATCCAACCAGGGGGCTCTATCAAAGACAATGACTCCATCGAATATTGCGATCAGCACAACATGGCAATGGTTACGACTGGTGTACGCCACTTTAAACATTAACAACAAGATATTGTAACATAAAAATAATATGGGATTATTTTCATTCACACAAGAGTTGGCCATGGACCTTGGCACTGCCAACACTGTAATTGTAAACAGCGCCGGAAAAATACTATTAGACGAGCCTTCAATTGTTGCGTTAGATCGCAAAACAGATAAAATGATTGCTTTGGGAGAAAAAGCAAGACAAATGCATGGGAAAACCCATGAGAATATACGCACTATTCGTCCATTGCGCGATGGTGTGATTGCCGATTTTGCTGCTGCCGAACAAATGATTCGCGGTATGATTAAAATGGCCAACAAGAACAAAAAAAGTTTCTTCTCTCCATCGCTTCGCGTGGTGGTGTGCATACCTTCTGGTAGTACTGAAGTTGAGATTCGTGCGGTGCGCGACTCGGCTGAGCATGCAGGAGGTCGCGATGTATATATGATATTTGAGCCAATGGCTGCTGCATTGGGTATTGGCATAGATGTGGAAGCACCCGAAGGAAACATGATTGTTGACATAGGTGGTGGTACTACCGAAATTGCAGTTATCTCTTTGGGTGGTATTGTTTCCAACAAATCAATTAAGATTG
The DNA here is from genome assembly GCA_002364735.1 of Bacteroidales bacterium UBA3143. Lineage (GTDB taxonomy): Bacteria > Bacteroidota > Bacteroidia > Bacteroidales > Dysgonomonadaceae > UBA2632. Next base: position 86,055 of record DEZB01000025.1, read on the forward strand.
CGGGTGACGACCTCACAGAAGACATACAAGAATACATGGGCCGACAACACAACATTAAAGTGGGTGAGAGGACTGCCGAACAAATCAAGATACATGTAGGTTCGGTGCTTACCGAACTATCCGATCCACCAGAAGATTATGTAGTACATGGACCAAACCGCATGACATCTTTGCCAATGGATGTCCCAATTTCTTATCAAGAGATTGCACATTGTCTTGAGAAATCTATTTCGAAAGTCGATTCGGCCATTTTGAGCGCATTGGAACATACTCCTCCCGAATTGTATGCTGATATTGTTCGCAATGGTATCTACATTACAGGTGGTGGTGCACTGCTGCGAGGATTGGATAAAAGATTTACAGACAAAATAGGCATCAAGTTTCATGTGGCGGAAGATCCCTTGCGTGTTGTAGCAAAAGGAACAGGAATTGGTCTACGCAACATCGATAAATTTAACTTCTTAATGAGATAATTTGCTTATAGGATGCACCAGAACACTTCGTTACGCAAGTTATCAGCCATGTTGGAAGCGGAAAGGGAGTAACCACTTCACTCATTTATTTACAAAGATGCGATTAACTATCGCATGATACATCACAGGGGCTATTTATGAGAAACCTTCTTAATTATATTTTAAGGAACAGTGCATGGTTTCTGGCAGTTTTATTGATAGTTTTCAGTCTTTATTTGGTGTTTAAACATAACTCATATCAACGAAGCGTTTACTTATCTTCGGCAAACAGATTGTCGGGCGAAGTGTACAAACTATCGAATGAGGTTACTTCATTTTTCCACCTAAAGGGCAACAACCAAGAGCTTCTGGAGCGAAACGCTCAATTGGAACGCACGGTGCAACTACTAAAAAAGGAAATAACAGCAATATCTGAGGATACAACAGCGATTGAATCGTTCACTATAGACTCTATTCAACCCACACAATTCGAATTTATACCAGCCGATGTGGTCAACATCAGCATCTCTAAGTTTAATAACTACTTAACAGTAGACAAAGGTGCACTGGATGGCGTGAAAGCTGACATGGGCGTGATATCCAATGAGGGTGTTGTAGGTGTTGTGCGTAGCGTATCCAATCATTTTTCGGTTATTATACCCGTTATCAATCCGAAGTTTAGGCTTGGTGCCAAACTCAAGAACTCCGAGAATTTCGGCTCCATCATGTGGAACGGCAATAATGTTGACATTGCTCAATTAACAGAGCTCCCCAAACACGAAATATTTAATGAGGGCGACACAGTAGTTACTGGGTTCTCGCGCATATTCCCCGAGGGAATAATAATTGGCTACAACCAAGAGATGGGCACATCGATGGACGACAATTTCAATACATTCAACATAACGTTGGCCACCAATTTTCATACACTGCAACATGTGCTCATCATTGATGACAAATACACACTGGAGCGAACCTCTCTTGAAGCAACTGTAAACGAATGAAGCTGGATTATCTATACGAAGCGTTGCTATTTGTGGTGTTAATTCTGCTGCAAGTGCTGGTGTTTAATCAAATCAGTGTGTTTGGCTTCGCAACTCCATTTCTATACATCTACTTCTTGGTGAAACTGCCCATGGGTAGGAATGTTTTTTATGTAATCATCATGGGGTTCTTGATGGGATTCATTATTGATGTGTTTCTCAACACCCCAGGCATCAATGCAGCAGCCACAACATTGGTAGCCGCAATGCGTAGGCCACTATTGCGCCTATTTTTTACACGCGAGGAGTTCGAAAACTTTATTCCCAGTATCTACGTAGCCATGGGTCCCTTTATTCGCTACACAGTAATAATGGTTTTGATTCATCAAATGGTTTTGTTAGGTTTGGAAACCTTCTCGCTCTTCAATTTAAATATATTATTGTTGCGCTTGGTGTCCTCCGTTGTATTAACCCTCATCCTACTATTCGCATTGGATAGCTTTGTGTACAAAAAACTTGTAAGTGACTAACAAAAAAGATCCATATTCAAAAAGAAGTACCATTATTGGTATCACAGTGGCCATAATTGCTGTGATATACATGGTGCAGTTGTTCAATTTGCAGATTGTTGACAAGAAGTATAGGGGTTTTGCAGATAGCAATGCCTTCTACAAAAAAACATTGTACCCATCGCGCGGTGCAATCTTCGATCGTAACAACAATCTGGTGGTATACAATCAGGCTACCTATGACGTGATGATGATAACAAGAGAGTTGAAAGATTTTGATACGCTTGACTTTTGCAACACACTGAAGATTGAAAAGGAAACTTTCTTGGAACTTGACTCACTGATGCGTGACAGCCGTAGAAACCCTGGCTATTCTTCGTACACTCCACAACGATTTATGTCGAAGCTCAATGTGCGCGAGCATGCCATGTTGCAAGAAAAGCTCTACAAGTTTCCTGGCATCTACATACAGAACCGTACCGAGCGACAATACAAATATCCCAACATGGGATTGATACTGGGATACATTGCCGAGGTGGATAAAAATGCAATAGCAGCCGACGATTACTACTCGCGGGGCGATTTTATTGGCAAATCGGGCATTGAAGCCTCACACGAAGCCGATTTGCGTGGAGAAAAAGGCGTAGAAGTGCTATTGCGCGATGCGCACGGAAGAATTCAAGGCAAATATGAAGACGGTGCGCATGACAAAATGCCCGTATCGGGACAAGATTTGACACTCTCCATCGATATGGAGCTGCAAGCCTATGGCGAATACTTAATGCAAAACAAGATTGGCAGCATCATCATGATTGAACCCAAAACAGGAGAGATATTGGCAATGGTGGCAGCTCCAAGCTATGATCCTGCACTACTAACGGGGCGTGACTTTGGCGAAAACTTTATGAAGCTGGCGCGCGATCCATACAAACCACTCATCAATCGAGCCGTATCGGGATTGTATCCCCCTGGATCTACCTTTAAACCTGCACAAGGATTGGTGTTCTTGGGCTCAGGTGCCATCACCCCCGACACCAGATATGGCTGCGCTGGCGGGTATCCCCCATTGGGAGGTCGCCCACGTTGTCATGGGCATCCATCGCCACTGTCGTTAGATCCAGCAATTGCCACATCGTGCAACTCTTTCTTCTGCTATGGACTAACGGCCATGTTGACCAACCGCACCAAATACAAAAACATTAATGAAGCCTTCGATAAATGGAAAGATCAAATGGTTTTGTTCGGTTTTGGCAACAAGTTGGGCGTAGATTTGCCGTCGGAGAAACGAGGATTCATCCCCAACAGCAAATTCTATAGCAAAGTGCATCAAACCGATAATTGGCGTGCCGCCAACATTATCTCTATTGCCATTGGGCAGGGCGAAATTTTGACCACCCCATTGCAAATAGCCAATTTTGCAGCCTTGACCGCCAACCGTGGACATTACTATGTGCCTCATGTGGTGAAAAAACTAAAGGACCAACCGTTGGACAAAACATATACCACCCGACATGAATCGGGTATTGCTCGGGAATTCTTCGAAGTGACTGTAAGTGGCATGGCACACGCCGTAACGGGTGGCACGTGTCGAGGTATTAACTTAGAACCCGAGATTGAAGTGTGTGGCAAAACTGGAACTTCTGAAAATCCACACGGTGACGACCACTCTTTGTTTATGGGTTTTGCACCAAAGGACAATCCGCAAGTGGCCATTGCGGTGATTGTTGAGAACGGACGATTTGGTGCGAGCAATGCTGTGCCAATTGGACGATTGATGATGCAAAAATTCTTCAAAGACTCCATACCTCCATCCGATCAATGGCTGGAAGACCGCATAGTGAACACAACCATACTGCCAAATATTTATCTTCGAAACAGACAGACGCTCAATGTACAATAGCATTACCAAAGAAAAAGGGAGAGTAGATTGGCTCACGGTAGCAATGTACTTGCTTTTTATTGTGGCAGGTTGGCTCAACATCTATGCGGCCAGTTACGATCTGGAAAACGCTGTGAGTTTATTCGATCTATCGGGTCGTGCAGGCATGCAGCTCATTTGGATGGGCACTTCGTTGGCAATTGCCTTCCTCATAATGAAGATAGATGCAGGTTTCTTCGACACGTTTGCCATTTTGTTTTACGCCATAGGCATTGCACTGCTTTTGTTGACGCTGGCCGTTGCGCCCAACATTAAAGGGTCGCATTCGTGGTTGGTGATGGGGCCTGTGAGGGTACAACCTGCCGAGTTTATGAAATTTATCATTGCCCTTATGCTTGCCAAAGTCATGAGTACGCATGGATTTAAGCTCATGGAGACGAAAAACCTGTTGTTGGTGTCGGCCATCATTCTTGTGCCTACGCTCATTGTTATTTTTCAGGCCGAAACGGGCACGGCGTTGGTGTATCTTAGCTTTGTTATCATGCTTTACCGCGAAGGATTGCCTGGTGGGTTCATTTTCACAGGGCTGGCCATGATTGTTTACTTCGTTTTGGGCATCAAGTTCTCGGAAGAAGAGCTGGGTATCTTCTCGCGGGGCGAAGTTTACACGATTGTTGTTATCATTGTCTTCACCGCTGGCATGGTGTGGAGCTACGTTAAGCGTATGAATGTGCTGCTTTACATTCTGGGCATTCCAGCGGTCATATTTTTGGTGAGTTTCATCGTTTCGCTGTTCGATTGGATTGAGGTGGACTATGGCATCAGCGCCATTGTGTCATTGGGATTGATTGTGGTGTACTTACTTTTTCTCTCGTTGCGCTACTGGCGACGCATTTATCTGCTGATGGCTGTTTTTGCCATCGGGTCGTTTGCATTTCTTGAGTCGGCCGAATATGTTTTCGAAGATGTGCTACAACACCACCAACGTATGCGTATAAAAGTCACATTGGGCATGGAGGAAGACTTGTTGGGATCGGGTTATCACATTGGGCAATCTAAAATTGCCATCGGTTCGGGCGCTTTCACTGGCAAGGGCTATCTGAACGGCACACAAACCAAACTAAAATATGTACCCGAGCAGGACACCGATTTCATTTTCTGCACCATTGGCGAAGAGCAAGGCTTTGTGGGATCGAGCTTGGTGCTAATTCTTTTCCTCATCTTCATTTGGCGACTCATATTTCTTGCCGAACGGCAAAGAACTACCTTCGGACGTGTCTATGGATATGCCGTCGTCAGCATATTTGTTTTCCATTTGATAGTTAATATTGGTATGGTGTTAGGACTGACGCCCGTTATCGGCATTCCGCTGCCGTTTTTTAGCTACGGAGGGTCGTCGCTCTGGGGATTTACCATATTGCTGTTTATATTTTTGCGCATTGATAAATCAAGTCAACGAGCTTGAGGGGGAAATGAGGTAGGAGTTTTGGGGTATGGGGTGTGAATATTTATCCTTAAGAGAAAAATCCCTTCACTGCATCCAAAGAATCATAAAACCATGTGCAAGGATTATCGTAACAAAACCTACTGCCATGCCACCAGATGAGCGGTATGAGCACAAGATTGATACTGCCAGCAATTATGTTTAAATTTTTGCGCGTTAGGAAAGAAAATACACCCGTGAAGAGCAGAGAGACAGCACCAACGCCAAAAAGCCACCACAAGTTGAACTCTGCAGCAAGAGCAAATATCCTTATAGACCAACCTATCAGACCAAACAGCCCTACTAAACCCAAAACAGATGGCCAAATGCGAATTGTTTTGTGATACTCTAAGAATGCGTTAATATTGATAGCTGAACAAAAGAAAAGTGCTACAGCTAACCAAAATAAATGATTGTGAAGCATAGTGTGCTATTTAAAGGTTTTGATGAAAAAGATGAATATTGTGCCAAATAACCGCTTAAAGGAGTGTTATTTAATCGTCCTCGCAAATATATCAAATAAAATTGATAAATAAACTATCTATGCAAAAAAAAATATGTAGTTATTGACGAGAAAAAGCAGTGGTTTTGTGACACATTGTAGCGTTTTGTCAAGAAAAAGGGGCAATGTTGTTTAGGAACTATGCTTCGCAACGATGTTTTGTAGTGTTCCGAAATCGGAATAATACTTCGCAATGATGTTTTGCTATGTTCCTAAATAGGAACAATGCTCTGTAATGATGTTTTGCTATGTTCCTAAATAGGATTAATGCTCCGCAACGTTACGAAGCCGTGTTCCAATATAGGAAGTATGCTTTGCAATGTTGCGAAGAGTAATTCCGATGCCGAAAGTGTAGTTATTCTTAAAAAGATAACATATATTTGCAGAGCAATAGTGCTTTTTCTAAAATAATAGCTATGAAAGTCCGCTACTACCAATTAAAAATGCTAAACCGCTGGGAAGTCTTCCAACTTCTATACTATTTTTTGGAATTTGCCGAGTCACGCACCGAAGGATTGCCCGAGGCGGTCAACAATAAGCTAAAAGAATTGCGTGCGGCATTTGATATTTACGATATTGAGATAGCTCAACAGCGTCAAATACCCATTGAGGAGCTGCAAAAGGCCGAGATTGAGCGCGATTTTGCCATTCGTAAAATCTACACACTGGTGCGAGACTATATAGACTATCGTTTCGATGAAAAAAAGATGCAGGCTGCCACTGTTTTGAAACGCATTTTCAAAAAATATGGCACGGGAAGTGCTATTTCGCGTATGAGTCAAGACCAACAAACCTCAATGATCGGCAATCTACTGCAAGAATTTGCACGACCAGCCTCGGTGGAAAGCATTGCCACACTAAATTTGACTGATGCCGTAACGGCACTGACTGCTCACAACGATGTTTTTGAGCACGAACAACGTGTGCGCTACACTGCGCAAGCGCATTACGTCACGGGCGTGGCAAAAAAAGCAAGGGTGAATGCTCAAAATGAGTTGTTGGCTTATGCCGGTGTGGTGAATGCATATGCCCTTGTGGAAGGAGAAGGAATGTTTGTGGAATTGAAACAAGCATTGAATCAATTGGTGAAGAGGTATGTGGCGCAGGCAAGGCAGAGGAAGAGGAAAGAGGAGGGGTGAGGTGTGGGGTATGGGTTATGGGGTGTGGGTTATGAGGTGTGGGTTATGTTTGGGTTATGGGGTTTGAGGTTTGAGGTTTGGGGGATATTGCTCGCGCGGTTTTGTAAACCGTGTGTCGCGTTAGCGAACTTGTTTTTAATAGTTCATTTTGCTTCGCAACACACCGACGGTTACTGAGCCTGTCGAAGTATTGCAAATCGGCGCGAGCGAATTTGTGTTATGGGGTTTGGGGTCTGGGATATGGGTTATGGGTTATGGGTTATGGGATATGGGTTTTGAGGTGTGGGGTTGGTTAACATACCTCATACCACACACCTCATACCTCATACCTCATACCTCATACCTCATACCTCACACCTCACACCACACACCTCACACCTTACTTCTCACACCCCCAATATCTGCCCCATCACCCAATTAGTTCTTGCACCCGAAACAGCATCGCTCACTACCGCCCCACCCTTTCCATTGAGGTGATTGACGATACTCTCGATTAAGTAGTATTGAATGTTTTCGGGATTTTCCTCCATATAGGCCACCACGCCTTCGGAAGTCTCCAACTCTATGTTGTCGAAACTGAATGTGGAGAACGAAAGTGTGCCTTTTGTGCCTACCACTTCTATTCTATCGACATTGATGCCCGATGGGGCAACAAAACTCCAGCTACCGCTACCAGCAATGTCCGACTCAAACTGAAATGTGGCCGAAACGGTGTCTTCCACATCGTACAATCTGGCTATGTTGGCCGAATAACCCGTAGCATGATTGATAGGACCAAACAAAAAGTCCAACAAATCTAATTGATGCGATGCCAGATCGAAAAAATATCCAGCACCAGCAATCTCCTTCTTGACGCGCCATGGCAATGCGTTGCGGTTGTAATCGGTTTGGTAGGGCGGAATGGCAAATCGTATCTGTACGGTAGAGATATCGCCCAACATTCCATCGTCAATCAACTGTTTCACCCTAAGAAAATAGGGCAGTGAACGACGGTAGTAGGCCACGAAACAAGGAACGCCCGTTTCCTTTGAAACCGCAATCATTTGTTGGCACTCCTCGTAGGTAGTTGCCATTGGTTTTTCTACATACACAGGCTTGCCAGCACGCATTGCCGCAATGGCGTATTGGGCATGCGTATCGGGAGGCGTTGCCACATAAACGGCCGTCACTTCAGGATCGTTTATCAACTCATCAGCATCCGAATACCACTTGCCAATGCCGTGTCTTTGTGCATAATCCTTTGCCTTATCGGCATTGCGACGCATTACAGCCACTACTTTCGAACCATCTACCTTACCGAAGGCAGGTCCACTTTTCTTTTCGGTTACACTACCGCAACCAATGAATCCCCATTGTATCATAGTTTTGTTATTTTAAAATTTGTTGTGGGTTATGGGTTGTGTGGTATGAGATGTGGGTTATGGGGTTTGGGTTATGGGGTTTGGGTTATGGGTTGTGTGTTATGTGGTATGGGAATCGCTCGCGCGGTTTTATAAACCGTATGTCGCGTTAGCGAACCTGTTTTCAATAATTCATTTTGCTTGCAACACACCGACGGTTACTGAGCCTGTCGAAGTATTGCAAATCGGCGCGAGCGTGGCATACCACATACCTCTTACCTCATACTTCATACCTCACACCTCACACCTCACACCTCATACCTCATACCTCACACCTCACACCTCACACCTCACACCTCATACTTCACACCTCACACCTCATACCTCTTACCTCATACCTCATTCACGCTTCCTTCCACTGCTTCCTCAACAGCTCCACTGCGGCAGGAACCACCACTTCTCGATCTCCCTGACAGCCACATTCGAAGCTTACGTAATTGTTATATCCTATTTGCTTCAATCCCTTGAAACCATCCACATAATTATCTGCTGCTCCATCCTCACCTGGCATGCTGCGACGCTTTCGGCTTGCAGTATGTACATGTTGCAGGTAATCGCCTGCCGAAACAAACGCTCCCCTATCTGAAGCTTCCTCCCAAGTCATGTGCCAGAAGTCGCCCATACAGGTAACGCCCGCATTGTTAATGTCGCGACATATAGAAGCAGCATCTCCCACTTGGCGCAAATAGAATGCCTCTTTGCGATTGAGGGGTTCGAATATTACGGTAGTGCCATGTTCTTTTGCAAAAGTCCCCAACTTATCTATTTCCTCACAAAGGAAGTCGCGCGTTTCCATCGTGTGTGCCATCACGGGCACTTGTCGATTGAATGCGGGCACAAAGATTACCCCCGTCGAACCCAATTGACCAGCTGCTACAATGATTTCGCTTATTGTATCGTGAAACTTCTTGCGCACATCGGCATCAGTTGAAAGCGGAAAGCCCTCGAAACCTGCGCACACAGCACTCACTTGTATGTTTCGTCCATTTAGTTCTTGTTTTATCTCATCCACACGTCCAGTAATGCCACGACCCGATGGCTCGAAGCCCACCACGCCATGTTTTTCCATAAAGTCGAACTTCTCGCGCAGCGTTTTGCCTGGGGCAATGCCTTCTTGGAAAGATAATTTGAGTTCTGGCGATGCAACCCGTGATGAATTGTTTGAAGCTAATTGACTTTCGTGAAACTCCCTTGCTGCATTGCCCGCAAAAGCTGTTTTCCCAGCAGTGACGAGGGCTGCACCTACGAGAGATGTTTTAAGAAATCGTCTTCTGTTAAGGTTGTTCATAGTTGTTTAATTTAAAATCCGTAAACAAAAGAGACAGGGCATGCCCTGTCTCTAATACAATACTATATTTTATTAGTCTTTTGGTTTACCAGGAACTGGAACTACGTAAGAGCTCATGTCCATACTGCCAATATTGAGATCGGCTGGGGTGTAGTCTAACGACGACGAAGTCATTGTTTCCCATTTCGTTTCCAAACCGGTGTACGAAGACTCACGTCCCATCAATGCCGCCATGTTTGAGACAGCCGTTTCAGAAGCTTGCTCAATTGGAGTGTTCTTTCGGATGCAGTTTACCAAGTTTACGTGTTCCAACGTGTATGGATTGGTTTGTTTGAAGTTGGCTTTCTCGTCCTCTTTATCAAACTGCCACACCACATTGCCCGCTAAGTCCTTTATCACTGTTTCGCCATTGGCTGTTGACCATGAACCTTTGGTTCCTTGAATAAATTCGCTCACATTGTTGGTGCAACCATCAATTTGTCGACACATACTGTGTAGGTGCACGCCATTTTCCATAGTGAAGTCGATGCTGAAGTTGTCATATTGGTCTCCCGTAACACGTCTGTGACGCGAACCAAATCCAACTGCACTAACGGGTTTCAATCCGCTAAACCATGTGAACACATCTATATTGTGAACGTGTTGTTCGATGATATGATCGCCCGACAACCATTTCCAGTTTACCCAGTCTTTCACCATAAATTCGAAATCGCTCCACCCTGGTTGACGCTCGCGATACCACAACATGCTTTGATTCCAATAAACCACACCACCCGTGATTTCACCAATAGCTCCATCCATAATTCGTTGAAAAGAATCCACATAATTGCGTTGGTGATGGCGCTGAGTACCCGTTACAACCGACAAGTTTTTAGCTTTGGCTTGCTTTGCAGCCGCCACTGTACGACGGTATCCCACTGCATCCACAAAAAGAGGTTTCTCCAAGAAGCAATGTTTGTTCTTTTCCACTGCATACTCAAAGTGCGACGAACGGAAGAAAGGTGGTGTACAATCAATCAACACATCTATGTCACTATCTATAACTTGTTTGTAGGCATCAAGACCCACAAAACGCATATTGGCAGGTATATCTATATTTTTTTCACTCTTCAACTTATCTGCCAAGCCATTTACACGCTCTTCGAACACATCGGCAAGGGCAATAATAGTTACACCATTTGCTGAGTTCAAGAAATCCATAGCAGCACCAGAGCCCCTGCCTCCACAACCAACAACGCCTGCTTTTAGTTCTTTGCCATCGTCGGCCAAGTCGGGTAGATTGGGAATGTAGTAACTGCCGGGTTCTCTCAATTGGGCATTGCCCGCCTTCTTGTTGTCACTGCTGCACGATGATAAGAAGCCGGTTGCTCCGCCCCCCCCTATCACTCCTACAGTTCCAGCAAGAGCAGTAGTTTTTAGGAAGTTTCTTCTGCTTAAGTTGTTCTCTTTTTTCATGTCTTTTATTCTTTGATTAATATCCGTAATTATTTGTTTAGTCTCTTACTTATTCGTTGTAGCATTTGATGTGCCAATTAGCTATTTTTGCTTGTCCCAGGAACGGGAGTCACAAATTGACTCATATCCATACTGCCCATGTTGAAATCCGAAGGAGTGTAGTCTAAAGATGATGCTGACATCTCTTCCCAAGTTTTTTCCAGTCCTGTGTATGCCGACTCTCGGCCCATAATACCAAACATGTTAGCCACAGATAATTCAGATACTTGTTCAATAGGTGTATTCTTTCGAATGCAATTGATCAAATTTACGTGCTCCAACACAAAAGGATTGGTTTGTTTGTGATTTGCTTTCTCTTCTTCTTCGTCAAACTTCCAAATTACATTGCCTGCTAAGTCTTTTATTATAGCTTCACCTCCCACAGTTCCTATTCCTGTCCACGAACCTTTTGTACCTTGTATAATATTGCTAACATTGTTAGTGCAACCGTCAATTTTGCGACACATGCCATGTATATGAACATCGTTTTCCATTACGAAATCGACGCTAAAGTTGTCGTATTGGGTGCCAGATACTGCACGCAAACGCGAACCAAAACCTAATGCTCTTTCGGGCTTTAAACCAGTGAGCCAAACGAACGCATCAATATTATGGTAAAGTATTTGAAGCATGATATCACCCGATAGCCATATCCAGTTTGTCCAATCTTTCAACATATACTCCAGATCGTTCCACCCTGGTTGACGTTCTTTAACCCATGATTTGCCAACATTATAATGAACTGTACCACCTGTAATTTCACCAATGGCTCCGTTCATAATTTGTTGATGAGATGCCACGTAACTTCGTTGATGACGACGAATAGCTCCTGTGACAACACTTAAACTCTTTGCTTGCGCTTGCTTTGCGGTAGCCATCACTTTGCGATAACCTACTGAATCAACAAAAAAAGGTTTTTCGAGAAAGCAATGTTTGTTTTTTTGTACAGCATACTCAAAGTGCAAAGGACGAAAGTAAGGTGGTGTACACTCAATAATAATATCCACATCACTATCAATAACTTTTTGGTAGGCATCAAGACCAACAAAGCGCATATTAGTGGGTATATCTATGTTTTTTTCACTCTTTAGATTATCGGCAAGACTATTTACACGTTCTTCGAACACATCACCAAGAGCAACAATTGTGACCCCATTTGCAGCGTTCAAAAAATCCATTGCAGCACCAGAACCTCTGCCCCCACAACCAATGACACCCGCTTTAAGCTCCCGTCCATCATCCGCCATATCGGGTAAATTCGGCACATAATAACTACCTGGCTCCTTTAAAGGAGTATTAGCTGTCTTCTTGCTGCCACTGCTGCATGACGATAATAGACCTGTTGCACCACCTGCGCCTATTGCTCCAACAGTTCCCGCAAGAGCTGTTGTCTTTAGGAAGTTCCTTCTGCTTAAAATGTTCTTCTCTTTCATGTCTTATAATCTTTGATTAATATGTTTTAGATATATAGTCTGTTCAATTCAAGTTGTGTGGGCGTTGAAGTTTTTTTGTTAATTTCTACTCTTTACTTTTACCAGGAACGGGCGTTACAAACGAACTCATATCTATCTTTGCATCCATACTCAATTCGGCAGGAGCGTAATTCAAAGATGATGCTGTCATTTCTTCCCAAGTTTTTTCCAATCCAGTGTATGCCGACTCTCTTCCCATCATCGCAGCCATATTTGGTACTGCTGCTTCAGATGCTTGTTCAATAGGAGTGTTCTTGCGGATACAATTCACCAAGTTTACGTGTTCCAAAACAAATGGGTTAGTCTGTTTGTGTTTTGCTTTCTCATCTTCCTCATCAAACGCCCAAATTACTTTGCCTGCCAAGTCTTTTATTACCACCTCGCCACCAACCGCACCTGTACCAGTCCATGAACCTTTGGTTCCTTGTATATAATTGCTAACATTATTGGTACAACCATCTATTTGTCGACACATACTGTGCATGTGCGCCCCGTTTTCCATTGTGAAATCGGTACTAAAATTATCAAATCTATCTCCCACTTCACGACGTTGATTAGAACCAAAAGCTAAAGCGCTTAATGGTTTCAGTCCTGTCAGCCATATAAATGCATCAATGCTATGAATATGTTGCTCCAAGATGTGATCGCCCGATAGCCATCGCCAGCTAAACCAATCTCTCAACATATATTCCATATCGTTCCACTCGGGTTGACGCTCTTTATGCCATTGTGAACCTACATTATAATATACGGCTCCGCCGGTAATCTCACCAATGGCTCCATCCATAATCTGCTTATATGATTCTACATAACTGCGTTGATGATGACGTATTGTGCCTACTACAACAGACAAACTCTTTGCCGTTGCTTGCTTTGCCGTTGCCATTACTTTGCGATATCCCACTGCATCTACAAACAGAGGTTTCTCTATGAAGCTATGCTTATTCTTTTCTACAATATATTCAAAGTGCGAAGGTCTAAAAAAAGGTGGCGAGCAGTCTATTACTATATCTACGTCGCTATCCACAACCTTTTTGTATGCATCTAATCCCACAAAGCGCATCTCGGTGGGTATATCAATATTCTTTTCGCTTTTCAATTTATCGGCCAAGCTATTTACACGATCCTCAAACGCATCGCCAAGAGCAACAATGGTGACACCATTTGCAGAATTTAAAAAGTCCATTGCTGCACCAGAGCCTCTACCTCCACAACCAACTACACCAGCTTTAAGCTCGCGCCCATCATCAGCCATATCAGATAGATTGGGTACATAATAACTACCTGGATCTTTCAATGGTATGTTAGCACTCTTTTTGTTATTGTTATTGCATGATGATAATAGACCAGCTACTCCTGGAACTCCTATCATTCCAACTGTTCCAGCAAGAGCTGTGCTTTTTAAAAAGCCTCTTCTGCTTAAGTTGTGCTCTTTTTTCATGTCTTTTATTCTTTGATTAAATATCTGTTGTTAGTTAGCTAAAACGACAGCACGCATTGTTAATGCGTGTGTCGCAATAGTGAATTAATTATTTATAATTATTTTGCTTCTCAACACACGGTGTGCAAACTGCGCGCGAGTCAAATACTGTTAGTTAATTTGTCGGTGCAAGTGAATCTGCTTCACACACTACTCTAAAGCCGATACCTTTGAAATCGGAATACCACCAAATGCTTTTGGGTTGTTGTGGATCTGTTTTCATCCACTCATCGTGATGAGTATGACTACGTGCAGCTGATCGCACATCCGATGCATCAGAGGCAAAATAACCACCACGCACGACCCATTCGTCTCCTTCTGTCACTATTGGATTGGTAACGCCATCAGAACGTTTTTCGTAAGCGTTGGGGTCGTATTTATCTGCCGTATACTCCAATACATTACCTAACATGTTTTTTAATCCAAATGGATTTGGTTCTACTAAGTCAGGTTCTTGTGAACGGTTAAAACTGTTGTTGTCGTATATAACATAAGATGTTATACCCTCTGTTTTTGCAGGGAAAAATCTTCTCCAAAATCCATACTCCGAAAAATCTTTGGGATTGCCTTCAAAGAAGTAGGGTGTCTGCGTGTTGCCTCGAGCTGCATATTCCCACTCTGCTTCGGTAGGCAGACGGTATTTCTTGCCAGTCTTTTTCGACAACCACAAGCAGAAAGTCTCTGCTGCATAATGAGTCATAGTGATGGCGGGCCTATCATTGCCACCCCATCCTTGATCAGGAAATCCAAATGGTGGAGTTGGACCCGAAATGCCGTCAACATCCATTGCTTCAAGATTTCTGGAGTAAGTTGTTTCGGGTGGAGTACGACCTTCGCTCATAGTGTTGGCATAAAATGCCCAAAATTGATCCCAAGTGGTCTCTACTTCAGCCATAAAGAAGGGGCTAATAGTAACATCATGAACGGGTGCCTCATCAGGTTGATGAAATGGTTCACTCTTAGGACTTCCCATTTTGAATGTACCGCCTGGTATGGCTACCATATTGAAAGATATAGGTGTGCCAGGGATCTTTTCTGTGAAGTTTTCAAAAGCTGTAACATCCGTAGGCGATTTGAAGTAGGAAGCTGTATCAACTACATTGCTTGCTCCGTCTCCATAACCAGGAATACCGACCATCTGCGAATGTGAATAATCAGGATTGTAGTGACCTGCATCCAAGTGACAACTGATACACTGCAGGTTCAGTTTGGTTTCATTTTCATCGTAATGCAAATGTGCAGTGATACCATCATCTGAAATTCCCTGTGGGAATAGATTTTGATGGCACTCCTTGCACGACTCGTTAGGGATGTATTTAACAGCATGTTCCAACTCAGATTTCATTTCCCAATTGAAATCAGCACTATCTTTTGTGATATAGCCCCACACATCACGTGCACCGAGTTTTATCTTGGCAGTGTAATGATTCCAAGTCTCATTTTTGGGTGGTAAGTGGCAGTCTACACAATTGACTGTTACGCCACTTCTATTGTTTACGTGTGTAGATAATCGCCAAGTCTCTTCCGCATGTGGATGAACATGACAAATCATGCACGACTCGTTGGTTGAAAAGTAAACCGACGTTTGATAAAGCGCCATTATTACACCAGCACCGAAAAGGAAGCCGATGATAAGGAAGATTGTTTTTGTCTTCCTGTTCTTTTTCTTACGAGATTTTGTATTCTCAGTGTTGTTTGAAGTCATATTATTTCAAAAGGAAGGAATTATGTTATAATTAAGTTGTAAAAATAAGGTTTTACTTTAATAATGAAGCGAAGAAGTATGAATTTAACATCATCAAACTTGAAATAGATCTGTTTCAATTAAAAATTCTTGCTTTTTTATTCTTCCAACACCTTTATTTCCACATTTCTGAAGTCGCACGGATGACCTTCGCTTTGTAGCGAGATAGTTCCACTCGATAACATGTGAGTTCCATTGTTCAATGCTACAAGTTTATCGTAGTATGTTTCTCTATCGTCCAATTGTGGTTCACTGTATTCCATCACTGTCACACCATTAATGATGTGTCTAATAACTTTATTGCCTCTCACTTCCACTTCGGCCGTCACCCACTGGTCATCCATAAAGCTTTCTGACGATGATTGTATGCAATGATCTAAAATGAGTTCACCATTTATCACAATATTTGTTCCAGGTGTGCAAACACTGCCAGTTACTTGCATGCGTGTAGAATCACTACCCAACAATTGATATTCTATTGAAGCGGGAAAGTCTTGATCAACTGTCATGCTTTCGGGCGATTGTCCGTGAAACATAATACCTGAGTTTCTGTAAGCCCAACCAGGTGCGCCGGGGCATTGTTCTCCTACAAAGCGGTACTCAAGTCTTAAAATATAATGCGAAAAAGTATCTTTATAGAATATGTGACCGAATCGATTATCGAAAGTGTCATAACCTTCATCGTAACGTACTTTCATGATGCCATCTTCCATACGGAATGTATTTGCATAGTTATCATTAACTTCGTATCCAGTTATTTTTACTGTCCAATCGTCGAGGTCGTTCTCACTAAATAAGGAGATCCATTCAGATGGTTCATCTTTGGTTTGAGTTTTTGTGTTGCAACTTACAAAAACAAAACTTGAAAGAGCTAAAAGTGTCAATAGCAATGAAGAGATAGTTTTCATATCGAAATAAATGTTTATTGTTTCTACAAAGATATAAATTATCGCATACCAATTAAAAATAACTGCAATAGATAGTGTGCTAATGACATAAATATTTTTATTATTAGGTCGAAAGAAGTTACTTTGTAAAAAATTAGTGTGTGTGATATCAATAGAAAATTTAAATGTAGAGTTCGGAGGCTTCACTTTATTTGATGAAGTCTCATTTGTTTTAAACCAAAATGAAAGAATTGCCCTTGTAGGAAAAAACGGCGCAGGCAAATCTACCCTTTTGAAGATAATAGCTGGAATACAAAAACCAACTGGTGGAAATATATCCTACCCCAAGGAGGTAACTATTGGTTATTTACCTCAGCAAATGAAGCTTGACAATTCCCGAACTGTAGTAGATGAAGCAAGCATGGCATTTGCGCATCTTACCAATATGCAGCATCAATTGGATGCAATGCATCAGGAAATGGCTGATCGCACTGATTTTGAATCGCAAGATTACCTCGATTTAATTGATCGTTCGGCAGTGCTCCAAGAGCAACTCTTAATGAGTGGCATCAACAATTTCGAAGCCGAAATTGAGAAGACTCTTCTTGGATTGGGTTTCTTAAGGAGTGATTTCGACAGAGCTACAAGCGAATTTAGTGGTGGCTGGCGCATGCGTATTGAGTTGGCCAAATTGTTACTACAGTCGCATGATGTTCTTTTGCTGGATGAGCCCACCAACCATTTAGACATTGAATCGATACAATGGCTGGAAAGCTTTCTGGCTAAAAGCGCGAACGCTGTAATGCTTGTTTCGCATGATAGGGCATTCTTGGATGCTGTAACCAATAGAACTATCGAGATTTCATTAGGACAGATATATGATTACAAAGTCAACTATTCTCAATATGTGATATTACGTAAAGAACGACGTGAACAACAGATGCGTGCTTACGAGAATCAACAAAAACAGATAGGAGACACCGAGGCATTTATTGATCGGTTTCGATATCAAGCTTCTAAGTCAATACAGGTGCAGTCGCGCATTAAACAGTTGAATAAACTGGAGCGAATTGAAGTAGATGAAATTGATACATCCAAATTAAACTTGAAGTTTCCACCTGCTCCTCGATCAGGTTCATATCCAGTAACGATGGAAAGTGTGGGCAAGAACTATGGTGACCACACCGTCTTTTCAAATGTAACCTTTACTATTAATCGGGGAGACAAGATTGCATTTATTGGTAAGAATGGGGAGGGTAAGTCTACCCTGGTCAAATGCATAATGGACGAGATTGACTACTCTGGCAAACTTGAATTGGGACACAATGTAAAGATTGGCTACTTTGCACAAAACCAAGCGCAAATGCTGGATGAAAGCATGACAGTATTTGACACCATTGATTATGTAGCTACTGGAGATGCTCGCACTAAGATACGCAGCATATTGGGAGCATTTATGTTTGGTGGAGAAGCATCCGACAAGCCTGTAAAGGTATTATCGGGTGGTGAAAGAAGTCGTTTGGCAATGATAAGGCTATTGCTTGAACCTGTTAATCTTCTTATTCTGGACGAGCCTACCAATCACTTAGACATGGCATCAAAAGATGTATTAAAGCAGGCCATCAATGAGTTTGATGGAACTGCCATAATCGTATCTCACGACCGTGATTTCTTGGAAGGGTTAGTGACTAAAATCTATGAGTTTGGTGGTGGAAAAGTAATAGAACATATGGGCGGCATCTACGACTTTCTCTCTAAAAAGAATATGGAAAGTTTACAACAGCTTGAGCTTTCAACAAATCATGCAACTACTAAGGAGATAATTAAGGAGGAGATTCCAGACAATAAACTCTCGTATGAAGAACAAAAAGAGCGTAATAGAACCATCCGCCGATTGGAAAAAAATGTTGAAGATCTCGAAAAAGAGATTCATCAATTGGAGTTGAAAACAAAAGAGATTGTAACAAAACTATCTACACCCGAAGGTGCAGCAGATACAGAATTGTATCAGTCGCATGTGGATATTGAACAACGTATGTTGTCAACCATGACAAAATGGGAAAAAGCTATCAATAAATTAGAACAAATGAACAAAGAATGAGGATGGATTATGCATCTAACCCTTCGTTTAAAAGAGATAGAACTAAACAAAACTACATTTGTTCATAGATACTAATAAAGTAAATTCAATTGTCAACATTATTATATATATGAAAGAAAAACTAAGTCAGTTTATACTTAAGCTAATGGGGTGGAAAGTAATAAATATTATCCCCGAGATTCCAAAATGTGTAATAGCTGTTGCGCCTCACACAAGCAATTGCGATTTCATCATGGGGAAACTTGCTTACACTTCGATCGGTAGAACCGCTAATTTTTTGATTAAAAAAAGCTGGTTTGTATTTCCTTTCAATTATTTCTTCAATAGTATTGGAGGTATTCCAGTTGATAGGGATAAAAACAGATCAATCACTGATAAGTTAGCAGATGAGTTTAAAAAGAGAGATAAATTTCAACTTGCTGTAACGCCTGAAGGCACTCGTAAACGTGTTGAAAAATGGAAGAAAGGGTTCTATTTCATCGCCCTGAAAGCGAAAGTCCCCATTATTTTGGTTGCTCTGGATTATGGAACTAAAACAATCTCTTTTTTAGATGAATTTTATCCAACTGGAAATGTAGATGAAGATATGGAGATTATAAAATCAAAATATGCTGGAATTCAAGGCAGGCATCCTGAGAAGTTTGTTTCTGAGGAATAAGGAAACAGAGTAATATCTAATACCATTTTGCAGTCTAATTCATCTTATCAACAGTCGTAAGTCATTTAACCTACTAATCTCTCGTATTTACATAAGGGGGCCTCTAAAAACTATTCTTAAAAAACCTCTTAAAATAAATACAAGTAATCTATCACATCTCACTGTTTA
>DEZB01000035.1 GCA_002364735.1 Bacteroidales bacterium UBA3143
AGCCTGCAAGATGGGTTAATATAATTCAAAAGAAAATACGTCAAAAAACAGGTGGAAATCAAATCCACCGCGGTGGATTGGATTTTCATGTGATGAAAACACAATTTACCGCAGTAGAAATGTTTTGAATCACTAAAATCGTGCTTTTTTTGAGGATAAGCGCGAAAAAAATGCTTTATAAGAGGAATAAACGCACAAAGATTAAAAAATCAATAGATGATAATAGATGATCGTCAGTAGGAATCAACTTTTAAGGCAAAAATGGAGCAAATTTGAGCGATAAAATGAGAAAAAAGTGTTTTCAAACATTTTCACCGTGGTGTTTTCAATTTTCATCAGTTTCAAACATTTTCAACGGAGTGGAAATGTTTAAAAAAAATATTTCCTAAGTTTATCAGATAGTATATCTATATTTTCAACTTTTTCGAATAATACATTATCACTGCCAAAATGCAGAATAAACCAATGCTACCCACAAGCAGTGCATAACTTTCCATCTGTATCAATATGAAAACAAAAAGATACAGAAAAGCTAATAAAGCTCCGATAAACATTCCTTGTTTTCGGTTTTGAAGAATGCTTGACATGTGTAATATGATTAAAGCAGTTGTCATTATGGCTGCTATGAAATAGGCAAGATTAAAACCCCATATTTCCGACAGCGACAACAACAACGAATAGAACAATACCAAGGCTAACCCTACCAGTAGATACTGAAAAGGATTGACCAATTGTCCTTTCAATATTTCCACAAAGAAAACAATAACGAAAGTGAGAAGAATGATAAGGATTGCATATTTCACACTGCGAATGTTCTGTTGGTATTGATCTACAGATTGAATAAACTTCACTCCAAATACTGAAGATGCCATTTGATTAATTGCTGTTTCATTTTCCGCATTAACGGTTTGACCGAAACTACGGTTAAGATCAATAACTTTCCACTGAGCTTTAAATCCTTCTTTAGTCACATCATGACTTTCGGGCAGAAAACCGCCCCCAAAACTTGGTGTTGCCCAATCTGATTTGAGCTGAGCTGTAGTTGTTTTTCCAATAGGTGTGATGTAGAAACCTTCTGATCCATTAAGGTGTAATGTAACTGTGAAAGGTATTGCCTCTTGTTTTACGCCAGTCAAAGCTATTGAATCTAACTTAACGTTTAGTCCTGCTCCAAATATTCCTGTAGAAACCGAAGGAGATGTAGTTGGTTTTACCCGCTCCATGTAGTACATGTCCATGGGTGGAGTTGATTCGGAATATAGATTATCAACAGGGATGCCCGACTCAAAATTTAGCTGGTTATCTCCAAATTGTAACACCACGCCTTCACGAATTCCTTTCAAATCGGATATTCCCATAATAACGCGTGCTTCGTCCAAGTACATCTGCTCAAGTTTGATGC
Source organism: Bacteroidales bacterium UBA3143 (assembly GCA_002364735.1). Classification (GTDB taxonomy): domain Bacteria; phylum Bacteroidota; class Bacteroidia; order Bacteroidales; family Dysgonomonadaceae; genus UBA2632. Next base: position 1,403 of record DEZB01000035.1, read on the forward strand.
CTGTTTTTGCAAGTTCAGACATGTTGAATTTGCCTGAAAAAACTATATCTGAGCGGTAAACTGTGACATCATATATGGCACGTTTCCTCTTTTCTGCCTTCGCCTCGGCTACTACGTTCAACTCTTCTGGCAAAACTAACAAGTTTTTCCGTACTAACACCTGTTTCTCTTTTTGATTTAGCTCTTGAACATAAGGAATCACAATACATGGACCCGTCAATATTTGCTCTCCGCTCCACTTTGAGGTTATCTCGCTTACAGCACTCCTCTTTGTGTCCATTCGCTCGTAGATAAGACTCCTTATCATGCCAAGTGGAATGAGCAAAAACAGCGTAAGTATACCGACTATGGCTACTTTGATAGTGGTTGAATAGCGCTCCTTAATGCTTCGTTTCTTTAGAGACTGTGGTGTTGACACATCGTAATTTACAGGTGTTTCCATAATGAATGAGCGTTAATTTTCAATGAGTTAATTTGTCGTGCTTATTTTCTAAATCTGACTTTTCACAAAAGCATCATTCAACGCTACAACTGCATTTTCGTAACATTCTCTTTTCACTACAAACTGAATATTAACCTGATTCAACGATTGTCCGATACTTTCAATGTTAATTTCTTTTTCGTAGAGTGCTTTGCTCGCTCTGTATAGAAAACCAGGCATGGCAATATTGGTTCCCAATACACTCACAATTGAGGTTGGTAACGTAATCACTCTATAGTAGGTTCTTGTAAGCTCTTCAATCAATCTTTTCGACTTTTCGGTGTCCCATAAAACAAACGTGATAGAGTTGGCATTGGTCGATTTCAGGATATAGCTCACTTTGTTTTTATCTAAATGCTGCATGATACCTAAGTCAAAGCCTACTTCGCCCACCATCATTGGGTCGTGAACTTCCACTGCAATTACTTTGCGTGTACCAGAAACTATTTCAACGCGCGGATTGGGAGAGATATAATCGCGCGAAATTAAAGTTCCAGGGTGTTGAGGTTCAAAAGTGTTTTTGATACGAATATTTATGTTCGCCAGCTCCAAAGGTTTTGCCGCTTTAGGATGTATAGCTTCCATGCCAATGTCAGCTAACTGATCAGCAATTATGAAATTGGTTTGACCAACAGGTATAGAGTTTTCTATCCCCACAATTTTAGGATCTGCACTTGACAAATGGTATTCCTTATGAATAATTGCTTCATCCGCTTTTACCTCAACGGCAATCTTGCTAAATGTAACTTCGGAGTATCCACGATCGAAAGCACGCATAATGCCCTCAGTTCCTTTGGTGTATCCTGTTGCAATGCAAAGCACTTTGCTGAAGTCAATGTCCCTAAATTCTTTATGTATGCGTTGATCAATAGTAAGCGGTTCATTGTCGTTAAATCCGCACAAGTCAACAAAACGTGCATTGATGCCATTGTTGTTAAGGATATTGGCAGAATTCCATCCAGAATGTGCTTCGCCAATAGAAGCCAATATCTCGCGTGCTGCTAACGAAATGTCAAAGATGTTAACATATCCAGAAGCCATCACTTTGCCAAGGCTATACAGAAGAGTTTTTGCCTGATCAACACGGAAACGAATAAAATCGCGTGCTTCTTTAAGGTCGAGACCAATATCCGCAAAGCCATCGTTTATTAGGAGTAGGCGTTTGGCAAATGAATCTAATGCACTACTGTAGTCTTCGCCATTCAAGAACTTATTGTAAATGCCTGGTTCACCTGTCTTCTTGTGTTCCAACAGCCAGTTAGTAACATTGTTATAAGCCGAGACTACAAAAATACGGTTGTATAATTCTTCGTTTTTGCGGTCACCTTTAATTATGTTTTGCAATACATCCTGAAACTGAGACATGGATGTTCCGCCAATTTTTTCTACTGTAAGCATAGTCTTTTAAATACGTTTATTGTTGAAGTTAAAATCTTTTCAATTCGCTGTACAAACGATGTATGGGCAATCCCATTATGTTGTAATATGATCCGTCAATGTGTTTCACTGCCACATATCCAATCCACTCTTGCACACCATAAGCGCCTGCTTTATCAAGTGGGGAGTAGTGCTCTACATAGTATTCGATTTCTGTGTCGGTTAGTTCTCCAAATTCAACATTTGAAGTGGCAGAGAATGAGGTTTGTTTAGTTGAAGAGGTCAAACAAACGCCAGTTATCACTTTGTGGGTTTTCCCAGATAAGGCACGTAACATTTCTTTAGCTTCTTCTTTATTAATAGGTTTACCAAAAACCTCTCCATCCAGCAGCACTATTGTATCAGCTGTTATTAGCAATTCCTCTTCGCATAACGATGATATATATGACTTTGCTTTTTTTGAAGCTACAAATTCTGCTATTTCTTCATTGAGTAAGTCATCGGGAAAGCTTTCATCAATGTCTGGCAAAATCTTTACTTCAAAATCGATATCAATCCCTCTTAGCAATTCCTCACGTCGTGGTGAGTTGGATGCCAGCACCACTTTATAGGGCGTTATCTTCATAAAGCAGCACGTAGTTTTACCAGTTTCGTCAACAAATCTTCCAACTTGTTAAGTTGCAACATGTTTGCACCATCCGACTTTGCAATGCTTGGGTTTGGGTGGGTTTCGATGAATATACCATCTGCTCCAACTGCTATAGCCGCTTTGGAAATAGTTTCTATTAATTCGGGTTTTCCACCCGTAACACCCGACGATTGATTGGGTTGTTGCAAACTGTGTGTAACATCCATCACAACAGGGAAGCCAAACTTTCGCATTGTAGGGATGCCTCTGTAATCAACAATCAAATCATTGTATCCAAATGTTGTGCCTCGTTCTGTCAACATCACATTGTTGTTGCCCGAGTCCACTACCTTTTGTGCAGCAAACTGCATGCTTTCGGCCGAAAGGAATTGACCTTTCTTTATGTTTACAATCTTTCCGGTTTTGGCTGCTGCAACTAATAGTTCTGTTTGACGACACAAAAAAGCGGGTATCTGTAATACATCTGCATACTCGGCCACCATTGCAGCTTCGTGCGATTCGTGAATGTCGGTTACAACGGGAATATTGAAAGTAGTTCCCACCTTTTGCAGAATCTTCAGTGCTTTTTCATCACCTATACCAGTAAATGAATCCACGCGCGAACGATTGGCTTTTCGGTACGAACCTTTAAAAACATAGGGTATGCCCAGTTTCTGGGTGATAGTTATTATTCTCTCGGCAATGTCAAGTGCCATGCTTTCGTTTTCGATGACGCAAGGGCCTGCCATCAGAAAAAATGTTTCGCTTTTGAAGTATGATAAATCCATCTAAAAAATACATTTATAAGTTGGGTGCAAGATACAAAAAAACTATTTGTTTTTGTAGCTTTACATTTACGACATAATAAGAAAAGCACTTTAGCTTACCCTTTTTTCATTTCAAACTAACAGAATATAAAGTAGCGTATTATTTGCAGGAAACGCAGTAAACCTTTTCATCTTCTTCTGACGATGATGAGAAAATAAAGGTAAGAAATGTAAAAAAAATTGCGTTTCTTTTGCGAGATACATAAAACACTGCTATTGTTTTTACTTTATTTACCGAAAGAAGCAATTTCATGCAAATTGAGTAACTTCTATAGGCTACACAAGAAAAAACCTCTAAGTTTAGTTGTTTTTTTACCCTACAGAAGTAACAACTTGTACATGGAGTGACTTCTGTAGACTACAGAAGAGAAAACTTGTTAAAGGAACAACTTCTGTAGTCTACGGAAGAGAAAACTTGTTAAGGGAATAGGTTCTGTAGACTACAAAAGCAACAACTTGTACGTGGAGTGAGTTTTGTAGTCTACAAAAGCAATAACTTGTACGTGGAGTGACTTTTGTACCCTGCAAAAGTAATAACATATTCAATTTGTTAGTTTTCGCGACTACTTAGTATAAAGATCATTTATTTTGAGTTGGCAAATCACTGCCTGTATCTTCAATAATCTGTTGAAGATTCTTATATAATTCCTCTACCTTCTCAGGATGCTTCGCTGCCAAGTTATTCTTTTCGCTGATATCGTCCTTTAGGTTATAAAGTTCAAAACTATTGTCTTCATAAAAGTGGATAAGTTTCCAATCACCTTTTCTTAATGCACTGCCAGGCACCCATCCACTACCATGGTAATGAGGGTAATGAAAGAACAACGACTCACGATCAAGATTCTCTCCATTGTTGATTAGTTCGTACAAGCTTTTAGCATCAACATGTTGTTCTGGTCTCTTTTCAACCCGCATGTAATCTAAAATGGTAGGGTAGATATCCATGCTTATGATTGGTGTTTCTATTACTCCTCCTGTTACATTTGCACCAATAGGTTTTACGATAAACGGCACTCGCAATCCCCCTTCATAAGCCCATCCTTTGCCTGCTCGAAGTGGTAGTACTGCTGTGGGAGCTATCCATGACGTGCGCTCAAGGGTAGTTAGCCCTCCATTATCGGATGTGAAAATGATGAGTGTGTTATCCATTATATTCAATGAGTCTAATTTGTCTAATAGTCTTCCAATATTTTTATCCAGCGCATAAATCATTGAGGCATAAGCAGCATTTGTTTGATTTTGAACAGTATGTCCCCTTCCGTCTTGAATTATTATTGGATCTTTCTCTTCTAACTGCTCACGCTTTTGTTCAAACTTTTCGATGTACTCTTTGTTGGCCTGAATGGGAGTGTGAACCGTATAGAAAGCCAAATGCAGATAGAAAGGATTATCTTTATTTTCTTCAATAAACTGAATAGACTCGTTTGTCAACCTGTCTGTCAGATATTCTCCATCTGGACCATCTTCGAGCTTTTCATTCTTATAGGGTGAATAGTAGCCACCAGGAGGTTGTCCATAGTGAGCTCCTCCTATATTAGTGTCAAAACCTTGATCGGTAGGCAATTCTCCTTCACCTCCCAAGTGCCATTTTCCAGCAAAGAAAGTTTTGTAACCTTCTTCTTTCAATATTTCTGCTACAGTAACCTCCTCCAAAGGAAGTTGGTGTAAATCTTCTGGGCCCAACAGTTTTCTGTCTTTAGGGTCATCACCCGGAATCCAATCTGTAATACCTACCCTCGATGGATACTTGCCAGTCATGATGGCAGCCCTCGTAGGTGAACTAACGGGATTTGGAGTATAAGCATTGGTGAACTTAACACCCATTGCTGCTAAACGATCAATATTGGGGGTTTCGTAAAAAGTGCTGCCATAGCACGCTAAGTCTTTCCAACCCATATCATCTACTAATAGAAAAACAACGTTGGGTTTCTTTTCTTCTTCTTCCTTTTTCTTTTTTGATTTGCAGCTGAGCAAGCCAATGCATATCAAAATTATTACGAGGGGGTAGCTAATTTTTTTCATGTCCGTACTTATATTGAGTTTGAATTTCTCTTTTGAAGTTGTAGATGGATAAAGTGTCTCTCTACACAAACAAAAATACAAATAAACTTTAAAAAAGAGTGCTTAAAGTATATAATACTTCACTTTAACTGATACATAAATAAACCCAATGGCTTTTCGTCTCTATTATTTTAGTAGAATTATTTTAATTTCTTTACACTCGTAGAACTAAATTAGTATATTTGTTGCTACATATAAAACAATATCAAAGCATGAAAACTGCATTCCACTCTTCTTTATTACTCAGTTCAATCACCATAATAGGTGCTTCAAGCTGTATTAGTAAGTCTGCTAATGAAACTGAGCAACCAAATATCTTAGTCATACTTCTTGACGATGCAGGCTATAACGATTTTGGGTTTATGGGCAGCGAAGACTTAATAACTCCAAATATAGACAACTTAGCTGCAAATGGAGTTGTGTTTTCTGATGCACACGTGTCTGCAACTGTAAGTGGACCATCACGAGCTGGGTTGTTAACGGGGCGCTATCAACAAAGGAATGGTTATGAGTCTAATTTAAGGGACACTTTAGGTCTTGGATTAGACGAAGAAACAATAGGTGATATATTTAAACAGAATGGATATGCTACTGCTTGCTTTGGTAAATGGCATCAAGGTAATGATGCTGCATACCATCCAAATGAACGAGGCTTCGAACATTTTTATGGATTCATAGCGGGAAGTCGGTCATATTTTTATAATGCTGATAAAGATGATAAACCAGGAAGCTATAGAAATATGCAATTGAATGGACAGCAAGTGAGTTTCGATGGCTATCTGACGGATGTTTTAGCTGATGCTGCATCTAACTATATAGTAGAACAAGCAGAAAAAGAGAAACCTTTTATGGTGTATCTGTCATTCAATGCTGTGCACACTCCAATGGAAGCAACGCAAGAAGACTTAGATAAATTTGATGGACACGAAAGACAGCTATTGGCTGCTATGACTTGGGCAGTTGATCGAGGTATTGGTGAGGTAATAACAACACTAAAAGAATCAGGTGAGTATGACAATACGCTCATATTCTTTTTGAATGACAATGGTGGGGCATTCAATAATCAATCAAGCAATTACCCCCTTAAAGGTTTTAAAGGCAATAAGTTTGAAGGTGGTCATCGTGTTCCTTTTGTAATGGTTTACAGCGATAAAGTGAAGGGTGAATATGCTGGACTCACTTCATCGTTAGATATTTTAGTTACAGCTTTACAGACTGCTATTATAGATACAGAAACGCTGAAACATCCATTGGATGGTGTAAATTTGATGCCTTATGTGAAAGGAGAAAAAGAGGGTGAACCTCATACAGAATTGTTTTGGCGCAAACAAGATATAGCAGCTGCTCGAATAGGAGATTACAAATTAATACGTGTAGAAGGAGTAGGAGAAAGGCTTTATAATTTGAACGATAACCTATCGGAAACTAAAGATTTGCAACAGCAACTTCCAGCGAAAAGTGAAGAGCTTAACAAAGCTCTTGATAATTGGGAGAAAGGGCTTATTAATCCTGTTTTGTGGGGCGAAGGAGAGTGGGGCGATGTGACGCGCGAAATCCACAGAGACTTGATGAATAATCGTGAGGTGTCGGCCTATACACCGCAACAACTTAGGAAGAAGCAGAATGCTGAGAAATAAGCAGTCAATGATATTATTCTTTTCGTCCTCTCAATATTTCTCTTTTCCCTATTGGTCCAGGCAAACGCTCTACTGTAAAACCTGCACTTTGTAGCATGCGACGTACTGCGCCTTTTGCACAATAGGTTGTAATGATGGCATTTGAATTACTTAGCGCATAGAGTTTATCAAATATTGCCTGACTCCACATTTCAGGTTGCTTTTCTGGAGCAAATGCATCAAAGTAGATTACATCAAATTGTTTGGAGCTAATTAAATTATTAGGTTTACTAAAATCAAGTTCAATTTTATGTAAAGTGAAGTTAGGCGTAATTTCAGTTGGTTGATTCCACTGAGCATTATGCAAATCCATGAACAATGATGCTATGGTCTTATTTGTAACCTGTTCTGCATAATTAAGTTGCTTTGCGACTTCAATATCAAGTGGATAAAGCTCTAAAGAAGTATAATGTACTGTCAGGTTTGTTTTCAACGATTCCAAAAGGGTGAGGAATGCATTTAGACCTGTGCCGAAACCAATTTCAAGAACATTAATTTGTTGAAGGGTAGAAGCGCAAAAACCAGCATCAATATAAACGTGATGCGATTCTTGAATTGCTCCATGTGTAGAGTGGTAGTGCTCATCTAATTGTGGGACAAACAGAGAATGGGAGCCATCTTCAGTAATGATTATTTGTGTTTGCATTTCGAGAAATTGCGTTTGAAAAATAAAACAAATTTACCAAAATATTTGCGGTTGCCTTGTCCTGAGCGTTTTTATTACTAATTTTGCTTGCTAAATTAGACTCCTCAAATGAAAAATTACCTATATCTGTCATTCTTCCTATTTCTAATTGTTGCCTGTAATGGAGCAAATAATAATACACCAACTGTTTCTGTAACTATTGAACCTCAACGATATTTTGTTGAGAAAATAGTGGGCGATAAGTTCCAAGTTAATACGATTGTTCCAGCAGGAACCAGCCCAGAGACTTATGACCCCACTCCTTCTCAAATGGTTGAATTGGGGAAGAGCACTTTGTATTTCAAAGTGGGTTATCTTGGTTTTGAAAACGCTTGGGGAAAGAACTTAGAAGAAAACAATGTGCATGTCAAGTTAATTAATTTATCCGAAGGTGTTAAGTTGATAGAAGAAGATGAACACTCTGTAGAAATCAATGAGCACGCCGAACATGAAGGACACCATCATCATGGAATTGACCCACACATTTGGAGCTCGCCTAAAACAGCACTCATTATGGCCAACAACATACTTAATGCATTGGTTGAGGCAGATGTGGAAAATCAAAAATATTATCGTGATAACTTCAAGGTGCTTGAAGCAGAAATTATAGAAACAGACAAAATAATAACCGAATTACTGAATAAGGCATTGGTTAAATCATTTATTATATATCATCCTGCCTTAGGATATTTTGCGCGTGATTACAATTTGACCCAATATAGTATTGAATTTGAGGGTAAGAGTCCGTCACCTCAGCAACTGAAGCAAATGATCGATTTTGCGAATGAGCAAGGAATTAAAACTATATTTGTACAAAAAGGATTTGATATTAAAAATGCTGAGTCTCTTGCAAACGAAGTGCAAGCATCCATACATTCTATTGATCCACTTGCTTACAGTTGGAACGAAGAGCTAATTAAGATTGCTAAAATATTAGGCGATAATGAATAAAATTTTAGACATATCTAATCTGTCTGCGGGTTATGAAAATAATCCACAAATAATTAAACACATCTCTTTCTCTGTATATCAGAATGATTTTTTAGGCATTATCGGACCTAATGGCGGTGGCAAAACTACTTTACTCCGAACCATAATGGGTTTGATTAAACCAACAGAAGGAAAGATATCTTTCTTCAATGAAGAGGGGAAGAAAGTATCGAAACTCAATATTGGCTATTTGCCACAATTAAACAAAATTGACCGTAAGTTTCCGATCTCTGTATTTGATGTCATACTTTCTGGGTTGTCTGTAAGTCATAGATTGCCCTTTCTCACACTTCCTACTAAATACAAATTGCGCGTACAAGAAGTGGCGGAACAGATGGGTGTGGACAATTTGCTAAAGCGTCCTATTGGTGAATTGTCGGGTGGGCAATTGCAACGTGTTCTGTTGGGTAGATCCATCATTGATAACCCCGTATTACTTATACTGGACGAGCCAATCTCGTATGTAGACAAACTGTTTGAAACCAACTTCTATAAAATACTGGATGAAATAAATTCCAGAATGGCTATCATATTGGTATCTCATGATATTGGAACGATTCTTTCGATGGTAGAGAATGTGATGTGTGTTAACCAAGATGCTCATTACCATTGTGGCACAGAAATTTCGCAAGATTGGTTAGATAATGCTTATGATTCGTGCCCATTTGAAATTGTTGGACATGGTCAGATACCACACAGGGTATTGAAGAAGCATTAAGAAAGCTTCAACTATAATTTACAAAAACCTTTATTTCTTATTTATATGTTAGAACCGCTACTTATTGCTTTGGCTTCTATATTCCTTATTATGGGGATTGTCGGTTCAGTATTACCTGTTCTTCCTGGACCGCCACTCTCGTGGTTGGGGTTGTTGGTGCTCAAATTCGTTCCTTCTGTTAGTCCACATCTTTCATGGATGGTTGTTATTATACTTGGTTTGCTAACATTGCTTATTGCAATACTCGATAATGTATTACCCATTTGGACTACAAAAAGAATAGGAGGAAACAAAAAAGTAGTTTGGGGTGCTGGTATTGGTTTCGTTGCAGGATTTTGGTTTGGGCCATTAGGAATAATCTTTGGTCCTTTTGTAGGGGCACTACTTGGAGGTCTTATCACGGGATCATCTATAAAACCCGCATTGAAACATGCTTCAGGAGCCTTTATTGGTTTCTTCGTAGGAATTGTGCTAAAGTTTATAAATTTGGGAGTGTTGGTATATTATTTTGTGAAAGTGTTGATTTGAATTTTTTTAAGGAACTCTCGCAATGACGCTGATACGCAAAGCCTTTATACATAAAAAGGAATCAAATTTTCATCTGACTCCTTTCTATATTTGTTTTTATCTTCTAAAACCTAATATCTAAAACCCAATACCTATTTTTTAAACTCCTTCTCAATTAAATATTCTGCAATTTGCACGGCATTCAAAGCCGCACCTTTTTTAATTTGATCGGATACGCTCCAAAATGTCAATCCATTTTCATTGGTTAGATCCTTACGAATACGCCCAACAAACACCTCATCTCTTCCTTCGAGAAACAATGGCATTGGATATTCCTGATTTTTAGTGTCATCCATAAGTATCACTCCTGGAGTATTTGCAAAAGCATTTTTAGCTTCTTCCACAGATATAGGTTTTTCTGTTTCAACCCATACAGATTCGGAATGTGCACGCAATACTGGGACACGAATACAAGTTGCACTTACTTTAATGTCAGAGTGCATAATCTTGCGTGTTTCGTTAAACATTTTCAACTCTTCTTTGGTGTAGCCATTGTCAGTAAATGAGTCTACTTGAGGAATTAAGTTGTATGCCAATTGATATGCGAATTTAGAAACTGTTGTGTCTTCACCTCGCTGAATTTGTGCATATTGTTCTTGTAGTTCGTCCATTGCAGCTGCTCCTGCACCCGATGCAGCTTGATAAGTGGAAACATGCACTTTTGTGATGTGTGATATGTCTTCAATAGCCTTCAATGATACCACCAATTGTGTAGTGGTGCAATTTGGATTAGCTATTATGTTGCGTGGACGATTCAATGCGTCTTCGGCATTCAGTTCTGGCACCACCAACGGAACATCATCATCCATTCTGAAAGCACTTGAATTGTCAATCATTATGGCTCCATGTTTGGTAATGGTTGAAGCAAAGTCTAAAGATATACCACCACCTGCAGATACGAAAGCGATGTCAATATCCTTGAAGTCGTCGTTGTGCTGTAGCTCTATCACTTCTATTTTTTTATCTCTAAAAGTATATACTTTTCCTGCACTGCGAGCAGAGCCGAATAACTTTAGATTCTCTACTGGGAAATTTCTTTCAGTTAATACGCTCAAAAGTTCTTGTCCAACCGCACCGCTAATGCCTACAATTGCTATATTCATTTCTATAGTTTATTATTTGGTTTACTGAATTATCTTATTGTACTTGACTCTGCAAAAATAGAAACTATTTGCCCAATTATTAAATAATCAAACAACTTTATTGATGTTTAGGTGTCATTTTATTAATTATTTAGCTAATAATAGGGCTAAATGATTATTTGGTGTTCGTTTGTAGAGCATCTTGTCTTAATATAATTTCTTGCAACAGTACAAAAATGCTGAAGATTAATTTAATATTTGATGCTGTTTTAAATATATATATATTGACTCGTAGGACGCATTGATTTACAAAGCTATTACCTTCCCCTCAAACGCTAATTCAGTTTTTGGAAATACAGCTTGTGCTTCATGCAACAAAGTTTCCAATTCTGTATAACGGGAAGAAAAATGACCAACCACCAGTTTTTCAACTTCAGCCATTTTTGCTATTTCTGCAGCTTGTCGTGCAGTGGAGTGTGCTGTCTTCTCTGCTCTATTTAGTTCTGATTCGGCAAAAGTAGCCTCGTGATACAATACGTCTACACCTTTTATATGGGGAACAATCGATTTGTCATACGCCGTGTCAGAACAATAGGCATAGGAACGAGATGGATTGGGAGGTGTAGTTAGGTGCAAATTGTCAATTACATCACCCTCTGGTGTGACAAAGTCTGCTCCCAACTTAATATTATTAATTTCGCGAATAGGGATGTTGTAAAAGTCAATCATTTCCCGTTTAATGTGTCGCATGTTTTCTTTTTCCTTAAAAAGAAATCCTGTAGTAGCGATGCGGTGTTTTAATGGAAAAGAACTTATACTAATTGATTTGTTTTCATAAATAAGATTAAATCCGCTTTTAGTGATAGGAACAATATTTACATTGTAAGAAAGATTCTTGCAAAAAAAGTTGAGTATAGGTCTCAATAAAGTCTCCATTTCTATGTGAGCATAAATAGTCAAATCTGCGGTTCTACCCAAAAGTCCTAAAGTGGAGATAAGTCCAGGCAGTCCAAAAACATGATCCCCATGCAAGTGGGATATAAAGATGCTGTGAAGCTTGCTCATTCTTGCACCAAGTTTTCTCATTTGCAATTGAGTCCCCTCACCACAATCTATCATAAACAACTTGCCATTCATTTCCACCAATTGAGATGAAGGCATGTGCATTGTAGTGGGTAAAGCTGAACCGCAACCTAATATTTTGACTTCGAACTTTGTCATTTATCTTTTTACTCTGTTTAATAGATTTGAATTAATCTCTGTGTTTACATACTCAATCACTACAATGGGTTTTCTTTTACAAATAGTACGAATATTTGTTCTCCTTTCTGTTTCAAATTCTGCATCTCAGAAGTTGCTATACGAGTTACTTCCGAACCAGTTTCTGCCAATGAGTTAATTACACCTAAAATATTTTTTCAGTAATATTTTTTCAGTGGTGTTGATCCAATTTAATCAAACAGAAAATTCCAGCCTATTGTTCCGTCAGGTAGGTTAATACAGGATAGTGATCGGAGTACTTAACATTGTCCACAGTCGTTTTATGTGACTTTAGGTTTTTGCTGTGCAATATATAGTCAATCCTGAATAGAAAGAAATCTTCGTAATAGGTAATACCTGGTCCAAAGCCTGTAGAAGCATATGCATCTGTAAGGTTTCCTTTCATTTTTTTGTAAGTGTAGGAGATTGGGGTATCGTTAAAATCACCGCAGATTATCAGTTTATCATATGCTTGTCTGTCAATGTATTCATTTATTTTTTGCACTTGAGCAGCTCTTTTAGTATAGCCTCGTCCTAATCGCTTTCTTATATTAGAGGTTACTTCATTTAGCGTCTGCGAATCTCTTTTTGCCAATAAGTTTCCATATAGTTTCTTATCTGATGACGATATTTTGTTTGACTCCAAGTGATTGTTAGCTACTAAGTATGTCTCGCCATTCACATCTATGTTGTAAACGGCTGCACCGTTGTATGATCCTTTAAATGTGAATTCGCGCGTGCTTGTGATAGGATATTTTGAAAAGCAAGCAAGACCATATGTATGATACTTGCCAGAATATTCTAAACCAGTAATTGATCGGTAAGGGTATTCGTTAAGAATTTTATTCACATCTTTTTGAGTAAGCAAGGATTTGCCTGTTTTGCTAATCATATATTCTTGCAAACAAACTATATCGGCGTCTGTTTTTGCAATATATTCTAAAAGAGGATGGGCAGAGTTGCGTCTTGCTTCACCCAGAAAACCCATAACGTTATAGGTTAGTACTTTCAAACTTTTCTCGGGAATGGTTTGTGACTTAAGGTTTAGAGGAAAGAAAGTTGTTATAGGTTTAGTACAAACTATTAAAGCAATTGAAATGACTATGACAAACTTCCATTTTTTGAAAATGATCCAGAATATCAAGCACAAAACATTTGTCAGAAGAATGATAGGGAATGCAATTCCCATAAATGAGAAAAAAGATGTTCTAAGTGGTGAAACGTACCATGCAGGAAAAGATAACAACAGCAGAAGTATGGAAATGATAGTGACAACAAGAACTATTGCTTTAATTATTTTCTGTATCATTTAAAAATGAGCATTTATTTATTTTTCACCTGCATCAAATAGTTGACGCTTTTCTTCCGCAGTCAAGCTGCTATAACCAGATTGCTTTAGTTTATCAAGTATGGCATCTATCTTCTTAGACTCTTGCGTTTTTCTATAATTGAAATCGTAATCTGACTCAGCTCTTTTAAAAACTACTTTGTGTGCTCCTTTATCTTTTCTCTTTTTGAATAGATTCGCAATTCGATCTAAAAATCGGCTAATTGGCAGTGTAAAGTCTTTTCCTTTTTTGTATTGCGTTGCAAACAGGTATCCCACAATAGCACCGCCAATATGTGCAACATGTCCACCCGGATTATTTCCACTGCTCAATGAGAAGAAATCTATTACAAATATAACCAATGCGATGTATATAATTTTTACACGTCCAAACAAGAAGAGGTTTAAAGTAGCATCTGTTCTATAAAATGCTGCCGCCATCACAATGGCCATTACTGAAGCAGAAGCACCAATCATAACTCCTGGACCACTTTCCAAGTATAAAGGAATAGTATTGTAAGCAATTATAAAGAAGAATGCTCCTGCCAGCCCACCTAAAACGTAAAGGCTGCCTAATGTTCGGTCGTTGAAATAGCTTAGGAATATATTGCCAAACCAATAGAGCCAAAGCATATTGAAGAGGATGTGCATGAATCCTTCATGTACAAACATGTAAGTGAATGGTGTCCAAAATCGGCTCAACAAAACATTGAAATGTGAAGGAACCGCCAAAAAACTGAGCAGGTTAAGGCTCTCCAATCGAAACAGGGTTACAATTACATAAAGCACTTGAATAATAACGAATATACCTACATTTATGAAAATGAATTTCATAAGTATATTGCCACTATTAAACCTACTTTTTATTGTTTCAAAAATTTCTGACATTTTTTTTATCTTTCTTTTTCCAGTATAATATTACAAATATACCAAAAAACATTCCACCTAAGTGCGCAAAATGAGCTACATTATCTCCTGGTAGGTATGCCAATCCAAAAAATAGTTCTGAAAGACCATATAAAATGACCAACCACTTTGCTTTAATGGGGAATGGAAATGGAATAATAAATAATGGAATATTTGGGAACAGCATGCCAAATGCAAGCAGTATGCCAAACACTGCACCCGAAGCACCTATCGTTCCAGTGTTCATTAATAAATTGAGGGTTCCTTTAGCTGCATCGGTGTAGTTCATGTTTTGTTCCAGCAATTGACGCCCTTGTTCATACACATCATATATCGCATCTGACGAAAGGCCGCTTTTAACAGAATACATACGTATTCCCACTACCAACATTTGAATCAATGCTGCGCCTATTCCAGTTATAAAGTAATAAGTTAAAAATCTTTTTGGACCCCATATTTGTTCCAATAAACGTCCGAACATAAACACTGCAAACATATTAAAAAATACATGACCGAAAGAATGCGGATCATGTAAAAACATGTAAGTGACTAATTGATATATTCTGAAATTTGAGGATTCGAAATAGTACAGTCCTAAATAATCTGAGAGGTCAATTCCTTTTTGCATCAAAACCATTTGTCCCAGCCATACAATTAAGTTGATGATTAGAATATTCTTGCAAACGGTAGGAATTCCACTAAAAAAACTCGATCGAGCTTGTTGCATTCGTTGTTTATTTTGTGTGTTTAGGAGGCAAAAATACAGATTATTTCCGTTATAAGAGTAGTTTTGGAGCATTATTGGGTTTTTTTTCGTTATTCGACATACTTTTTTACTTATTTCTTGATAGTTGTTGATTTATAATCTATATTTGGCATATGAATAGGGCTAAGCCTTAATGTTATATGTTTAATTTATTATCGTTTTCTTATGAACAAATCAGAATTAGTTAGTGCAGTTGCCCAAAAATCTGGGTTAACAAAAGTTGATGCTAAAAAAGCATTGGACGGTGTATTGGAAGCAATTGGTGAAGAATTGAAGAATGACGGAAGAGTTGTTCTTGTTGGTTTTGGAACTTTTTCAGTAACTGAAAGAAGTGCACGTAAAGGAATTAATCCTCGCACAAAAGAGCCTATTGACATCGCTGCAAAAAAAGTAGTTAAATTTAAAGCTGGTTCAGAATTGAGCGCTTTATAAGAACTTTCTTTTTTAGACTTATTAAAAGGGAGCAAATTAGATATTTGTTCCTTTTTTCATTTTATATAAAAAGCATTTGTGAAATATTTCTCGTTTAGAGAACGATTAAGTTGTATTTGAAAAATATTTTTGCTGCTCAATTATTTTTGCAATTCAAGTTGAGTTATACTACATAAGGTTCTACTCCTATCCAAACCTACTATATAACTAAATCTTAACTTGCTGTATATGAGTGCTTTTAAAGCAGGTTTAAAGTTATTTTTTAGATGTTCGCTAAAAATAGCGTGGTTGACTTAGTCTCCGTTATAAATTACACAACTCAAAGCTTATTACCTTACTTCTAAATAATCTGGGCTTACAACAATCGTATAAATAAGCATTCATCTTTTAATAGACTCATTCTTTACTTAAACACAGAGTTTCACTGCTGATCCCAAATGACTCTTAATCATAGGATCGTGGGTTCGATTCCCATCGGGGTCATTAAGCAAAAGTGTATCTACTTAAATTATTAGTAGAAACACTTTTTCTGTTTATTAAAGGCATTAATAGCAATCTAAATTGGCAAGAACCACAAAGAAAAACCAAACTTTAAAACCCTCACTTCAATTATTTTTCGTTTCTTTGAATAATAAAGTTGCATTATCGGGTTGCATCTACAATTCTAACAGTTTTAATTTGAATTAGTATGGTGATCAGGAAAAGATTATGTGTGCTGCTCTCCGTTATGTTATGGAGTGTAGTTATTTGGGCACAACAGACAGATTATAGGGTAAAAGGTTTTTTAAAAGACGCTGAAAGTGGTCAGGTAATTGATTTTGCTGATGTTTTATTGTTTAAATCGGATGATACGAAGCATGCTCTGCAAACTTTGCCCAATGACAAAGGTGAATTTGTTTTTGATAATGTGTCAAACGGAGCTTATACATTAATGGTTCGTCTTGTTGGCTATGATATTTTCACAAGCAAGAAGTTGGAACTAACAGATAATTCTAAAGTGAACTTAAATAGCATAATGCTAAAGACTCTGGAAGTTGGTCTTGCAGAGGTTGAGGTGGTTGCCGAGAAAAGACAAGTAATCTATAAATTAGATAAGAAAGTGGTTGAAGCTTCCTCTAATTTGATGGGAAGCAGCGGTTCTGCCGTAGACATTTTAGAAAATACTCCTTCTATTCGAGTGAATGCTGAAGGCGATGTTACTTTTAGAGGTAGTTCAGGTTTCCTCGTTTATATTGATGGGAAACCAGGTCTTTACAGTGGAACTCAGGCATTGGAGCAGATTCCTGCCGGACAAATTGAAAACATTGAAATAATTACAACACCTTCGGCCAAGCATGACACGGATGGCGATGTTGGGGTTATCAATATCATCACAAAAAAACACTCCATGAAAGGTTTAAGTGGAATGGTCAATCTTTCTGGTAGCACATGGATGGCTCGCCATGTTGATTTCCTCTTAACACAACAGAACAATCGTTCTCGTTGGTATGTAGGTGGTGAATGGTCTGATAAATTGCGAAAGAGTGATTTCGATCAAGAGAAGACAACCATTGTGGACGATTTAACTACCATTTCACGTTCAGTTGGCCCTCGTACAGGTAATACATATAATTATACCCTTAAAGGTGGTTGGAGTCTTGAGCTGCCAAAAACTTCTTTTGTATTGGATCTGGAAGGTGGACATGGTGGAAATAAAAGAAAAGGTGAGATGTCATATCAAGAAACACGAATATATGAAGGATCTGAACCCATGTTAGAATACTATAATAGTATAGATGATTATGACAATGGTCAAGACATTGGAATGGGTAGTTTATTCGTAGAGCATCGCTTCAATGATAAGGGTCATCAGTTGTCAGGTTCAGGATACTATAAGTATGGAGCTGATGCTTTGGAGTTTTTCTTCAACGATTTGAATGATTTACAAGGAAATCGTCAGCAAGGTCATAGAGCTTATGAAGCAGAGCACCGAGAAACATTACGCGCCAACTTGGATTATACTTTACCTTTCGAGAAGTTGGGGAAGTTAGAAGCAGGTTATCAATATTATTCTTATTTGGAAGATGGAGATTATAGCATGGAGTGGTGGAATCAGGATACGCAAAGTTTTTACTGGAGAGACGATATTTACAATACTTTTTATTTTCAAGAAGGGGTTAATTCTATATACACCATTTTATCAGGAGCTTATAAAGGTCTGGAAGCACAAGCTGGTGTTCGTGGTGAACATACACATACTGTATTAAGAAGTTCTGTTGAGGGAGCCGACCGAACAAAGAATCGCTTTGAGTTTTTTCCATCTGTTCATTTGGGTTATACACTTCCTAAAGATCATCGATTATTGCTTTCATATTCTCGCCGCACTACTCGTCCTCGACTGTTCTTTATGGAGCCCTATATCACTTATCGTGACTTCTATACAGCTGAAAAAGGCAATCCAGATATACGTCCCGAATATATCAATTCATATGAGTTCAACTATCGAAAGAGTTTTCAAGAGAATACAATCTCTACAACGGTGTTTCATCGTTCCAAAAAAGATAAGATTGAGCGATTACGTATACCTTATGTTGCTGGTGTAACCTTAGACTCAATGGCAAACGTGGGGCATGACTCTTCAACAGGTGTTGAGCTTAGTCTTTCTTTGCATCCTGTGAAATGGTGGAATACAACATTAAATGGTAACATGTACCATTATAAGGTGAAGAATGAAATCTTCGCCGGTGGAAAAAATGAATCGAGCACAAACTATGATATTCTATGGAACAACCTGCTGACCTTGGGTAGATATACTCGTTTGCAATTAGATGGAAGTTTTGTGGGTCCTTCGGTAACAACACAAGGACGAACCAATGCATATTGGTATTCTAATATTGCCATTAGACAGCAACTCTACGACAGAAGGGTTACCGCTACATTGGCTTTTAGAGATGTTTTCCGATCAGCGCGTTATATAAGTGATATTCAAACAGCCGATTTACGTTCGTACACAAAGATTAAACCAAAGTATCCTCAGATTATGATTTCAATTAGTTACACGTTCAATAGTTTCAAGAGGAAAGCTTCTCAAGAGGAGGAAGACAGAAGCGAGATGTTTGAAGGAATCAAGCATTAAGCATATTGTTTACACTTATCAGTTAAACAACACCTATAAAGCAGAAGGGTAATCGAACTCAGTTCGATTACCCTTCTGCTTTTTTAATATGCTATTTATCTCTTGTCTTTACTACATAGGATCCTTAGGATCTTTCCCTGGCACAGGCACCACACCTTCCTGATACTCGGGCAACGGACCCATTGCGTATTCCTCTGGACCATACCTCAGGTTTGAAGCCATAATCTCATCCCAAGTAATTGGTTTACCTGTATAAGCAGCCTCTCTGCCAAGAATAGCAATTTGCGTTGAATAGGCAAGGTCTTCAGCTTGATTAATCTTTTTATTTAACCGAACCGATTCCACCAAATGAACATGTTCTTGTTGATAAGGATTCTTTACTGGCATTGCTTCGTAGTCATATTCCCAAAGTGTGTTTCCTTCGTAATCAACAATCTTTATTTCTCCTCGGTCATTTAATAAAGCAGCTCCCTTAGTTCCATATATTTGCTCCGATACGTTTCCGTCGCAACCATCAATTTGACGTGCAGTATGAAGCATTCGTTTATTATTGTTGTAATAATAATCAACACTAAAGAAGTCAAAAATATCTCCTGTCAATCTACGTGCTCGCCCGCCAAAACCAACAGCTTTTATGGGTTGTTCGCCCATGAACCAAGTCGCAACATCAATATTGTGTATTCCTTGATCAAGAATGTGGTCTCCGCTCAACCATTTTATGTTAAACCAGTTGCGAATATTGTATTCCATATCACTCCATTCGGGACGATGAGCTTTGTTCCACCATGCACCTTGATCCCAATGAGTAGTAGACGAGACGAGGTCTCCAATCAAACCGTTTTTCACCTGAATGTACGCTTCCCAATAATCGCGACGATGCCTGCGCTGATTTCCAGTCACAACCGTTAAACCTTTAGATGAGGCAACTTTAGCTGCAGCTATCACCGTGCGTATACCTACTGGATCAACTGCACATGGTTTCTCCATAAAGATATGTTTACCAGCTTCCACGGCAGCCTTAAACTGCACAGGTCTAAAATGAGTTGGCGTACACAGTAAAACAATGTCAATATCGGGCATTGACAAAATCTCTTTATAGGCATCGAAACCAAAAAAGCAATTGCTATCGTCTACATTATTATCGAACTTTTCTGAAAGTACTTTTCTACATCCTTCCATTCTATCGGGAAAAACATCTGCTAAAGCGACAATAGAAATATTGGGTCCCGACTCTAAAAAATTGACAGCAGCTCCCGTTCCTCTGTCTCCGCAACCTATTAGTGCAGCTTTTATAGGTTTGCCATCGGGTGCAATATCTACAAACGAGTACATACCTAAATCTTCCGCAGTATAATTTTTCTTTGAATTCTTGTTGTCGCTATCAGAACAGGATGTCAAAAATCCTGGTGCAGCACTTAAAGGAATCGCAGCTCCCACAAGTAGTGAGTTAGTCAAAAAATCTCTTCTTTTCATTGTTGTATAATTTTCTTTTGATGAGAAATATAATTGTTCCTTATTATTCTATCCATTTAACCCACTTCACACTATCATCCCATCCTGCTTTCACAATGGTTTCGATGAACTGCATGCCTCTTACACCGTCGTGCACGGTTGGAAAATCTAACATTTCAGCCGTAGGCGTTTCTCCTTTCATTTGAGCCTTCACTGTGAGGGTGAAATTGCGGTAAATGTTTGCAAAGGCCTCAATAAGACCTTCGGGATGTCCTCCAGGAGTACGTATATTCCATTGTGTGAGTTTACTTAGGTATGCATTGTTGTTGCCAATGTGGATAATCTCTTCAGGAGCATTTCCTTTTTTTAGATACAACTGATTCGGATGCTCTTGAATCCATTCCAATCCACCTTTTTCTCCATACACCCTAATATTTATATTGTTGGCTTCACCCACAGCTATTTGACTTGCCGAAAGTAGCGCTTTCACACCTTGCTCCATTCGCATCATCGCAACGCCATCGTCATCAATGGGACGTCCTTCCACAAATGTGTTCAGTTCAGCACATAATGATTCTACTTTCAGTCCTGTTACATATTCACACATGTGCAAAGCATGCGTTCCGATATCGCCCATACATCCAGCCTTGCCCGATAGTTTCGGATTGGTACGCCAGCCAGCATTATTGCCTTCCGATAGTTCTATGCGATCGCTTAGCCAACCCTGCGGATATTCCACATACACACGACGTAGCTTACCCAGTTCGCCTGCAGCAATCCTTGCTTTCATCTCTTTCACAGCAGGATAACCAGAGTAAACATGCGTTAAGGCCAACACCAATCCAGTTTCTTCCACTTTCTGTTCAAGTTGCTTGGCTTCATCAAGTGAGAAGGTCATCGGTTTATCCAACACCACATGAATACCTCTCTCCAAAGCCATTATAGCTGGTTCAAAGTGGTGTTTATTGGGTGTAACAATTGCCACAAAATCCATTCGCTCACCTTCAGGCAGTAGCATCTCTTTTTTGAACATTTCCTGATAGGTGTCATATACTCTTTCCTCAGGTAAGAAATAAGACTGTCCAGAACTTTTAGATACTTCAGGGTTGGAGCTGAAGCAACCACACACCAACTTTACCATGTTTTCCATGATTGCTGCTCGTCTATGTATGGCACCGATAAATCCGGTGTTGCCACCACCAACCATTCCCATTCTCAGTTTTCTATTTGTCATACTATATTATATATTATATATAAGGTTTAACTTTTAGCGAAAAATGCATCAAATGCATGAGCCGAAGTTTTAAAATCTATTCGTTTGGTAAATTCGCACGATTCACGTGCACCTTGCTCTCTGTCCATGGCGCTATCTTCCCACTCTATTGATAGTGGTCCTTCATAGCCAATGGTGTTAAGCGCACGAATTATTTCTTCGAAATTGATTTTGCCTCTTCCCACACTTCTAAAATTCCAAAAGCGACGTGGGTCGCCAAAAGGAACATGTCCACCAAACACACCCACTTGCTTTGGAGTGTCGCTCCAATAGACATCTTTCATGTGAACATGGAAGATGCGGTCGGGAAACTGATATATGAAATCTACATAATCTACACCTTGATAACCCAAGTGACTCGGGTCATAATTGAAACCAAAAGCTGGATGATTGTCAACTGCTTCCAAGGCCCTGCGTGCCGAAATAGTGTCGAACGCAATTTCTGTAGGATGCACTTCCAGTGCAAAGCGAACACCCAGTTTTTCATACTCATCTAAAATAGGGGTGAAGCGTCGAGCAAAATCTTTATATCCTTCTTCAATGGTTGACTCAGGAAAGGGAGGGAAAGCATAAAGCAGGTGCCATATAGAGCTTCCTGTGAATCCAACTACTGTTTTCACTCCCAATGCTTTTGCAGCTTTTGCTGTTAGTATTAACTCCTCGGCAGCACGTTGACGCACACCTTCAGGATCTCCATCGCCCCATATATGGGTTGGGAGAATACCCTCATGCCGTTCATCAATTCGGTCGCAAACGGCCTGACCAATTAAGTGGGTGGAAATAGTTCTCAATTGCATACCATATCTCTCCAAAAGATCTTTGATACCTTTATAATATGCAGGATCGGTTTGACGTACGTCCAGATGATCGGGCAAACCCAATTCAAGTCCATCATAGCCAAATTCTTTCGCTTTAATACAAATTTCTTCCAATGATAAATCGCCCCATTGAAGAGAATAGAGTGTTACTAATCGTGCCATAGTTTAAGTTATTATGATAATTCGGATGAAAAAAACATCTAAATAGCTTGTGTTTGCTTAAATATGTTTTAAATATAACAAATATACATAGTGTGTGGCAGGTATGCAATATAAAATGAAGGTTTCTTTTGAATTATTTTAATGACCGAATAAAACCATTCAGTTTTATGTAGTGCTTTAGGAAGCGTTCATACATACCAAACACCTGTTCATGTTCATCTTCAGTTGTTCCAGGTATTACTACGTTTATTAAGCATGTTTTGCTCTTTTCAGTCTCTATTATCCCTCATACACTATAGAGTAAACACATGATACGATAGAAAATTAACATATGGGTTAAGATGCTTATGTGCATATCTTTATAGATTTATCACACCAAAAAGCATTATTTACACCTCGGTTTTTTCAAATAGTTGTATCTTTGTTTACAAAAATATAAATCAAAATCTATTATGAAAAAGAGAACCCTACTCGCATTGCTATTCATTGTGGGCTTCCTGGCACAAGGTTTTAGTCAAGATGGACCAACCACCTGGAGGTATAGCTTAGTGGATAAAGGAGATGGAGAAATAGAACTGGTAGCCAATGCTACAATAGAGAGAGGTTGGCATTTGTATGACACGGAAATACCTGATGGTGGACCTTATCCAACCTCTATGTCTATAGATAAACTGGTGGGTGCAGTAGCAATAGGTGATTTTAAAGCAGTTGATTCTAAACTGATTTCGGGTTTTGATGCAGTATTTCAAATGAATATTGGATACTATGATGAAAAGGCGAAATTTGTTCAACGATTTAAGGTAACTGACAAGAATAAGTTTGTGTTAGAGGGTGATGTCAGAGCTCAATCATGTAATGATTCTGAATGTACACCTCCACTACCTGTTGACTTTGCTTTCAAAGCAGCTGATCTTCCATCAACGGTTACGGCTTCAACTTCTGCTATAGAAGAAGTGAATATTGTGAAGGCTGACACCCCTTTAGATGGTGGTGAAGATTTTGTGATGGCTCCTCTTAATATATCCGAAGAGACATCTGATGTAGATAGTGATGCGCTGTGGACTCCCGTAATTGATGAATTGCGTGAGTATGGCATGAAGGGTAGTGTCACAGGTCAATCATTGTGGTGGATACTCATAGCTGGTTTTGCTGGAGGTATCATAGCATTGCTCACTCCTTGTGTGTGGCCATTGATTCCCATGACGGTTAGTTTTTTCTTGAAGCGCAATAAAGCAAATAGAAAGAAAGCTATATCTGATGCTGTATTATATGGTGTTTCCATCATAGTAATCTATGTTTTATTGGGACTTGCCATCACGGGTATATTTGGTGCAAGTGCACTCAATGATTTATCAACAAGTGCAGTGTTCAACTTGATTTTCTTTGCCCTATTGGTATTCTTTGCAGTATCTTTCTTTGGAGCTTTCGATTTGGTACTACCAGCATCGTGGACCAACAAAATGGATGCTAAAGCTGATGCAACTACTGGTATGCTCAGTATATTCTTTATGGCATTTACATTGGCATTGGTTTCATTTTCTTGTACGGGTCCTATAATAGGCACCTTGTTAGTTGAAACAGCTACCACGGGAAGCATCATTGCTCCCGCCATTGGTATGTTTGGGTTTGCATTGGCACTTGCCATCCCGTTTAGCTTCTTTGCTATCTTCCCATCATGGTTAGAAAGTATGCCCAAGTCGGGTGGTTGGCTCAACTCGGTTAAAGTGGTATTGGGATTCCTGGAGCTTGCTCTTGCCCTTAAATTCTTGTCAGTAGCTGATCTGGCTTATGGATGGGGAATATTGGATAGAGAGACCTTCTTAGCGCTTTGGATAGTTATATTTGCTCTATTGGGTGTCTATTTGTTAGGCAAATTGAGAATGCCACATGATAGTGAATCAAAACATGTTTCAGTGCTTGGCTTGTTTATGTCTATCATATCACTGTCGTTTGCCCTATATATGGTTCCAGGATTGTGGGGAGCCCCTCTAAAGGCGATTAGTGCTTTTGCGCCACCCATATATACACAAGATTTCAATTTGTATGATGGAGCCGTGCATGCCAAATCGTTGGATTATGAAGCTGGTATGGCTTATGCTAAGCAGGTAAATAAACCTGTATTGCTTGATTTCTCAGGCTATGGATGTGTCAATTGTAGAAAGATGGAAGCGTCAGTTTGGACTGACCCAAGGGTGAAAAACTTGTTGGACAATGAATATGTTCTTATCACCCTGATGGTGGATGATAAAACTCGTTTGCCTGAAATAATTGAAGTGAATGAAAATGGACGAGAGACCAAATTGAAAACAATTGGTGACAAATGGAGTTACTTGCAACGTCATAAGTTCGGAGCGAATGCTCAACCATATTACATAGCTATTGACACAGACGGAAAACCAATTAGCCCATCTTATGCTTATGATGAAGATGTAGATAAATACATCCAATTTTTGGAAGGTGGACTACAGAACTTCAATAAATAAAAAATAAAAAAGTGCAGTATTATATGAATACCGATGACAAAGATTTATACTTTAGTCCATCGGTATTCTTTTTTTGTAAAAATATAAATAGACAATGAATAATAGGGAAGAGAACTTGACAGCATTCAATAGGTTGTTGAATATAATGGATGAACTGCGTGAAAAATGTCCTTGGGACAAGAAGCAGACCAATGAAAGTTTGCGTGCAAACACCATTGAAGAGACATACGAATTGTCTGAAGCCATACTAAATGGCTATCAGGATGATATTAAGAAAGAGTTAGGCGACTTGTTGCTTCACATCCTATTCTATTCCAAAATAGGTGAGGAGAAGAAGATGTTTGATATTGGTGATGTTTGTAATGCCATATCAGATAAGTTAGTGTTTCGTCATCCACATGTGTTTGGTGACAACACCCTTGAAACTGCTGAACTGGTTGAAAAGTCATGGGAACAGATAAAGATGAAAGAAAAGAATGGGAATAAAACCATATTGGATGGGGTTCCTACCTCACTGCCATCGCTTGTGAAAGCTTACAGAATTCAAGATAAAGCCCGCAATTCTGGTTTTGACTGGAATGAGAAACGTGATGTGTGGGACAAAGTGAATGAAGAGATGGGCGAACTCAAGGTTGAGATTGATAAAGAGGATGAAGATCGTATGGAAGCTGAGTTTGGTGATCTGCTGTTCAGTGTTGTTAATGCAGCAAGGTTGTATCAAGTTAATCCAGACAATGCATTGGAGCGTACCAATAGAAAGTTTATAAAGCGATTCAACTATTTAGAAAAAGAAGCCAAACAAATTGGTCGAAACTTAAAAGATATGACCTTAGCCGAAATGGAAGAGATTTGGCAAGAGGCAAAGAAGGAAGATGTAGATTGATTGAAATATTAATGATAGATAAATGCAGTAGTAGAGAAAATTCTACATGATTTTCTCTACATAAATTACCCTGCATGAATTCTCTCTACTGAATTTTCTCTTACTGTATTCTATTATTCTATTAGATCTAATAATTCTAATAGATTTAGAAATCCCTAAATATCTCAGGTAGTTCTTCCACTGGTGGATCTTTCTTAACCACAAAGGCACTAATCTCCCAAAGCATATAAAGAGGAATGGTAACCACAAAGAGTGAGAATGGGTCACCAGAAGGTGTTATTAGGGCTGCTAATACAAGTGAACCAACAACTGCATGACGACGATATTTCCTAAACAATGATCGATGAACAAGTCCCATACTCGATAGTATCCAAAACACCAGTGGAAGCTCAAACACAATTCCCATAATTAATATAAGTGTATAGAAATTGCTCATATAGGAGTCAAGCGACAACATATTTTCTATATGAGAACTCAGTTCAAAAGTAATTAGGAATCTGAAGATAAGTGGGAATACAATGAAATATCCAACTAAACAACCAATAGCGAACATAAAACCACCAAAAGTGAACGCCTTCTTTATGTTTTTTGTTTCATTCTCATAGAGTGCTGGACTTATAAATTTCCATATCTCATAGAAAAGATAGGGTATGGCAACAAGAACAGCAAATGCAAATGAAGTAGAGATGTAGGTCATAAACTGAGTGGTCATGTTTATGTTAAGGATAGTAACTGAAAATGAATCTGCTGAAAAGTCAGGGAGAAAAGGTAGATATTCTCCTCCTTTTTCAAAGAATCGATAGGTTATAAAGTTGGAAGAAGTTGGGGCAAGTATTATGCTATCGAATATTTTGGGTATAATCACTAATCCCACCATCGTAAGCACTAACAATGCCAAAATTATACGAATTAAATGTCCACGTAATTCATCTAAATGGTCCCAAAAGGACATCTCATCTTTGCTCATTTGCTTTATCGCAATGTATTAAGTTAGTTAAAAACCGATAGAGATTACTATCGGTTTTTTAATTATGGAGTTTAGCCTCATAAGTAGTTTTAAATATAAAACCTATGAGTAATACAAGAAAATGATAAGGGGAAATTATTTTGTTTCGGTCTTAGTTTCAGTAGATGTGTCTGATTTAACATCATCTTCAATATCTTTTAGCCCTTTTTTGAAACTATTGATACCTTTGCCTAATCCACTCATAAATTCGGGTATTTTTTTTCCACCAAATAAAAGTAGTATAGCAAGAACTATAATAGGAATTTCCCAGCCGTTTAGATTAAAAAGTAATGGATTCATGAATTTTTTGTTTGTTGAAATGTTTAGTAAATCTCTATACATGACAAAAATAGAATTTATTCTACTCAGATGCAAAAGTTTTTGCCTTAAAGATTCGAAATGCTTTTTATTTAACACGATCTGCTACATATAATGTTATTTAAGTTGCAAATCATGTCTTCAATGTTAAAATTCAAGTAGATAGGAGGTTCGTCTTTATCAATAGTTCTGTCATTTAATAATTAAATCCATATAGATGGGATAGTGGTCACTAAATCCACCTAAATAGCGTGGTCCTGCATTTGTTCTATACGGACGCACACCTCCATACTTTTCATCTTTCTCACTCAAATAATCAGGTGAGAAAATATGTGCCTCATTGTTATTTATTCGGATATTATTGTCCTTCATTATTAGACTACCACTCACTATAAACTGATCTAACATACCCCATTCACCTTGATATTTATAGGAGCCGAAGTCTTTTTCTTTTATTCGATGGAAGAACATATTATAGAGTTCATGTTCATGCAAATGATAGTTGAGGCTACGTGCTTTCAACACCTTATAGATACTTTTATTGTCAGGATAATCGTTGAAATCTCCCATTATAATAATATTGGCATTCTCTCTGATAATAAACAAGCTGTCTGCTTTATCTCTTAATGTCTGAGCTGCATCAATTCGATTTGGTTCTGAAGTTAACTGACCTCCGCTTCTTGATGGAAAATGACAAACAAATACATCCATTGTATCTCCTGAAACAACTTGACCTACTGCATGCAGAATATTTCTTGTGGGACGTGCATCTTCTTTTCGGAACTCAACTATATACTCATTCTTTTCCAATAGTTTAAATTGATGTCGTTGGTATAGTAGGGCTACATCTATGCCTCGATGATCGGGGGAGTTAGTAGTCAAATAGTCATATTGTTGGGCTCGTATAGGTGAACGCTTAGTTAAATCGAAAATAACACTATCATTTTCTATTTCACACAATCCAACCAATGCAGGTGATTGCATCTCACCCAGAGCTGTAATGACGCGACCAATGTTGCGCTGTTTCTCCCAATATTTCCAATCGTTCCAGTTCATAAAACCTCCTGGCAGGAAGTCATAATCGTTTTTAAGGGAATCATGCTTTGTATCAAAAAGGTTCTCAACATTGTAAAACATAATCCTAAAATTAGGCTGTGAGCATACTTTAGGAACAAAAAAGGAAATCGCTATAAAGATAAGAGACAGTGAAGCTTTATTATACATGCAGTGTATATAAAAGAAAGAGAACTATCAATCAGCAATATGCATAATGGACTATTCTCCTTCAGTTTTTATAATTGATTTCTATTACTATAGCAATACTGTAAGCAACAGAAATGCGATATATGATTAGTTGTTCTCTTCTGGTAAATTCTCAAGCAGCTTCACAAAAGAATCCCACCATTTTGCTACAGAAGCTATTTCCACTTTTTCATCTGGTGAATGCGCATTACGTATGGTCGGTCCTATTGATATCATATCAAGCTCAGGATATTTCTCCAAGAACAGTCCACACTCTAATCCTGCATGAATCACTTTAACTTCAGGTGCTGTATTGTATAGTTTCTTATACTCATCTATGGCTACTTTTAATATAGCAGACTCTGGATTTGGTTTCCAACCTGGATAACCTTCGCTGTGTTTCACCTTTGCGCCAGCCAACTTAAATACTGAAGCTACCATATTCAGTATATCTTGCTTGGCAGACTCAGCAGAGCTGCGTTGACTTGTGCCCACTTCAATTATATTGTTTTTCAGCATCTTCACCGAAGCCAAGTTGGTGGATGTCTCCACCATTCCAGGAATATCGTGACTCATGCCAATAACTCCGTGAGGACAAGCATACAATGCTCTAACAAGATTCTTAGTCATTTTAGCACCAATCACTTTCGATGGTGTATCGGTTGACTCTAACACTAAGTTTACATTTGGGTCTGTATGTTTCAGTTCGTCTTGCAAGTCAGCCAACAAATGATTAAGTATCACACGAACAGTCTCTTTGTGCTTGTTCTTAACCCCTGCTATTGCGTGAGCCTCTCTTGCTATTGCATTGTGAAGATTACCTCCATTTATTTCCGATACAACCAGTTTGAAGTCTTTGTCTATGAAATTGTATAAAAAGCGGTTCAATATTTTATTAGCATTACCCAAGCCGTGATCTATATCACTGCCAGAGTGTCCTCCCTTTAATCCATTCACTGATACTTTGAACCAGAAATAACCTTTAGGAGTTTCTTTGGTTTTATATTCAAAATAAGCTTTTGTGCCTTTACCACCTGCACACCCAATGTATATTTCACCTTCTTCTTCTGTGTCTAAGTTCATAAGTATTTTACCACTCATAAAGTCTTTTTCTAAAGCATAAGCTCCTGTTAGACCAGTTTCTTCGTCAACTGTAAAGAGTGCCTCTATTTTTCCATGTGCTATGTCATTAGAAGCCAGCACAGCCAGTTGAGCCGCTACACCAATGCCATTGTCTGCACCCAAAGTGGTGCCTTTAGCTTTCAGCCAATCACCCTCTATAACTGTCTCTATAGGGTCATTGTCAAAGTCGTGTACAACATTTGCGTTTTTCTCACACACCATGTCTACATGCGATTGAAGAATAACAGTAGGCAACTTTTCTTTGCCCTTAGTTGCTTCTTTGGTTATCAATACATTTCCAACTTTGTCCTTTTTAGCATGGAGGTTATTCTTCTTTGCAAAGTCTAAAAGATAGGCAACGATCTTTTCTTCTTTCTTTGAAGGACGTGGAATCTGGGTAATGTTATAAAAATAACCCCATAATTCCGAAGGCTTTAAGTCATTAATTGTCATACTTATAAAGATTTTATATAACGGCTATTATTTGTAAGTCGTCACAGTTTTTACTATTCTTATTCTGTAAATTTACGAGAAATATTTATGCACACAAAAATTTTTGTATCTTTAAGATGAAATCTTTGTTTATAATTATCCAATTAAACTATCTTTGCAACAATAATATAAAAAGACTATGCTTAAAACTATCATCATATCATTTGTTTTATTAGCTGTAGCTATAATGCTAATGGGCGTTCGTGTATTTTTTACAAAAAAAGGAACTTTCCCAAATACGCATATTAGTGGTAGCCAAGCAATGAAAGATAGAGGTATAAGTTGTGCTACTTCACAAGAAAGGCATACACACAATCATGTCAATCCTCTCCAAGAAATGCTTAAATCGGATAATTTCTAAATTAATATATTAAAGATGAAGAATAACTACGTTATCAGCGGCGTTTTAGCTGCTGCAATTATTTTGCTTTACATTTTACACTTTACTTCCAAACCAAATGGCGCTGGAAGCCAGGTTAAGTATGAATTTGCAGCAGGAGACTCAAGTGTCGCACTACCGATAGCATACATAAATGTGGATTCATTGTTGATGAATTACAACTTTGCCACAGATCTTAATGAAGCTTTGATGAGAAAAGAAGAAAGCTCACGTGCATCATTAACCCAAAAAGAAAGACAAGTACAGACAGCTGTTCAGGAGTTTCAACGCAAAATTGAAAACAATGCATTCTTAACTCAGAAAAGAGCTGAAGAAGAACAACAACGCATCGAGAAGATGGGTGAAGAGTATCAGAGAATGGCGCAACAGTTGGGTAATGAGCTTGGAATAGAGCAACAAAAACTCAACATCCAATTGTCAGACACTGTTAGACAAGCATTGAAAGATTTTAATGCGAATAAGAACTTTGAAGTTATTCTTAGTAATACAGCTTCAGACAATATTCTATTGGCACATCCAAAGTATGATGTTACAGATGATGTGATAGCATTTTTGAACAAGCGTTACGGTCCTGCAACAGCAGCAAGTGCCACCGAGAAAAAGTAATTTCAATTCGATTTGTAGACATTCATCTACGTAATAGGTGTATGACGATTTATACAACAAAGTGCTTTAAAGTAACATTGCAAAACATGGTGCTTTAAGGCACTTTCTTTTTTAACCAAATTCCTTTTCTAATGAAATATTGGCAAAAGTACATTGATAAGCATAAAGTATATGATAAATATGCTGTTCCTCGCAAATTCAATTATGCGATGGTGGTTGTGATTCCATGCTTTGATGAGCCCGATGTTTTAACTACTCTCAATAGCCTTAAGCACTGTTTGCCAACGCAGCATCCAGTTGGTGTGCTGGTGGTTGTAAACTCAAGTGAAACAACAGATGAAGCTATTGTCATTCATAACCGTAAAACATATGATGATGTTATTGACTTTGCTAATAATGAAAATAGATCAACCCTCTCTTTTCATGCACTCTTGTGCGAAGATTTACCACGTAAACATGCAGGAGTAGGACTGGCTCGTAAAATTGGGATGGAGTGGGCTACAAGAGGATTCTTGCAATGTGAGAATAGGGCTGGAGTCATACTTTCGTTAGATGCTGACTGCACAGTCTCTGAAAACTATTTAAACACGATAGAAAGCCAGTTTCAATTATCTCAACCTAATTGCTGTGTGCTAAACTTTCAGCATCGCATTACTCCTAATTCAGATCCATTATTGAATGATGCCATTGAGCAATATGAACAATATATATGGTATTTTCGTGATGCGCTAAGAGCCATAGGTTTCCCCTACTATTACCACACCATTGGTTCAGCATTTGCTGTGTCAGCCGATGCCTATGTGCGTGTTGGAGGAATAGGACGGCAACAGGGTGGTGAAGACTTCTATTTTTTGCAAAAGGTTTTTCAATTGGGTAAGACCAGTGAGCTAATGAAGGCCTTTGTTTACCCCGAAGCTCGCTTCTCAGAACGAATTCCTTTTGGAACTGGACCTGCACTTGAGAAAATTATAGCTTCAGCAGATGGTCTGTTGCGTGTATATTCAGTTGATGCTTTCATTGCTTTGAAGGGCTTTTTCGATCTCAGGATAAAATTTTATAAACAATCGGATGATCAAGTTCTCTCACTGATAAATCAATTGCACCCTTCAATACAAGATTTCCTGCATGAGAATAAGTTCTTAGCTTCTATCAGCGATTGCAATAATAATGCAGCATCTGTAAGCTCTTTTGAGAAGCGTTTTTTTCATCATTTCAATGCTTTTGTAATCATTAAATATTTAAATTTTGCACATATCCCCTATTTTGAGCTAATTCCAATACACCAAGCGAAAGATAAATTGGTAGGATTGCTTTAATATACCGCCAGTTTTAGTATTTTTGTCCGTTGTTAGAGTTTGGTTTCGATCAATTAGCAACCTCATAGAAGACATCTCACAATTACATCAAAAGCACTTATGTTTAATATTAACTACCTTGAAATAGTAAGTACGTTTATCGTATTATTTGCAATTATTGATGCTACAGGTTCTGTCCCTATCTTTCTTAATCTGCGTAGTCAAGATAAAATAATCCATCCAGAAAAAGCAACGTTCTACTCAACTTTGATATTGCTTATTTTCCTCTTTGTTGGAGAATGGATTCTAAAGCTATTTCAAGTCGATCTTCAGTCGTTTGCTGTAGCTGGTGCATTGGTCATTCTTATTATCTCCATTGAGATGATTTTTGGCGTAGAAATATTTAAAAACGATAGTCCAACAGGTTCTTCCACTTTAGTGCCAGTTGTTTTTCCTCTTATTGCTGGACCAGGTAGCTTCACCACACTATTGTCCATGAGGGCAGAGTTTGCAATGATTAATGTTCTTATTGCTTTAATGCTAAATATGTTGTTTGTCTTTTTTGTTTTAAAGAACCTCGATCTGGTGAAACGGATCATGGGAGTATCAGGTGTCTATATTTTACGAAAATTCTTTGGTGTTATTCTAATGGCCATATCTGTAAGGTTGATTACTGCTAATATGAGTGCGTTGATTCAAATAGTAGGACTGGAATAGGGTTATAATTACGAATTAGTATTTACGAATGTGTTGGTATGGGGTGAGTTTTTGTGTTGGGAGTTGTGTAATTTCTGCAGTAGAGAAAGTGATTTATCGCATCTTAGTGATATCTTCGAACCCGCCCTCCCCAGCACCCTGATGGAGGGGAGAGGCAATATACAGTGCAGTATTTAATCATTAACAATAATGTCTAAAAATTGCATTCTGCTAAAGTCCCCTTTCTTTACTTGAAAATCCGTGGAGTAAAATGAAGCATTTTTCGTCTTTACTGGTTTTTTACGGTAGCTCTACAAAAGACCATGCGTTTACTTTCCTTTCTTAGCTCAAATCACAAACCTTCATATCTTGTTTATAAGATAAATATTTGTAATTAAGAATTCATCTTTTGTAATTAACTATTACTATATAGTTGTATTTCACTGCTATTAAGCTGTAACTTTGCATTTATTAAAGGTAAAGAGAAAGAGAGTTTCTATTAATATCGTATATTTGTAGCATATATTTGATGTGGCTATCAAAAGAATAATTTCGTAAATTTTTAGAAATCAATATAATTATCATTTTAAAATTAAAAACATGAGAATTGAAAGTATTATCGGTAGAGAGGTTATAGATTCAAGAGGTTTTCCTACCGTTGAGGTTGACGTAACATTAGAATGTGGTGGGTTTGGACGTACTTCTGTGCCATCTGGCGCATCAACAGGCGAAAACGAAGCTATTGAGCTTCGTGACGGAGACAAAAAAAGATTTGGTGGTAAAGGTGTTTTAAAAGCAGTTGCTAATGTCAACGAAATCATTGCTCCTGAACTTATAGGTTGGGATGCATCACAACAAGCTGACATTGACGCGAAGCTTATTGAGCTTGATGGAACTAAAACCAAATCAAACCTTGGAGCTAACGCAATGTTGGGTGTTTCTTTGGCTGTAGCTAAGGCTGCTGCTGATGCATTAGGAATGCCACTTTACAGATACATTGGTGGAACAAATACAGTTACACTTCCAGTTCCAATGATGAATATTATCAATGGGGGTTCTCACTCTGATGCAACTATTGCTTTTCAAGAGTTTATGATTCGTCCTGTGGGTGCTACATCTTTCCGCGAAGGATTGCGCATGGGTGCTGAAGTCTTTCATGAATTAAAGAAAGTATTGGGCGAGCGCAATTTAAGTACAGCTGTAGGTGATGAGGGTGGTTATGCTCCTGCACTTAATGGTACTGAAGATGCTTTAGAAACAATTTTGACAGCTATCAAAAGAGCTGGTTACGAGCCAAAACAAGATATTACAATTGCTCTGGACTGTGCTGCTTCTGAATTTTATGAAGGTGGTAATTACAACTATGCTAAGTTTGAAGGTGACTCAGGTTTAGTTCGCACTCCAGAAGATCAAGTTAATTTCCTTGCTGAATTGGTTTCAAAATATCCAATCGATTCTATCGAAGATGGTATGGACGAAGGAGACTGGGAAGGTTGGAAAATACTTACTGATAAATTGGGTGACAAGATTCAATTAGTTGGTGACGATTTATTTGTTACTAACGTAGAATTCCTGAAAAAAGGAATCGAAATGGGTTGCGCAAATTCTATCCTTATTAAGGTAAACCAAATTGGAACTTTAACAGAAACATTAGATGCAATTGAAATGGCTCACCGTCATGGATACACAAGTGTAACTTCACATCGCTCAGGTGAGACTGAAGATTCAACTATTGCTGACATTGCTGTTGCAACCAATTCAGGTCAAATCAAAACTGGTTCGGCAAGCCGTTCAGATCGTATGGCTAAGTACAATCAATTGCTTCGCATTGAAGAAGAGTTAGGTGATCTCGCAGTGTATGGTTACAAGCGTGTGAAATAAGAACGTTATTTCGATAATTATATAATTGTCAAAACTGATTATAATAAAAAATAGCAATTTGAAAGAATTGCTATTTTTTTATCTCAGTTTATGAAGAAAGTATTAACTAAAAGCTTGTCTTTTGTGTTGCTCTAAAACACTAATAACTGCAACATATAAATGCCAGCTCCACACAAGTATCCTACCAATGCTAAAAGAGAAATCCGTTTCAGATACCAAACAAATGTAATTCGTTCAATCCCCATTAATATTACGCCGGCGGCAGACCCAATCAGTAAAATGCTTCCGCCCGTTCCAACACAATAGGCAATAAAATGCCAAAAATTACCATCCACTACAAAGTTTTGCATGTATTCTGGATTCGCAACAGTAGCAAGCAAGGATTCATTAACCAACGGATACATTCCCATAGCTGCGGCTAATAGTGGAACATTATCAAAAAGAGATGACAGAACTCCTATTGAAATAGATTGGGCATAAATATTGGGTAGATGTGTTGTCATAAACCCAGATAGACTCATTAATATACCTGCATTTGCAAGTGCATCAACAGCTAATAGAATACCAAGAAAAAACATTAATGTAGATATGTCTAACCGTTGAAAGATGCGTGAAACTCTGACCTTTATTGTTTCGCTCATGTACTTTTTGTGATTATACATTATTTCTGTATAAATCCACAGAATACTTACTCCCAAAAGTACTCCTACAAAGGGGGGTAATCCTGTAACTGCTTTGAAGACGGGAGCAAGAATAAGTATTGAAATTCCTGAAACAAAAACGATGAAACGATTCAGAGGGGTTAAGTAATAATTCAATGAATTTGAATCTTCCATATAGTTTTCATTGGGGCTTGTTGGAAGTTTACCTTTTAGCCAGTATTGTGCAATAAACAATGGTACAAGTAGCGATACAAGGCTTGGTAAAAAAATGCTTTTAATAATAGAAATACTTGTTATATTACCTTTTACCCATAACATTATTGTGGTAATATCACCAATAGGTGACCACGCACCTCCGCTATTAGCTGCTAACACGATCATGCTACAAAAAATCCAACGTTCTCTTGTATCATTCACAATCTTCCTTATGAGCATTACCATCACAATAGTTGTTGTTAGATTGTCAAGAACAGCAGACAAAAAGAAGGTAATTAATGCAACCAACCACAGTAGTTTTCTACGCTTGCGTGTTACAATCCAGTTGGTAATGAAATTGAAGCCTCCGTGCACATCAATTACTTCCACAACAGTCATGGCACCAATGAGAAAAAGCAATGTCTCAGAAATATCTCCTATGGCTTCTAATAATTGATGATTCACCACAAAGCTTCGTACCTGCTCCTTAAAAGGTAGTTGTTTTAAAGTATCGTTGTGATACAAGAAATCTGTAAAATTTTCAGAAGAAACAGAGTGAACAATTGATGGCGCTAAATAAATATACACTACCCACAATAGCATCCCAATAAAAAGTGCAATGCTTGCTTTATTAATTTTTATTGTGTGCTCCATGGCTATGGATATGTAGCCCAAAAGGAACACAACAATCATAAAATAAATCATACCTAAAAATCTTTTTATTTGACCGCAAAGGTAGAAAAGATACTCCTAAATAGTGAAGATGAGAATTATAATTCTCATTTATTTTACAAATAATAGGATAAGGCTTGAAAAGTTAAATTTCAAAATACACTTGCATATAATCATTTATTGATTTATTTTTGCAACAATATATAATGAAAATGAACATAATTCTTTCAAATAACAATTGGTGGCGCATCTTACAACTCAATCAGTCGTAAGGAAGCCAGCTATATGGATATATAAGAAATATATAAAACAAACATATTAAAGCCTGTCGCACCTGCGATAGGCTTTTTTCATTTTTAAAAACAATCAACATCAATATTATGACAAGTTATTTAGTGAACAAATCGGGCTTTTATGGTAATTATGGAGGAGCGTACATCCCCGAGATTTTGCATCGTTGCGTTAATGAATTGCAGCATGAATATCTGAACATATTGGAGAACGAATCATTTAAAAAAGATTTTGATCAATTACTTAGAGACTATGTTGGTCGTCCTTCACCTCTATATCTTTCTCGTTTATTGTCAAAGAAGCATAACTGTAAAATATACCTCAAGCGGGAAGATTTGAATCATACAGGTGCTCACAAAATTAACAACACCATCGGGCAAATACTCATTGCACAACGAATGAGCAAGACTCGTATCATTGCAGAAACTGGTGCAGGTCAACATGGTGTTGCCACTGCTACTGTTTGTGCTCTGATGCAAATGGAGTGCATTGTATATATGGGCAAGGTTGACGTAGAGCGCCAGGCAGTCAATGTGCAAAAGATGGAAATGCTGGGTGCAACTGTTATACCAGTTACATCAGGCAGTATGACCCTAAAAGATGCAACCAATGAAGCCATTCGTGACTGGTGTTCACATCCCACAGATACACATTATATAATAGGTTCAACTGTTGGACCACATCCATATCCTGACTTAGTTGCAAGATTGCAATCTGTGATTAGTGAGGAGATAAAAAAACAGTTGTTGGAAAAGGAACAACGCGATGCACCCGATTACCTTGTGGCTTGTGTGGGAGGTGGTAGCAATGCAGCTGGCACAATCTATCATTTTTTAGACAGCGATTCTGTAAAGATAGTGCTTGCAGAAGCGGGTGGAATGGGTGTTGACAGTGGAGAATCGGCAGCCACTATACAACTTGGTAAAATGGGAATAATCCATGGTTGCAAAACATTGTTGATGCAAACTGAAGATGGACAAATTGTAGAAC
Organism: Bacteroidales bacterium UBA3143; assembly: GCA_002364735.1. Lineage (GTDB taxonomy): Bacteria > Bacteroidota > Bacteroidia > Bacteroidales > Dysgonomonadaceae > UBA2632. Next base: position 39,240 of record DEZB01000035.1, read on the forward strand.
CCTATTCCATTTCAGCTGGTTTGGACTATCCTGGCATTGGGCCCATTCATGCAAACTTGGCTGACACTAAGCGTGCAACAATATTGTCAGTTAACGATAAAGAGGCTCTGCAAGCAGCATATGACTTGACCCGAAACGAAGGCATTATTCCAGCATTAGAATCAGCTCATGCTTTGGCGGCTCTCGATAAAATAGATTTCAAAGAATCGGATATTGTTGTTGTCACGCTCTCAGGTCGTGGCGACAAGGACTTGACAACTTATTTTCAAAACAACAATTACTAATTGAGCTAAATCATCCATCCATAAATAAATAAAGCTTATGACTTACAAATACACGACCCACACAAAGAAAATTCTTGGCGATCTGCACACCCCTGTAAGTATTTACTTGAAAGTAAGAGACGAGTTTCCCCAATCAGCATTACTGGAGAGTTCTGATTACCATTCAAAAGAGAACAGTACATCTTTCATTGGTCTGCAGCCAATTGCTCATATCGATATCAATAGGGGTGAATGTGTCCAAAGTTTTCCCAACAGCATAAAAAAGAAAGAAACTCTATCAAGCACATACTCCATATCTGATGCGATGACCAATTTTATTTCACATTTCAACATAAAAGGCGAGTTGTCAAATAAATGTGGACTGTTTGGATATACCACTTTCAATTGTGTGAAATATACTGACGATATCTGCATTAAGGAGAGCAAAGAGGAGTCAAACGATGCACCCGATTTAAAATATATTCTCTATAAATACTTATTGGTTTTTAATCATTTCAGAGATGAAATAACGCTAATCGAATTGCTTGCCGATGGAGAAGAAAGTCGATTGCCTGAGTTAGAATCTTTGATTTATGCCCGCAATTTTGCTAACTATAATTTTTTCGCTGAAGGCGAGGAAACAAGCACTATATCTGATGAAGAATATAAACAATACGTACGAACAGGCATCGCCCATTGTCGCCGAGGCAATGTATTTCAAATAGTCCTTTCGCGCCGATTTGTACAACGATTCTCAGGTGATGATTTTAAAGTATATCGTGCGTTGCGTTCCATCAATCCATCGCCCTATCTGTTCTACTTCGACTTTGGTGGATACCGTATATTTGGATCGTCGCCTGAAACGCATTGTAAAATAGAAGACGACTACATAAGCATTGACCCGATTGCTGGTACTGCGAAGCGCACAGGAAACATAAAGGAAGACAAAGAGGCCACGGAATCTTTGTTGAAGGATCCAAAAGAAAATGCTGAGCATGTGATGTTGGTAGATTTGGCTCGAAATGATTTGAGTAGAAATGCCTCAAATGTGAAGGTTGAGTTTTATAAAGAACCTCAATACTTTTCGCATGTAATCCATCTCACTTCACGCGTTAGCGGACAATTGGAAGAAAAAAGCAACTCGATGAAAGCCTTTTTCGATACATTTCCGGCAGGAACCTTATCGGGTGCACCAAAAGTTCGTGCTATGCAATTAATTTCAGAGATTGAGGAGCACAATCGAGGAGCGTATGGGGGTTGTATTGGTTTTGTGGGTTTGAATGGAGATATCAATCAAGCAATCACTATTCGCACTTTTGTGAGTCGTAACAATGAACTGTGGTATCAAGCTGGGGCTGGAGTTGTTGCTTTGAGTAATGATGAAAGCGAACTGCAGGAGGTAAACAATAAGCTGGGTGCATTAAAAAGAGCAATTGATTTGGCAGCATCATTACACAATGTTTAAATAATATACGCTATGAAGATATTGATATTCGATAACTACGACTCTTTCACTTATAATCTGGTTCACAGTGTGAAATCACTTGGATACAATGATATTACTATTGTAAGAAATGACAAAATAGCACTACGTGATGTGCAGAAATTTGATAAAATAATCCTATCGCCTGGTCCTGGCATTCCTGAGGAAGCAGGATTGCTGTTGCCTTTAATAGAACAATATGCCAAAACAAAAAGTATTTTGGGTGTATGTTTAGGGCATCAAGCCATTGGGTTGGCTTTTGGTGCAAAACTCGTAAACACACCTTTGGTGCATCATGGAGTTCAAACACCTATACAAATAATTGAATCGAATTATATTTTCAATAACATCCCTACAGAAATAGAGGTTGGACGTTATCATTCGTGGATTGTTTCAGATAAAGATTTTCCGAATGAGTTGTCAGTTACTGCTGAAGACGAAGCAAAAGAAGTAATGGCATTAAAGCACAATACTTTTGATTTGCATGGCGTACAGTTTCATCCAGAATCGATTTTAACCCCATGGGGAGAACAAATAATAAAAAACTTTCTTGAAAATAATTTATAAGTTCAAAAGATAAAGAAAGCAAACACTGAACTTGCGTCAGCTAACAAAAATAACAATATACAAATATGAAACATATCCTCTTAAAACTATTAGACTACCACTATCTCTCGCGTGAAGAGTCTCGTGAACTGCTTACTGCCATTGTGAGTGGCGATGTGCCCGAAACACAATTGTCTTCCATTATCACCATCTTTCTGATGCGTAGCATATCGGTAGATGAGGTGTTGGGGTTTCGCGAAGCTCTCATGGAAATGCGTCTCTTCATTGATTTATCAGACTACAAAGCTATAGACATTGTAGGAACAGGCGGAGATGGCAAAAATACATTTAATATTTCTACTGCGGCCAGTTTTGTTGTAGCTGGAGCTGGCTATCCGGTGGTGAAACATGGCAACTATGGAGCAACATCTGTGAGTGGGTCAAGTAATGCTATGGAAAGGCAGGGTGTGAAGTTCACAACCAACAAAGATGTACTTCGTAAAAGTCTAGATGAGGCAAGTATTGCTTATTTACACGCACCACTATTTAGTCCTGCTCTAAAAGCAGTTGCACCCACTCGCAAAAGCTTGAGCGTTCGTACATTCTTCAATGTGCTGGGCCCTTTGGTAAATCCTGTTGAACCCGAATATCAATTGTTGGGCGTGTACAATCTTTCGCTATCGCGTTTGTATCGCTACATATATCAGGCCAACAAAAAGAAATTCAGTATTGTGCATAGCATGGACGGATACGACGAAATCTCCTTGACTGGTGATTTCAAAGTAATCTCCAATTATGGCGAACATCTATATCAGCCTGAGGAGTTAGGTTTGGGTAAAATAAAAGAAGAGGATATTTACGGAGGAGAGTCGATAGAGGAAGCAGTTTTTATCTTTAATAATGTATTAAAAGGCAATGCTACTATTGCACAAACCAATGTAGTAATTGCGAATGCTGCTTTTGCCATACAATTGATTGAATACACCAAATCCATCGAAGAATGCATTGCCATTGCCAAGGGATCAATTGAATCTAAAGGAGCATTGCGAAGTTTGAACAAGTTTATTGAAATAAACAGTTGAGAAAATGAAAGACGTATTGAGCGAGATTATCGCACATAAAAAGATAGAAGTAGAGTGCCAAAAAAAACTACTTCCACTAAAAGAAGTTGAAAAGAGAATAAAAGAGAACTCCTATCAATCACTCTCTTTGAAATCTGCTTTGTTGGAATCATCGCATGGTATTATTGCGGAGTTTAAACGCAGATCTCCTTCCAAATTGTGGATTAACAAAGAAGCTGATGCATCGATAATTCCTTTAGAATATGAGAAGAATGGTGCAGCAGCATTGTCAATCCTCACCGATGAAACTTATTTTGGTGGAACCATGACTGATTTGCAAAAAGCAATTGAGCTCACTTCCATCCCAGTATTGCGGAAAGAGTTTATTGTGGACGAATATCAACTATTGGAAGCCAAAATGTATGGTGCGCATGCTATATTGTTGATTGCAGCAGCACTCACTGTTGAAGAATGCAAACAATTTACACAAACTGCAAAAAGTTTAGGCTTGGAAGTGCTGCTGGAGCTACACGATGAAAGTGAAATAGCGTACATCTCCTCCCTGAACAATATGATTGGCATCAACAATCGCAACTTAGGTTCGTTTGAGACAACAGTTGAGAAATCATTTAAAATGATTGACTCCTTGCCCACCGAAGCAGTATTAATCTCAGAGAGTGGCATATCAGATCCACAAACAGTGTACGAATTAAGGCAAGCAGGCTACAACGGATTCTTAATAGGCGAGAACTTTATGAAAACAGACAATCCTGGCGCATCACTCAAACTATTTATCAGCGGTATTCATGAATAGAGATTCTTCAATAATAAAAGTGTGCGGTATGCGAGATGGTGAGAACATTCGAGCGGTAGATGCATTAGGTGTTGATTGGATGGGGTTTATATTTTACCCTCATTCTAAGCGATATGTTGGTCTGCGCCCTACATATCTACCTCAAAGAGCAAAAAGAGTAGGGGTGTTTGTTAACGAAAGCATCGAAACAATTTTAGAGAAAGTAACGTCCTATTATTTAGATATTGTACAGCTACATGGTGATGAGTCACCAAGTTTTTGCAAGATGTTGCGCCAACACAATGTTCGTGTAATGAAAGCTTTTGGTGTTGCAGATTCTTTCCCTTCTGAAAAGATTGCAGTGTATGAAGACTGTTGCGATTACTTTCTTTTCGATACACAAACCTCCTCTTATGGAGGTTCTGGACGGAAGTTCAATTGGGACATCTTAGAGAGCTATCAAGGTAACACCCCGTTCCTGCTGAGTGGCGGCATTGGGCCAAATGATGAGCAAGCTATTCAAGCCTTTTCACATCCGATGTGTATCGGTATAGATATTAATAGTCAATTTGAACTTTCGGCCGCAAACAAAGACATACAATCAATTGAACAATTTATAAAAGCATTTAAATAATGAACAGAATTGACAAGCTTTTCAAGCAAGAAAACAGCGGAATTTTATCAGTTTACTTCACAGCTGGTTTCCCCAATCTGAATGATACAGTTCCCGTAATTCAATCGTTGGAGAAAAACGGAGTAAAACTGATTGAAATTGGTATTCCCTTTAGTGATCCTATGGCCGACGGCCCGGTCATTCAAGCATCGGGCAGCAAAGCGTTGAAAAATGGCATGAACTTGAAATTACTTTTCAAACAATTATCCTCAGTTCGCGAATCAGTGCAAATACCATTGGTTTTGATGGGATACCTCAATCCCATTATGCAATTTGGTTTCGACCGATTTTGTGCTGAGGCCAAACGTTGTGGCATTGATGGGATTATTATTCCCGATCTGCCGTTTGAAGATTATCTTGAGAATTATAAATCAATAGCCGATGCACATGGTTTGCACATGAATATGCTCATTACGCCCGAAACATCCGAAAAGCGCATTCGCCTGATTGATAAACATACTGGAGGGTTCATTTATATGGTGTCAACGGCATCCGTCACGGGTGTTAAATCTGCTTTTGGAGATGAAAACATTGCCTATTTTCAAAGAGTAAATGCTATGAACTTGAAAAACCCACGGTTGATAGGGTTTGGCATTTCTAACAAAGTAACATTTGATGTTGCTTGTGATAATGCCTCAGGTGCCATCATTGGTAGCAAGTTTGTGAAGTTGTTGGAGAGTGAAGATACGATTGATGGGGCGGTGGAGCAGTTGATTAAGGCAATTAATAATTAATTACGGATTACGAATTGCGAGTTACGAGTTACAACCTGCAGTTAGTAACTCGTATATATAAATTCGTAATTCGTAATTCTTTCTTTTACTCTTCGTTTTTAAATACAGTTACTCCGTCTTTTGTCAATTCAACGTTTTCCCCTTTTCCTCTTAATTCATAGTGGTCATTTTTGTACCAAATTCCCGATCCAGGAGTTTGTCCTTTTAAATCAATTTGCTCACCACCATCTAAATAGACTTTTGCTTCATTAGTTGTGTTGTTAAAAGTCATATCAAGAGTTTGTCCTTCTTTATTTTTTATTGAAGCAGTTACAATTTCATCTTGGTGCGAAAAAACTAATTCTCCATTTTTTTTCAAATCCACATCATTACCTTTTCCTCTCAGCTCGTACTGGTCGTTTTTGTACCAAAACCCAGATGCAGATCTTTGCTCTTCCAGTTCAGCAGTTTCTCCGTTAAAGTTTATAGTTACTATTCCTTTGGTGTTGTTAAACGTCATTTCTAACTTCTGTCCATTTTCGTCTGTTGACGTAGTTGTTACAATGTCGTCACCCGTTGTTTCTATTGCTGGCGATGAGGCGTTCTGCTGTTTAGATGAACCCGTGCAAGAGGTTAGTAATAATGCTGTTAGAATTGCGATTGTCAAAATGTTTTTTGTCATATTATTCTTTTTATTATTGTTGTTATGGTTGATAAAGTCTACAAATGTATTATATCCATAATTAACAAACAATGCCCTTTGTATAAAGTTTAAATTCGCTTGAGAGGATTGCAATCAGTGTATTGCCTCTTTAGAGCAAAAGAGATAAATACTTTAAATATAAAATATATCTTTATGAAACCTCTTCAAGAAAGATTGACTTGTTTATTTGATTTTCCTAAATCACAGATAAATCCATTGTGAAGCGTTCTCTATGAAACATTTTCTTTCAAATTTTGTTTTATCTTTAATCAATCCCCTTATCAAATGGAAAAACAAGAACAATCTTCATCAAGCTATACTGCTAAAGTATGGACTACTGTAGGAATTGCCGCTTTTGTGGTAATCATGCTATTAATTATTATTCAAACATTTAATGCTTTTCTTTTACTATTGGCTGCATCACTCATAGCTTTGTTTTTTAGTGCAGTATCGGGCAAAATAACGAAATGGACTGGTTTAAAAGATGGTGTGGCCTTGGCCATTACGATTATTTTGGTTTTTGTAGTAGTTGGTCTTTTCTTTTGGTTGGTAGGAGCTGAGGCGCAAGTTCAATACAAAGAAATGCAAGAGGCAGTGCCAGTAATGATTGACAATGCACAAAATTATCTTAGCAAAAGCGATTTAGGTCAAAAAGTATCAGATTATATCACCGATATTGAGAATCAAAAAAAGGTGGTGCCATTTCTTGAAGGTTTTTTTAAAACTTCCTTTGGTGTGTTTGGCGATTTGTATATAGTAATTTTTCTTTCTATGTTTCTTTCCATTGCTCCTTTCGACTATGTTAATGGAACAGTAAACTTGGTGCCCCGAAGAGGTAAAGCGAAAGCCAAACATTTATTTGAAGATTTAGGTTTTAATCTTCAAAAATGGATCAAAGGGGCTATAATTTCGGGTCTTGTTGTGTTTTCTTTGTCTGCCATTGGATTATTGATATTGGGTGTAGATATGTGGTTGATTTTGGCCATCTCAGCTGGTCTACTGAATGTGATACCAAACTTCGGACCAATCATTGCCATGATTCCTGCTGTTTTGGTTGCATTGTTAACAGGTCCCACTCAGGCCTTACTGGTTGCAGGTCTTTATCTAACAGTGCAGGCTATTGAAAGCAACCTGATAACTCCTAATGTGCAAAAGAAGTTGCTTAATATTCCCCCAGCATTATTGATTTTCTTTCAGGTGGTAATGGGTACTCTCACTGGAGGGTGGGGCATCATACTGGCTGTGCCTATGTTGGTAATTGTGATTACGGTGGTTAAGCATTTGTATTTGAATGATAATATGGGAATTGAAACCTCTGGAAGTATTAATGCGGAGAAGGATGGGTAGTGTATAAGTGTAATTTATCATGTAAAGACGATGAATAGCTTCGTGAAAATTTGGGTAATGATGAGTCAATACCACAAACAATCAAACGCCCAATTTGGACATCAACCAAATTGGGCGTTTATAAACTTAATCAAAATCTTTATACGTCTCTATTTTTCAAAATAGAATAAATCTTTTAATTCTTTATGTCCCAGTTTTTTTGCTAACTCATAGGCATTTTCGTAACAAGCCATTCTGTAATAGTTAATCCTATTGAAAGATGCGAGCAATCCTTCATCTTTCACTTCTTGTGGAATCTTTTGTGATGCAATGTCTTTAATGTTTTCGATCATTTCTTGTGCTACAGAGTCAGTAGTGTTGCCAGGATTTATATCTTTCTCTTGTAAAGCTTCTTGTAGTAGTGTTTTTTGTTTTGCACACTCCTTCGCCAGTTCCACTGCTATTTGCTCAAGGTCTATATCTTCTATTTCCGCTTGAACAGATTCAAATATCTCTGCGCATTCTTTTTCTAATGCGTAAAGGTTTTTGAATTCGCTGTTAAATAAATCGTTTAAATTGTTCATTATATGGATGTTTTTGTGTTATGTACTCTATATGAAACAAGCAACAAGAGAGATTGTTTAAATAAACATTCTGGTAAGTGGGCATAATGTTTAAAAACTAATTAGATTGAAATGCTTTGTGTTAATTTCCTATTGATTATAGATTATCTGAATGCTAATATGTATATTGTTCATGGCGAAATAAAGAAATATTAGAAGTGAAAACACTTTGATTTTCGAAATAGTGCCGTACCTTTGAACTCTTATTTTAAAAATAAAAATGGAAAAACAAAAACGACAAAAGAATGTAAAAGTAGTAGAGAAAACAGTGATGGTAGCCGATATTGGTAAACTTCCCCCACAAGCTCGCGAGCTTGAAGAGGCTGTGTTGGGAGCTTTGATGCTTGAAAAAGATGCTTTCTCTATTATAAGTGATATACTTAAACCTGAAAGTTTTTACGAAGAGACTCATCAGTCGATTTTTGGTGCAATTCACAATTTGGCGATGCAGCAAAAACCGGTTGATGTGCTTACAGTTGTAGAAGAACTGAAAAGGAGAGGTGAGTTAGAAACAGTTGGAGGTGCAGTGTTTGTAGCAGAATTAACAGATAAAGTGGCCTCGGCGGCTCACGTTGAATATCACGCTCGCATTATTGCTCAAAAGTATTTGGCGCGTCAACTCATCACGTTTTCATCAGATGTAGTTAATCAGGCATTTGATGAGATGATTGATGTGGACGACTTGATGCAAGAAACTGAAAGTAAGCTCTTCGAGATATCTCAACGAAACGTAAAGAAAGATGTTGTTCAAATCAATCCTGTAATAAAGGAGGCATTGAACAACCTGCAAATAGCAGCAAATAGAAAAGACGGTTTAAGTGGATTGCAATCTGGCTTTAAAAAACTGGATGAAATAACATCGGGGTGGCAGAACTCAGACTTGGTTATTATTGCCGCACGACCTGCTATGGGTAAAACTGCTTTGGTGCTATCGATGGCGCGAAACATGGCAGTCAATTATCAATTTCCTATTGGTCTATTTTCTCTTGAGATGTCAAATGTGCAATTGGTGAACCGTTTAATAGTGAATGTATGCCAGATAACGGGTGATAAAATAAAGAGTGGCAGATTGAACGAAGAGGAGTGGACTCGCTTAGACAGTAAGATTAAAGACTTGTATGATGCGCCTATATATGTAGACGATACACCAAGTCTTTCGATATTTGAGTTGCGTACCAAAGCACGGAGACTTGTGCGTGAACACGGGGTGAAGATTATAATAATCGACTACTTGCAATTGATGAATGCAAGCGGTATGAACTACGGTAGTCGTGAGCAAGAGGTAAGTATGATTTCTCGCTCTTTGAAAGGGTTGGCTAAAGAATTGAATATACCTATTATTGCACTCTCTCAGCTAAATCGTGGTGTTGAAACAAGGCAAGGTGAAGGTAAAAGACCTCAGTTGGCAGATTTACGTGAATCGGGTGCTATTGAACAAGATGCTGATATTGTATGTTTTATACATCGTCCAGAATATTATAAGATCACCGAAGATGAGCATGGATCTACACTTGGTATTGCAGAAATAATTATTTCTAAACACCGTAACGGTGCCACAGGTATTGTACGAATGAAGTTTGAGAACGAATATGCACTCTTTAAAGATGAGGAGCCCCAATATGCAGAGTACACCTCAAGCATGAATAGACGCCCTGCGGTAGCTCAAGAAAGTTCGAAAGATATGGGAAACCCGTTTTAATTAAGTCACTTCTATATTGATAAAGGTAATGATTGAGAATAAAATTAAATATATAATCCTTTCGTTAATTATATTGTTTTCGGTGAGTTGCAACTCAATGAAATCGGATGCAAAGAAAGCGGCATCTCTCATTAATAAAAGTATTGAGCAAACACATGAGTTGAAGTTAGATAAAGCAGAGAAAACTTATTTGAAGGCTCAGGAAATTATAAACACCTATAAAGAGACGGATAAGGTTGAAGAGTTTTACGAACTGTTTGTAACTTTTCGGGACAAAGAAAGAAAAGAAATCGCAAAATAAACTAATCCAACGCTTTAGCAAACGAAATAATGAGTATTTTTGATTTCTCGATCAAGCTATTCGTAGTTATTTATTATTTAGCAGCAACTTTAATTATAAAAAAATGAACAGATTATATATAATCACCCTATTCACGTTACTATCATTATGGACAGTGGCACAGAGTTTACCTTATCCTAAAGTAAACATTGATGGGCAAGAGTTTTATCGCTACGAAGTGAAACCTGGGGAGGGACTTTTTTCAATAGCAAGAACTTTTGCAATACCTATTGATCAAATATTAAAGTATAATCCTTCTGCTAAAGATGGATTGATGAATGGACAGGAACTAAATATTCCTGTTATTATTGCTGATGCAAAGCAAAAACCTGTGTTAGACCAAAATTCTGTATTTTATCATAACATTGAACGAGGAGAAACCGTTTACTCTCTTGCTGCTATGTACAACACTACAGAGGAGGAGATATATAGATTAAATCCATCAGCACGTGACGGAATAAGTGAGGGTTCTGTTTTAATAGTTCCTCAAAGAAAAGTGATAAGCCCTGTTAAAGAAGAAAACTATCGTTATCATACTATTTCACCGAAAGAGACGCTGTACTCAGTCTCAAGAACTTATTCGCTTACCCCCGAAAATATTATCGCAGCCAATCCTGGTCTTTCTGTACAAACCTTTCAGATTGGGAAAACAATTCGCATACCGTTTTTTGAGTCGAACGAGACTTTTTCATCTTACGCTGGACCAGTTGTTATAGAAAAAACGCAACATAAAGTGAAAAGTGGAGAAACGCTTTACAGCATTGCTCAAAGTTACGGTGTAACAGTGGAGGAAATTGAGAAACAAAATCCGAATGTCTCATTTTCTGAATTGAGAACTAACAGTACGTTGACAATTCCAATAAAAAAATATGACCGCGAATTGGCACGACAAGATGCTGTCAATGAATCGCGTGCAAACCTGCTTTTGTCTGATAGAAAAAGCTCTGAAAAATTAAACGTGATGCAAGTGGGTCTTTTGATGCCTTTTTTAGAAAAGAACAATGGACAGGATTTACGCATTCAAGAATACTATGAAGGTTTTTTATTGGCAGTTGAAAAACTAAAGAAGCAGGGTGCTAACCTTGAACTTTATGTGTTTGATATTGGCACCGAATCCAATACGAAGAAACTTGAAAGTCTTTTGAATACATTGGAAATGCAAAATTTAGATCTGATTGTGGGTGGAGTTTCTGACAGTCAAATAAAGATATTATCCGATTTTTCTAAGTCAAGAAACATAAAGTATGTCATTCCTTTTTCGTCTAAAAACACTGAGGTGTTGAACAATGGTAATATATTTCAGGTAAATACTCCTCAATCTAACTTATACAATAAAGCCTCTCAAGTTTTTGTAAATAAGTTCAATCGTGCTAACGTCATATTTCTCAACACGAATGCTGACAACAAAAAAGATGACCTTATCTCAATCATGCAGAACGACTTGAAGAATCAATCTATTCCCTATAGGTCTGTTGCTATTTCTGAGAATTTAGGAGAATCTTTGACTCCTTTATTAAGCGATTCAAAAGAGAATATTCTGATACCTGCATCAGGCGATATATCTGTATTAGGTAGGGTTTTTGTTTCTTTGAACGCATTAAAGGAAATACGTCCAGAATTGAATGTGCAGCTTTTTGGTTATCCCGAATGGCAAACTTATGAAGATAATTATTTGAAAGATTATCACAATCACGGCACTTACTTCTACTCATCGTTCTATGTAGATAATAATGCATCTGAAACAGAAGATTTCATTCATAACTTTAATAAATGGTATAAGAAGGAGCTTCAAAACACTTACCCACAATACGCTATGTTGGGATATGACACAGGGCTATACTTCTTGACTGCGTTACACAGAAACGGTAGAAACTTCGAAACAAAGCTAAACAATATAAATGTTAATACCATTCAATTTGCTTTCAATTTTGATAGGGTAAACAACTGGGGAGGGTTTATTAACACAGGTTTATACCTTGTGAACTATGATACTGATTCACGAATAATTAAATCAAATTACAGCAGATGACATTCTTCACAAAATGGTTATCTTTAACTACCTTGTTGCTCTTGATGCTTCAGTTTGCAGCAGCTCAGCAAAAAGAAACATTTAAGTCTAAACTCTCTATTGGAGTAGGGGGGGGAGCTGTTTTTAGTCAAGTTGATTTTGTTCCAACTATTGCACAAATTAGTACGCAAGGTTTATCAGCTGGCATTTCTGCTAAATTTGTATCTGAAAAACATCTTGGCCTTCTGGCTGAACTGAACTATACACAACGTGGATGGGAAGAAGATTTTGTGGATATAAACCCTGTACATGCTTATTCAAGAACACTCAACTATTTGGAGCTTCCGCTGCTTACACACATATATTTTGGCAATAAAGTAAGGTTTATAATAAATATAGGACCACAAATAAGCTATATGTTGAATGATAAAGATACCATGAACGATGCTTTGGCTAAACACATAGAAGGAGTATTGGATGAAGATCCCAATTTTCCTATCGGCATACAATATAAATCAATTGATAGTAAATTCGATTATGGGCTGATAGGTGGTTTGGGTATTGAGTTTAATACTCCCATCGGAAGTTTTGATTTACAAGGACGTTACTACTTTGGTTTAGGCGATTCTTTTGATAACACTCGTAGTAGTTCATCTAATTTCTCACGCTCTGCTCATCGATATTTCGGTGGTAAATTGACTTATTATTTCCTTAGTTTTTAGGTTTTTGTAAATCTAAAAAAACTATTCACTATTTTAAATTAGGCGCATTTAGATGTGTCTTATACTAAAATCAACATTTAAAAATCTATTATTTAATGTGATTTTATAGGAGTAATCTTTTCAAAACATTTCACCGACGTGGAAAATGTTTAAAACTGATGAAACTTGCTTTCACCGCGGTGAAAATGTTTCAAAACAGATATTTTTCATTTTTTCGCTTAAATTCTTATCATTTTCGGCTTTAAAAGTTCTAATTCTGTTGCGTTTTCCTCTTTTCTTTCGTTGATTCTGAAATTATAGCCTAACTATTCTTTTTTCTGAGCGTTTTCTCTCAGTATATCGTCAATAAAGTATCATTTAAGTGATAAAAAACATTTTCAACGTGGTAAATTGAATTTTCATCAGATGAACGTCCAATCTACCACGGAGGATTTAATTTCCACCCATTTTTCGATCTATTTTCTGCTGAATTGCAACATATAATGTATTATTTGTTACAATTTGATATTTGTAGAATTTGTTTTGGCTAATAAAACTTGAGGTTATTAATGAAAAATCTATTCCTTAAGTAATTTTGAAGCTGAAAGCTTGATTAAATATAATCGTAATCAGGTTTTTTATTTTTTTCAAAGTAAAAATACTGGAGATAGTGAGTCTTAGACTGGATATCAAAAAAGAACATTTTTCTAATTATTTTCCTCTGAAATATTTTATTTTCAAGAAAAATTATACCTTTGTGAACAATTACATATGGATGTATGTTCATGTATCGTTATGAATAATGAATTAATGGAAATTGATAAGATAAAGTTAGAAAAAGCTGCTTATATATTAAGAGCTTTAGCACACGAAACACGCCTTTGTGCTTTGATGCATCTTTCAAAAACGAAAGAGTTATCTGTTTCAGATTTAATGTCGGAAGTAGGTTGCGAGCAATCTCTTTTGTCTCATCACTTAACAGATTTGCGAGCAAAAGGTATATTGAATTCTCGAAGGGAGGGAAAGAATAATCTTTACTCAATTAATAACGAGCAAATAATACCTCTATTGGAGTGTATACTAAATTACTGTAAATAGAACAATATGAAAGATTTTTTATTAAAACATTGGCTTAAAATTGCAGGAGTGTTAGCTGGAGCTTTAGGCGGGTACCTATATTATGTTAATGTAGGATGTGTTTCAGGGACTTGTCCCATAACTTCCAATCCATATATGAGTATTTTTTATGGGTCATTAATGGGCTACCTGTTTTTGGGATTATTCCAGAAAAGTCCAAAGAAAGAAACCATCGAGCAAGAAGCCGATAAAAACAATAATGAAGTATGAAGAAAATATTTTTAATAGCAGGTATTTTGTCAGCAATAATATTGTCGGCATGCACCAACACAGCAAAAGAAAACAAACAAGATACAAATTTACAACAAACAGAAACTAAAATGCAAACAGTACAAAAAACAATTAACTTAACAAAAGCAGAGTTCTTAACCAAAGTAGCAAACTACGAAGAAAGTCCAGACAAATGGGTGTACTTAGGAGATAAGCCTTGTCTTATTGATTTTTATGCAAACTGGTGTGGACCATGTAAAATGGTAGCTCCAATATTGGAAGAATTAGCAGAAGAATATAAAGATGACATTTATATCTATAAAATTGATACCGAAGCAGAGCAAGAGTTAGCAGCAGCTTTTGGTATTCGTAGTATTCCATCAATACTATTTTGCCCAATGGACGAACAACCACAAATGGCGCAAGGGGCACTTCCAAAAGATGGTTTCAAACAAGCTATTAATGAAGTGTTATTAAAAAAATCATAACAAAAATAAGACACAATGGACAACATGTTTATAGAGAATAAAAGTAGATTCAACTTCGATGAAACTGTTTCAAAATTAACTGAAGCAATTGGTCAAAGCGAATGGAAATTGATTCATACACACGATTTGCAACAGTTGATGCATAAAAATGGACATGATGTATTGCCTGCAAAGGTAATGGAGATTTGCGCACCATCATTTGCTTTCAAGTTACTTTCAAAAGATGAAGAACGCATCTATTCAAACATGATGCCTTGCCGATTGTCAGTATATGAGAAAAACGATGGAGAAACGTATGTTTCCAGAATGAATATTGAGCAGTTTGCATCCCAAATGGGTGGAGTTATTCAAGAGGTAATGTCTACAGCATTTAGAGGTGCGGAAGGATTTATAAATCAAGTAATCGAATAAGTCATATTCACACAATCAATACAACTTAATTAAAAAATACGCTTCATGTTATGGAGCGTATTTTTTTATTAAAGAAACAGGGTGTACAATTCCCTGATTTTAGTATTTTTGTTGTTACTCTAATAAATTGAATATCAATAAAGCAGGAGTCAATGAAAAAGTTAGCAATTACATCCACTCTTCTATTGTGTTCGCTATTTGTTTTATTATCAAAAAACCCTTTAAGCGTGAAAGAATATACCCTACGGAATGGTTTAACTGTATGGTTAAACGAAGACAAGTCTCAGCCCAAAGTAATAGGAAGTATCATTGTTAAAGCTGGAGCGAAAGAATCTCCCAACACTGGCTTGGCGCATTACTTTGAACACATAATGTTTAAAGGAACTGAAAAGATAGGAACAACCAACTACGATGAAGAAAAAGTATGGTTGGATGCTATTTCAGAAAAGTATGATGAATTAGCTGGTTCGACGGATGCTGAAAAACGTTTGGACATTCAAAAAGAGATCAACGACCTATCAATAAAGGCTGCTGAATTTGTAATCCCCAATGAGTTTAATAAACTTATATCGCAATATGGAGGAACAGGTTTAAATGCAGGTACGTCATATGATTACACAATGTATTTCAATACATTCACTCCGCAGTACATGCAACAATGGTGCGAAATAAACAGCGAACGATTAATCAATCCTGTCTTCAGGATGTTTCAGAGTGAACTGGAAACAGTGTATGAAGAGAAAAACATGTTTGTTGATATGTTGGGCAGTCAAGCTGCTGAAAAGATAATTGAGCAGTTTTTCAAACCACATCCTTACCAATTTCCAATTATTGGGAGTACCGAGAACCTCAAGAACCCTCGTCTCTCGGAAATGGAGGAGTTTTTCAATACCTATTATGTAGCTAACAATATGGGATTGGTGTTGAGTGGTCACTTTGATGCTGAAGAGATGTTACCTTTATTAGAAGCTACTTTTGGAAAAGTAAAGCCAGGCTCGGTAAAAAAAGAAGCTGTTGAAATGCCCGCTCCAATAAATGGTAAAGTAGATTTTAGTGCCAAAATACCTATCCCTTTTGTTAGAGCAAATGCTTTGTTATGGAGAGGGGTTCCATCAAATCATCCTGATGAAGTCGCTTTGAGCTTGGCTATGTCTTTCCTGAGTAATGAAAATAAGACTGGTTTGCTTGATAAACTCACGATAGATGGCAAGCTAATGATGGCTGTTGCTCTACCCCTAAGCCTGAATGATGCAGGAGCTATTGCTTTGATTGCCATTCCTAATATCCCATTTCAGACGTATGGCTCTGCGCAAAAACTTCTTTTCGGTGCTTTAGATAAGATTAAGAATGGAGAGGTTTCAGATGAAATGTTTCAAAGTCTGAAGTTGGAGCAACAACGTAAATATTTATTAGAGTTGGAAAGCTTGGATAAACGCAACCAGAAGATGATAGAGGTGTTTGCGAAAGGCATAACCTGGAGTGAATACCTAAAGCAAACGGAGAAGATAAAATCGATCACCAAACAAGATGTGATTGATGCTGCGAACAAATATTTCTCAAATAACTATTTCGACGTAAAGAAGAAAACAGGGAAATACCCGAACGCCAAAATATCAAAACCCCCATTCAAACCTATTGAGGCTGTGAACAAAGAACAGGAATCTGCTTATAGTAAATGGTTAGAAACGCTGGATAAAATGGAGTTTACTCCGCGCTATCTTGACTTTGAAGGTGACGGACATTCCGTGTCTTTGGGAGACAATTCTCTTGTTCAACTATATCATACCCACAATGATATAAACAATGTGTTTAACTTGAACATGACTTTTAAAATAGGAAACCGTCAGCTTCCAACCCTTACACCGCTGGTCTCATATTTGAACTATTTGGGTACAAACACATACACTGTCGATCAGTTCAATCAAGAGTTGCAACAATTGGGCAGCACATTAAATTTCGAAGCTCATGCTAATTCGTTTTCTATTTCAATTGAAGGATTTGATAACGCATTTGAAGAGACATTCAAATTAATAAGCCACTTTCTCTACAACTTGAAGCCAGACAAATCTAAATTGAAAAAGCTGACCAAAGAAAAGAAGTTAGAAGATAAAGCAATTCGAAAATCGCCTGATGAGTTAAGCAAAGCAATCGCAGAGAAAGTAAAATTTGGTGAGGCTTCAGATTATATGACTCGTTTATCAATTAAGGAGTTGAAGCAAGTTTCAGCAGACGAATTTATTGTTGATTTGAAGAAGGTGCTTTCAACTGAAGCAAGCTTTCATTATTCTGGCACTCTAACGCAAGAGCAAGTTTCAAAAATTTTTACTCAGAACTTTCGGGTGAACGAAGTACTATTGAATTCTAATAATCCTAACTACAAAGACGGAATCACTTATTCAAAACCAAAAGTGTTCTTCTTCAACGATCCTAAAGCAACTCAAAGCATTGTTCAGGCTTATATTTTGGGACCGATTCAAAACAGCAATAATGAGAAAAACCTTTCTAAGCTATTCAACTCTTATTTTGGCTCGGGAATGGGTTCATTGATGTTTCAAGAGATACGTGAGTTTCGTTCATTGGCCTATCGCGCCAGTTCTTCTGTGGAAAATCCTCCCATTAAGCTAAATAACAAAGCGATGCGCATTAATCTCTTTTTGTCTACACAAGCAGATAAAACTACTGAGGCTTTAGAGGCTGTTGAGTCATTGCTTGCAGATATGCCATTGAGCGAAGAACGCTTAAAACAAGCCAAGGAGAGTTTGATTAATCAGGCACAAAGTGCATATCCCAATTTTAGACAAAAAACAGAGCGGATTGCGTCATACAAGCAAATTGGCTACAATGAAGATCCGAACAAATTGGTTGTTGAAGATGTTTCGAAAATGAAGCTACAAGACTTGGAAGATTTCTATCAGAAAAACATTCAAGGTAAAACTGTAGTTTACATTGTGGTTGGGAATAAAAAAAAGATAGATATGGCGCAGTTAGAAAACTTTGGCAAAATAGAGGAGCTAAAAGAGAAAGACTTTTTGAAGTAGTTTGTATTTTAGATATATAGAAGCGAGAGCAAATATAAAAAAAGGATGCATTGTTAATCAACTGCATCCTTTTTCTATATTAAAACCTTTCTAAAATCTCTAAACACATTCGACCGTTGTGATAAGGACATTTCCAAATGCCTGCTTTATCGTCTATTTTATTTATAGAGCCAACTTCGTAAACACTCCAAAACCATTCGCCATTCTCCCAATCAATAAGGTTGCTTTTGATATACTTCAAACACGATAGGGCTTTATCTAATGAATTGTCATCGTTGTAATACTGATAGTGATTGACAAAGCCGATTACTGCTTCTGCTTGCACCCACCAATGTCTCTCTTTATCGACATGTCCGGTATGGTAGTTTTTCTCATATATCATGCTTCCATCTGATTGTAATCCTTCTTCGGCCGCTTTCACAATACGCAGAACTATAGCGTGAACTTTGGTCAAAGTATTGCTATCGTTCAGAATTAGCGCAGCCTCATACAGCAACCACGATGCTTCTATATCATGCCCATAAGAAACTACTTTACTTTTAGAGTTCCAGTAAGAATCGAAAAACAAGTTGAGGTGATTAGTTTGCTCATCAATTATCTTATCTAAAAACAAATTAATTAAATTCTTTAGCTGTTTTTTCAGGGAGTCATCTTTCCAAATGCGATAAAGATTGGTGTAAGGTTCTAAAATATGCAAGTGCGTATTCATTGTCTTTTGCTCATTTGCATCTTTCTCACTCAGTCGCATATCTTCAATTAGCTCCCAATCATAGGTGAATGCTTCCAGATAACCATTGTTTTCTGTGTCAAAACTATGATCTTCTATTGCTTTAAACAGTTTTATGGCATATTCCAATGCCTCTTTATCCTTGGTCGCTCTGTAGTATTCGCTTAATCCGTATATGGCAAAACCTTGTGCATAAATTTGTTTCTTTGTTTCAATGGGATTGCCTTTGTAGTCAACCAGCCAATAAATACCACCATGCTCCTTATCATAGAAGTAATCTAAAAGATAATCTTTCGCTCTTTTTGCAATTTGCAAATAGGCTTCATCTTTACAAACTCGATAAGCTGCAGCGTAAGTCCAAAGGATTCGCGCATTCAATACAGCCCCTTTGGGAGCATCCCGTTTTATTACTTCTTCACCAGTAATACGTCCCAAAAAACCTCCATTCTCTGTATCTATCAAATTATTCATCCAATAGGGGAGGATGTTTTCTTTTAGAATTTCATTCACTTCAGTTCTTAGTTGCCCAACTTTTTCATTCATTACCAATACCCATTATATTTATGCTTCGTGATTTCTTCTTGTTTCCAATTGGCTTACAATTTTCTCCATCTTCTTCTCGCTCAATGGGTACATTGAAATAAAGATTACTGAAAGAACAGTACCTATTGCAGGCAATATGCTCATGAACATTTTGATGCCTGTCAGTGTCTCCGCACTTTGCACTTGATTTGCCTGAAATCCGTAATATGCCAATAACCAACCAGTAAGCGCACTTCCAATGGCCCATCCAAACTTCTGACTCATGGATGATGAGCTAAAGATGAGACCCGTAGCCCTATTACCTGTTTGCAATTCAGAATAATCTGTGCAATCTGCATACATGGACCAAAGCAATGGGAAGATGCTTCCAGCACAAATGCTAATCAACACTTGGAATACAAAAATAAGCGCAAGTTGTTCTTTTGAAAACCAAAAAAAGATGACACTCAAAATTGATGCAATGGCCATAGCACCAAGATAAGTGTTTTTCTTTCCAATCCTGTTGCTAATAGGTGCAGCCAAAACCACTCCAACTATGTTGGCGACTTGCCCAATGGCAAGATAAAGACCACTTAACACAAACGAGAAACCAAAAAGAGAAACATTCGTAAATGATTCTTCAACAATGAAATATTTAAAATAATAGACAGTTGCTCCATCTCTAATAGAGTTGAATACAAGCGCTGAAATTCCAGCTCCCAAAAGAATCCACCATGGTTTGTTTTTAGCTAAATCTCGGAGGTCTTCTTTTAATTTTGCTTGTTTTTGTTTTATGGGCTTGACCCTTTCTCTTGTTAGAGCAAATGTGAGAACAAAAAGAATTACACATATTACAGCAATTACTCCCACGCCCATTGTCCAACCTTTTTGTTGTGCAATGATATCTGCATTATCACCACTAAATAAATTTACAATGGGCATGAAAAGTAGAAGTGCAATGAAACTGCCAATATATGCAAATGACATTCTGAAAGTAGCCAATGTATTTCTGTCTTTCGGATTAGGACTCATCACCCCCAATAATGACGCATAAGGCACATTTACAACTGTGTAAACACCCATCATTAACGAATAGGTGATGTATGCATAAATTATCTTGCCAGTCATACCCAGCGAAGGTGTTGTAAACGTTAAAACACCAATAATGCCAAAAGGAAAAGCACCCCATAGTATGTATGGACGAAATTTACCCCACTTAGTGGTTGTTCTGTCAGCAATAGCACCCATTACAGGATCGCTTAATGAATCCCAAATTCGTGTTATAAGAAACATTGTTCCCACAATAGCTGCAGGCAATCCAAAGATATCAGTATAAAATATCATTAGATAGGAGCCAAACAGCTTCCAAAACATAGACGAAGCCATGTCTCCAAAACCATATCCTATCTTTTCTTTCAGTTTTATCATAAGGCTCTAAATTTACAAACTTTTCATGATAGGTAAATTGTTTTCAATTTGTTTTTTCAATGTTTCTACTGATGATGCTGACGTAAAACCATCCTCAGGTGTATTTAAACAATAGTCTACTAATCTTTCTAATGTTGATGTTGCTACGTGCATGCGAGTATCGGATGAGGCATAATAAATAAAAACTGTGCCATCGTCATCAGCTATCCAACCATTACTAAATAGAACATTTGAAACATCCCCAACCCTTTCTATATCTTCGGGTGCCATGAAGTAACCTCCTGGTGATGCTATCAATTCAGAAGGATCATCCAATGAAGTCATGTATAGATATAACACATACCTTAATCCAGCAGCACATCCTCTCACTCCGTGAGCCATATGTAGCCAGCCTTGAGGAGTTTTAAGAGGTGCGGGGCCTTCTCCATTTTTCACTTCTTTAATCGTGTGGTAGTAACGGCGGTCTATTATCTTCTCGTCAGCAATTTCGGCATTTATAATGTCCTCTACCAAAGCCCAACCAATGCCCGATCCGCTACCAGCATCTATAAATCCATCTTGTGGACGCGTATAAAGCGCATACTTGCCATCTACAAACTCTGGGTGAAGCACCACATTTCGTTGTTGACTCGAAGATTTTAAATCCGGCAAGCGTTCCCAATTTATCAAGTCTTTTGTACGAGCTATGCCTGCTGCAGCAATAGCAGATGATAAATCATTTTCGTGTGCTTTGGGGTCTTTTCGTTCTGCACAAAAAAAACCATAAATCCAGCCATCTTCGTGTTGTATAAGACGCATATCATACATATTGGTGGCAGGATTTTCTGTTTCAGGCATGTTTATGGGATAATCCCAGAATCTGAAATTATCTATCCCATTCAGACTTTCAGCAATGGCAAAAAAAGATTTTCTATCGGCGCCTTCTATTCTAACAACCAACACATATTTATCGTTCCATTTGATTGCACCCGAATTCATGGTTGCATTTATTCCAATTCTTTCCATCAAAAAAGGATTGGTTTTTTCATTTAGATCATACCTCCAATGTATGGGGGCGTGTTCACCAGTCAGAATTGGATTTGCATATCTTTGATACCAACCATTAGATGTAGTGGTAGGTTTGTTCTCTCTTTCGATGAGCTTGTTGTGGTCATTCAATAAAGCCCTTATTTTTGAGTTGTAAGAGTTCATATAGGTCTTTGTGTTAATTTATTTATATAAGTTGGGGATATCCTTCACAAAAAGAGTTTTCGGATTATTGTAGAATTTGACAAAGTCGTCAGCGGACTTTTGTCCAGGATAAGGTGCATAATAATGGTTTGGGCGTTCACGTGCATTACGCCACAGCAGCACATAGCTTATTGGGTATTTCTCAATAGTAGGAAGCAGCACCTCTGTCCACCAATCAGCTATTGGTATGGCTTCCAGTCCTGTTTCTGTTAATGCAATTGGCTTGTTTCTTCTTTTGCCTTCTTCTGTCAAAAACGACAAAATAGTATTTAATGTGTTTTGATAAGCCTCTATACCTTTTTCGTTGTCCCTATGATATGTGTCAAGCCCAAGCAAGTCAACATATTCATCTCCTGAATAGCGCTCCATATATATATCACCAGGGCCTTGACTATCGGGTGAGTATCCATATAAAAGATTATTCACGCCTTGTTCTTGAAAAAAGTTGTAAGTTAAAATCCATAGTTCCTTATACTCTTCAGTGGTGCAATTGTCTTTACCCCACCAAAACCAGCTACCAGTATGTTCGTGCCAAGGACGAAAGAGTACTGGAACTTTTGTGCCATCGTCTGTTACAAGCGAATTAAAAAATTCTGCACCATATTGCAACCATGACAAAAATATTTCATGGTTTTCTCCATTTGGTAATACAGAAGTTACAACTCCTTTAGTTGCTACATCCCATGAGTCACCGCCCGTCACTGGGTTGTCCATGTGCCAGCTGATGGTAGTCATTCCTCCTCGGTTATATTGATTGATAATTTCTTGTCGCATTGTATCGAAATTGACGTTGTCGAGGCTTTCTTCACCGCCTTTTTCTATTCTTCCAATTTCAAATCCCATCACGGCAGGGTAATCTCCTACAATGCTTTTAACATCCGATCGATCGCTGTCGCCCTCCCAAGTTACTCCGTACAATGGGTCATCTTGATGACCAAACATAAAGCCTATTGCTGGAATTTGACTCAAGCTACGTAAAAGGGTTTGGGTTTCAATAGTATTGATGTTTGAATCTGGAGTTGAAGCATCTTCCTTGGTTGTGCTTTGCTTATTTGTACAAGCAACAAGCGAAATCAATAGGGCTATGACTGCTAAATAATTAAATACTTTCATTATGCATTTCGTTTTTTTTGTTTGACCTTGAATGGAGTTTATAGCGTAAAAAAATTATTGAATTGAATTTTTTTGCTTTATTTCAAACAAAAGTATTAGAATTAATCAAGCTTATTATTGTATTATTTATCTTATACTGGTACTTTGTTGCTTTATTTATTCATTTGAAGATATATGCTTATAATATGCTAAAATAGCACCATGTTAATTATGGCTCTTATTATATTTTTGTGAGGTATTTATACTTATTGAAATAGCTGTTATCTCTTATTTAAGTCTTGAACGAAAAAGGTCAGGTTGCTTGTTCCTTTCCTTGTCAGCTGCCAACCTAAAGTTCTAACTTTACTCCTTTGCTATACATCCTCCTGCTATATTCTCTACTTTACTAATTTTCCTAATTCAATAAACAACTAAAAATTTGGCGCTCATCCCTTTTTTTCACTATTGCCTTCTTAAAACAGCTACTTTGAAAGGTATTTTGTAGATTGACTCTGCATGCTATGTTGTTTATTGTGGTCAATGATAGATTCACCTATAATTAAACTTTATGAATGCTGGTCTATTTAGGATAGAGCTTAACAAAATTGCTCCGATTACTACTCAATAGTAAGTTTATCTTTGTTCAGATGCTTTGAAGATAGTTCATTCTATAATATAGTTAGGTCAGGGTCTTTGGGAGTTGGTCTATCTTCGTTTTATCGGTAATGCTGTGTGAAGTAGTTGCTTTGTGTTTTGGAAATCGGTAGGAGTTGCTCTTTTAAGAGGAAATAAATTGTGGAAATGAGTAAAGCAGTGGTTTTTGGTTAGAAATCCTGCTAAAAAGTGATTTAAGTGTAATTTATAAGAAAAAACAGCTGTGTAAAGCTTTCACTATTAGTTTCTATTGGTTATATTTGTAGGAAATATTGCTTAACACAAGCTTTAATTATTATGCTATGACAAAGATAAAGAAAATTGCACTAACCAAGCTGTTAAAACTTGAATTACCTGAATTTGTAGATGACATTATCAGGGCCGTATCCAAACACAATCCTGAGGGGTTAAAACTGCAAGACCACTATGATATGCTGGTAGAGCAACTTCCAAAGATGGCGCTGCTGACAGCACCATTTGGAGCGCATCCACTCACGAAAGAAATGCACAAAGTGCACGAGGAAAGGTTGAAATACTCTGCACTTATAACCATGCAAATGAGGGTGCTACATAAAGCAAATTTGGCAAGTACAAAGAAGCTGGTGCAAACTGCAAAACCTGTTGTGCGTCTTTATCTGAATCATCTGAGACAAAATAATCGCTCAATTATTTCCAGAACAATTAAAGGTTTTTTCTTGCATTTAAATGACTACCCAGAACAGCGCAATGCGCTTGATGCATTGGGCTTCAAGTTCTATTTAGATGAATTGCAGAATACAAACAACTTGCATGAGGAGATGTTTATGCAACGATTGAGCGAAAAAGCTCAAAACTCGAAAGTTGATACCGCAGGTATACAGCACGAAACACAATTTCTTTTGCGAAAACTGTTCGATCAAATTGAATTCTACCAATATATGCGCAAAGAGGTTGATTATTCACCTTTGATAAACCAAATAAATGAAATAATTGCACAATTTACGAGCTTAATTAACATGCGGGCTACTTGTCGCAAAACGCGCAAGCGAAAAGCTGAAACTAAGCTTGTTGAGTTAGAAGAAAAGGTATCTGTCAATGAAGAGAAATCATCTAAAGTGTCTGTAAGTCAACCCACCAGCAAAATTAACAATGTAGAGTGTGAGAAAGAACAACCAATCGACAATGTAAAAGAGTCTGATTCAAGCTTTACTCCCGTGCATAATACGGTTGATAGGTTGAAGCCCCCCCAAGGAGAGACTTCTTGACATTGAGTATTTAGTCTAAAATGTTATTCTTATTTTAGTGGACGTTCCTTCACTCCTTCAAAAGTGATTTGTACGGGTGTGATATGTCCATTTGTGTCAAACTCCATCTTTTCGATAGCTACTTCTCTGTGTTCAGCCCTGTCTGTGCCCAGAGGTCTTCTGTGATAAACAATGTAGTGCTCATCTGTTTCTGGAATGGTTATGACAGAATGGTGTCCCGCACCTGTAGCAACATCGGGGTCTTGTTGCAGTATCTTACCAATGCGATCAAACGGACCTAATGGCGAATTGCTAATGCCATAAGCCACACTATAATTGGGTCCTCCCCATCCACCTTCCGACCACATAAGGTAGTACTTCCCTTCACGTTTCAACAGGAACGGGCCTTCCACATAGTTATCGGGAGTTATTTCTTTAAAGCTAATTCCATCGTCAAACGTCTCCACACTAAGCAGATCATCTGACAGTTTTACAATGTTGAGATGTCCCCATCCCCCGTAGTACATATAATACTGACCATCATCATCCCTAAAAACAAATTGATCGATGGGTTGCGCTCCATTAATAATTTTATCAATTAATGGCTTTCCCAATGCATCTTTAAATGGTCCCACAGGATTGTCAGCAACCGACACACCAATTCCACCCAGCTCATCGTTGTTTTGAATGTCATTGGCAGAGAAAAACAGGTAGTATTGGTTGTTGGCTTTTATAATTGCTGGAGCCCAAAGAGAATAGCCAGCCCACTCAATGTCTTTTATATTCAATACATGTGGGTGTTTTGTCCAATTTATTAAATTGTTAGATGAAAAAGCATCCAAAAAAGTTTGAATGAGGTATCCTTCCGAAATGGTGTTCTCTCTTATCTTCATTTGTTCTTCTGTGAATGTGGTTAAAGTGTCAGGCTCATTGTAAACGCCCGAGTAAGTTGGGTAAATCCAATATTCATCGTCGAAAATAATACCCTCAGGATCGGCATACCAACCCTCAAATATCGGATTGCCAGAATAGGATATGTTGTTTGCTTCTTTTTGAGAAGTGCAGCAGGAGAGGGCAATTAATAATGGGAGTGAAAATAATCTGAAACTTTTCATAATTATGGTGGGTTTTAATATTTCGCAAAATAATGATTTTATGTGAAGAGGTGAAACATATAATAAAAAAGAAAGTTGAAAGTGGAATAACCACCTTCAACTTTCTATCAACTTAGAAACTTAAAAAAATAAAAGCACTAATCTTTGTGCAGGTTTAGTCCTGGGTCTAATGGCACAGTAGTGAAAATGATGTAATCTAAGTGAGTTTCAAACTCACCGCTCACATTACCAGTTGAAAACCCAAACTTAGTAGTAAATGGTTGGCTCAAATCAATACTTCCAGGGTCTCCACCCCATTTTTCCATTGCAGCTGGATTAATCTGAATAGACCTCCATTGCCACTCACTTCCAGTGGTGAACTTGTAGTCATCTCCATAAGGATTGTCTCCTTTGAAATGTTTGCCACCTTTGTTGTCGCCTTGCACAATTTCTAACTGTGCATAACCACTATTGGCACCAGTATTTACAAGAAAGTTAAGGAACACTCCATTTTTAAATTTTGCTGCATCAAGCGTAATGTTATCTATTGAGAAATCACCTAAATACTGCCAATTTGGAACACCCGATTTCTTGTTGGTTAAGTAGTGCTCTCCATAATGATAGCCAGTTAAACCGCTGCCTCCATCTAAAGTGAGTTTGCCACCGTTTTGTGCTTTAAAAGACAATAGGGTCTCTCCTTTTGTTGCAATCACTGGGTTCAGAGGACTGTCAGTTATCATAATTTGATCGACATGAATTTCGAAAGGATCAGTGTTGCCATTTCCTATGTTGCCTCCACGGAAACCTATTTCTACAACTTCTATCTTATTCGACACATCGAAACCTAATTTAGCCAAGTCATATGAACGCCACTCCCATCCGTCAGTCGTAATTTTGTAGTCGTCACTGTATTCACCTCCCTGACCAGTTAAGTGCTTATCAGAACGCGATCCGTTAATAGTTAGAACTGGTTGAGCATAACCCGATTTTCCGTTGGTGTTAACCATGAAGGTAATGTGAGGATTGTTGTAGAGGTTCATGTCAAAACCTTTTCCATCATTATCATTCAGTAGGGTTAGGTATGTTCCATTCCATCCATTGCCAACGTTAGCCAAAACCGAGAAATAAGAGCCAAAAGCAGGCGTAATATCATTCAAGTTTAAACCCGATGTGTGCGGATAAGTGCTCGAATTGGCATCACCAGCAACTGTTTTGGGTTGGGTTTCAAAATCAAACAACATAATTGTTTTCTGTGGAAGATATGTATCCGTCATGCTCTCTATCTTAATAAAAGGTGAACTATCTACCGCATTTCCAGAGCGAGTTGTTATTTTTATAACTGCTTCATCCACTGCCGACAAGTCTATTCCTGCTACATTAACTGTGATTGCTTCTGTCGTAGCATTTGGCATTATAGTAGCCTCCATGTCATTAACAGTAACCTTCAAAATCATATCAGCATTTGTGGCCTTAATTTTAAAGTTGCCCTTGCGTTCAATCTTGTTTGGCCACGAAACACCAATAACATCGGGATACTTGGGTTTAAACACTACTTCTGATAAAGCTTCTTTTCTGTATTTATTGTGCAGTAGAATGGGTCCGGCAGTAGCAGAGCGTGGCACTCTAATTGTAATTTCTGTGTCACTTTGATTTAATACAGTTGCTACAACTGTGTTTATTCTTACTATTGTAACATCCTCTAAGCTGGTTCCTTTTATCGTCACGTTATCATCAACAAAGGTCTCGATAGGTGTAACCTCTGTTATTTTTGGCACTGGAAATTTTATATCATATTCCGAAGCGTCATCATTGCAACTTTGGAAAACGAAAACCGATGCCAAGAATAGATATATATATATGAATTTATCTTTCATAACTTGATCCATTTATAAGTTAATAGTTTTTATTTTGTTCTACTCCCCATGCTTGTACTTCAGTTAAAGGGATAGGCAATACAGGTATTAAATTACCATCTCTACCTATAATGGAGTGTGATTCGCAATTGGCTTTAAATTCTGGAAACAATTCTTCTTTGGGGTCCATTGGATTGTTTTCTGGTTTGCGATCAATGTATTTCACCTTGTTCACTACTTCTATATAACGCTTTTGACGTATCAAATCCCAACTGCGTAAACCTTCCATAGCAAGTTCCAGTCTTCGTTCTTTCCATATTGCATCTAAAAGAGCATTACCGGAAGCTGTAATATCTGGCAAATTTACTCCTCCTGGAAGCGCATATTTATCACCTTGACCTTCCACGTAGCCTTTACAATAAGTGCTGTTGCGTGCACGGTTACGAATCATATTGACATATTGGCGTGCTTCACCTTCTTTATTTGTATGAAATGCTGCTTCGGCATGCATCAACAACACATCGGCATAACGAATCATGCGGATATTGAAATCACTTGATTTACTAAGTTTTGGAACTTCGGGTAAAGTTGCTTTGCGATTGAGGTAGTTAGTGCCTTGTTGATTCCTGTCATACGACAACTTTTTTCCATAGAGAATACCATCATTAAACGTTTCTCCATACACAGTACAGGTGAGTCTCGGATCGTTCGTGTTTTCAAAATCAAAAGCAGCAAACAAATCTGAAGTGGGATTATTGAAACCCCAACCCAAATCTTTACGTTTCATTTGAAAAGTAGTGAAGTTTTCGCCCACTTTCTCTGAGTTGTTCTCTACAGATCCTTCCAGCATTTGTAGTTCCCAAATAGATTCTGAATTGTTTTCTCCTTCTCGTTCATAAATAACGGCAAAGTTAGGAGCCAGAGAGTACTCTCCCGATTGAATTAAGTCTTTTGTAAGTGCATATACATCGTCCCAAGTTTTAGTTACTTCAGCATCTACACCAATTTGATACATCATAACGCGAGCCGCAAATGCTTGAGCAGCTCCTTTGGTTACTCGTCCCATTTCTGTCAAAGGGTACTCACTTCTTTTAGGTAAACGTTTGATGCCTTCTTCGAAATCACTGTTGATCTGCAAAAACATTTCGTGAATAGATGCTTTTGGTGTATTTCCAAAATCTGAAGGTACTACGGACTTGGTAAAAATTGGTGTGCCTCCAAAAAATCTAAGCAAGTACCAATAATACCATCCTCTAAGGAAATAAGCTTCTCCCATGATTCTGCTTTTCAAAGACTCCTCAATGGTTGCATTGGGCACATTGTCTAACACATAATTACAACGTGCAATGCCTACATAACCTTTTAACCAAAACGACGTAACCAATCCTTCGTTGGGTGTTAAGTTCCAATTTTCCATCATGCGAAGTGAAATAAAATCGCCTGCTTCGCTACCTTTTTCTGCATCATCAGAACACATGTCGCCAAACATAAATTCCCAGTGGTGACTCATCCACACATAGTCGGGCGATGATCCCTCAGACATACCAACCCAGTCATAAATCGCATTCACAGCTAAAATTGCATTTTCGGGATCGTTTACAAAGTTCTCACTGGTTGATTGTAATGGTGGTTTGTCTAAGAAATCCTCACATGATGAGTAACCTACAACCAATACCAATATCCAGATATATAATAAATTATTTTTCATATTTTGATAGTATTATAAATTAAAATGTAATGTTAATGCCTCCTGTAAATGTTCGAGGAACAGGGTAAGTACCATTGTCAACACCATAATGCAATGCATTGCCATATTGAGCATATATTTCTGGATCAAGACCATTGTAACTTGAAAAAGTTTTTAGGTTTTCGCCTGAAATGTAAATGCGTAATCTACTAACACCAATCTTGCTAAACAATGATTGAGGAAGTGTGTAACCCAATTGTAAATTGCGTATTCTTAAATAGGAACCATCCTCGATATAACGATCGGAGAAAGCGCGGTTGTTATTGTTGTCATCATTACTTATACGAGGCATGTCTCCATTTGGAAAACGATTAATCATATCTTTGCTCACATTGGTTTCATTTACAACTGTGTTGTATAGCGTTAATATTTTACCATACACTAAATCATTGCCGTAGGTGCCTTGTAGAAAGAGGCTCAAGTCGAAACCTTTGTAGGCAAAACTCGCATTAAATCCTCCAGTAAAGTCAGCCCAACCACTTCCTAATTTGGTGTTGTCGTCTCCATTAATCTTGCCGTCTCCATTAAGATCAATATATTTCACATCACCTGGAACTGCATCAGGTTGAATCTTCACGCCTTCTATTGCATATTGATCAATCTCTTCCTGCGTTTTGAAGATGCCATCAGTTTTTAATCCCCAGAAGGTAGCCAATTCAAAACCTTCACGAGTTAGTGTTGTGTATCCCAGTCTGAAGATGTCTCCTCCTGGTATTTCGCTTAATTGGCTTAATCCAGTTACTTTGTTACGGATACGCGAGATATTGAAATTGAAATCATATTCAAATCCACTTTCAGTTCTATCGCTGTAGTTTAAAACAAGCTCTAAACCTTTGTTTTGCATAGTTCCTACATTGGCATTGGGGCGACCAAGTCCAGCGTACATTGGTACAGGGTTAGGTATCACCATGTCTTTTGTGTCTCTAATAAAATAGTCAAGGGAACCTCTCAACTTATTATTAAAGAGACCGAAATCGACTCCTAAATTGAGTTGTTCTGAAACTTCCCAATGTATTTCACTATTTGCAAATTCTCTCTGTGTAGCTCCACCCACAATTTCATTGCCAAATACATAGTTGTAACCTTTCGATACAAAAGCAATATAATCGCTGTTTCCAGCACCTGAGTCATTACCCACTTGGCCCCAACCTCCACGTAGCTTTAGTTGACTAAGTATGGGTAGGTTTTGCAAGAAGGATTCTTGATGAACATTCCATCCAAGAGAGAAAGAAGGAAAATATCCCCAGCGTTCTTCTTTCTTAAACTTAGAGGATCCATCAGCACGCATTGTCACAGTAGCCAAGTATTTGCGATTGTACACATAATTTGCGCGAGCAAATGCTGAAAGTAAAGAGTTGTGAGATCCTCTACCATTTAAAGTAAAGTCTGTAACATTGATAGACTCACTCATATACCATAAATTGGGGTCTAAGGGTACATCATAACGAGATGCATCTAAATTTGCTCCTTTATATTCTTGTGCTTCAGCTCCTAATGTGGTATTGATGCTGTGCAATCCAAAATCTTTTACATAAGTAAGATAATTGGTATAGTTCCAATTCTGATTTTCGCTTCGTCCTTCATTGAGGTTGCTTTCAAGACGTTGATTCTGCACGTCATCTGTTTTGTATTTTGGGTAATAACTTTTGTAGTGACTAAAGTTCTTGCTGATCCCATATTGTGCTCTGAAAGACAATCCTTTTGTAAATATATCTGTGATATCTAATGAGAAGTTACCAATCAGTCTGTTTCCGTCGTTCCAGTTATTCTGACTTTCGTGTAAGGCATGAACTGGGTTTTGATTGGCTTCAAAAATTTTAGCACCCCACTGATTCAATGTATCATCCCAAACGGGTGCTATAGGATTGACAAAAATATCAGGCATATCTGAAGAGCCTTGTCTTTTGTAATAGGTGTATGATAAATTAGCTCCAAGGATTAAGTTTTTTCTTAAAGTAAGTTGGTTGTTAAATCTAAAAAGGTATTTGTCCATTTTAGAGTAATTCACAATACCTTCTTCATTAGAGAATGTTCCAGCAATGTCATAAATATGTTTCTCTGTACCACCAGAGATAGAAACATTGTGACTATGCATTAAGGCTGTTTGGAAAAGTTCGTTTTGCCAGTCAGTACCTTTGTAGTTATTAGCAATTACAAAATCGGCAATAGCACCTAACTCTATACTGGGTGTTTGTCCAGCGTTTTCATTTGACTCCAGAAATAAAGTAGCCCATTCTGTGGCATTCATCAAGTCAAGCTTCTTTTGTAGTTGATTAAAACCCACATAAGAATTAACCGAAATAGATGCCTCTTTTTCTTTTCGTCCAGAGCGTGTTTTTACTAATATCACACCATTTGCGCCTCGGGCTCCATAAATAGCAGTAGATGAAGCATCCTTCAACACTTCTAAGCTTTCAATATCATTGGGTGCCACAGAGCTCATATCGCCTGTTGGAAATCCGTCAATAATATATAAAGGGTTAGAACCGTTTAATGAGCCAATACCACGTATACGAACTGTGGTTCCAGAACCTGGGGCTCCAGAGTTTGAGGTAATGTTAACACCAGATACGCGTCCCTGCATTGCTTTTAGCGGGTCAATAGTAGATAGTTGCTTCATTTTATCTACATCAACTGTAGATATAGCACCGGTAAGGTCACTTTTCCGCATTGTACCATAACCAACTACCACCACCTCAGATAATCCCACAACATCGCTTTCCATTTTCACATCAATAGTTGTTCTATTACCTACTTGAATACGTTGAGGGGTATATCCTACAAAAGAAAAAATGAGCACATTTTGATCTGCTGATAAAGAGATGTTATAAGTTCCGTCCATATTGGTTATAGTGCCTGTATTGCTACCTTCAACTTGAATGGTAACCCCAGGCAAAGTTTCACCAGTTTCATCCAGAACTTTACCAGTTACTGATTTTTCTTGCCCTTTCACAATAGCTGTAAAGGCAAGGAGAATCATCATTAAAAAAAGACTTAGATTCCTATTCATTGTTCATTGTTTTAAAATAGTTAATGGTTTTTTTTGCATTCATCAAATACATTTATTAAATCTATGAAACAAAAGTAATGTCTACTACTTTGATAGTCTAATACTATTTTATCAAATCTATAAACTATCTAATACTTAATAATATTTATGTAAATTAGTGTGTTGTAAAGCGTTAATTTTATCTGTATAATCCGATAAATAAACTCCTCGAATTATATATGGTAATCAGTAATAATAAATGGTTGAATCTTAATTGTCACTTGTTTACAAGTATGATCGAATTAATTATAAACTATTATACTAATGTATATTATTTGAGTCGAAGTTGATAAATTTCAGTTTTCTGTTTTCAATTAATTCACTTATATAAATCAGGTAGGTCATCTTCAAAAGCTGTATTTATATTATTGTAGAAACTTCTAAAATCGAGAACCGCATCAGCACCTTTTGTATGTTTTTGTTCAACTCCACTATAAGGTATATAAAAAGTTCCTTTGTCATCGTTGTTCCAGTCTGCATTGTACCAGCTCATTATGTAAGCTATTCTATTTATATTTGAGTTTTCTATCAGTGGTTGTAATACATATTTGGTCCAAAAGTCAGGATATACCTCAGGGTAACGAAAAGTGTTATTGTCTTTTCTTAATCCAGTTTCTGTAACGGCCACCAATTTATCGTGTTTTTCGGCATGTTCTGTTAGGGCTTTCATACTATTTAAATACTTTGAAGTTGGATTCCAAGATGCTATTCCTGGTTCATATATATCAAGGCCAAGCACATCAACGTAGTCATCACCTGGATAAAAATCAAATGCTGCATCAGAGTCAGGTGACCAAACATAGAGAATATTAGTTACCTCATTTTTACGAAGGTAATCAACCGTCAATTGGTAAAGTTTTTTGTAACGGTCTGCAGGATAAGCATCACTGTGACTTCCCCACCAGAACCATCCGCCATTCATTTCATGAAATGGACGAAACAGAATTGGAAATCCTAATTCTTTAAAGACAGGAATCACAATCTCATCTAACTGTGTAAAATACCAGTTAAGAGCAGGGTTCGTTTTACGAGTTCCTCCAGCAAGAATTGCATTAACCAAATAACGGTCCTGTGTGAATGCACCATCTTTCTTAGCATAAAAATCGTCACTTTCTCTTCCACGCATGTGCCAACAATATCCGATAACTGCACCTCTTTGATGCGCTTGTTTCATTGCATCAATGTCCCATTCCTTAAATTTTTTATCAGTGTACCACATGAAATCACTTTCATAAAACGCAGGATGCGAACCAGTAATATCCTTACAATCACTTTGATTGATATTATTATTTTTAGGTCCATTTTTGTAACCTAAAGTAGTGGGATTGGCCATCCCAAACATAATCTTTTGCGTGGCAAATTTTTTTAAGTTTGCATAAAAAGTTTCTGTTGCTTGGTTTCGCTTAATCAAGGGAGAATCGTCATTATCGTCAGGATCAGGATTCTCAATGTCAGGTTTTTCTGTTTCTTTATCATCTCCACAAGAACCAAAAGTTAGAGAGACTACCATTAACATGGCTACAAGTAATTTTATTTTCATGATTGCTGTTTTATTTGATTAAGTTTCACGAAAATGATTTGAAGCATCAAAACGAGAAGCATTAATCTGGGTTATATTATCATTACAAAGATAAGTATGAACCCATCATAATACCTAATACTATTTTTACAGAATTAAGTATTATTTCAATCAACTAAAATTAACAGTTGGTGAAGCTCATTATGAATTGTCGAAATGTTTGATATATAAACGGCATTAGAAACGCTCATTCCATTAAATCTGGATTTAGTAGCAAAAGACTAAACTATGTTTTTTGTTTTTCTAAAGTTTTCTCTAAATTCTGTTGGTGAGCAGTTCTTTTTTCTTTTGAAAATGCGGTTGAAATTGGAAAGGTTATTAAATCCGCACTCGTAGCATATTTCTGATATTGAGTTTGTAGTATTTACCAAAAGACGGGTAGCATTTCCCAATCTAATGTCAATGATGTAGTCTGAAATGGTTCTTCCAGAGCGTAATTTGAAAAAACGACTTAAAGCAACTGGAGTCATACCAATCATGTTGGCCAATTCATTTAAAGTGATTTGGTCTGAATAGTTTTTATTTATGTATTCATATATCTTTCTCACTCGTCTGCTATCTGTGCTATCATCTATTTTTGCAAACGAAGAGCTTGCTAAAGTCTGTATGTTTTCGATAAGAGAAAGTTCATAAAGAATGGAGAGGAACTTGATTACCGAATAAAACCCTTCTTTCTCAGACGAAAGAGTATCAAGCATCGGGAAAATCTTCATTATGGCTTCCATAGGAAAGCTAATTCCTTTTTTTGCCTTTTCCAGCATGCGACGGATACTATCGAATTGATTTTTGTGAATGAAGTTGCCAAAGAAAAGATTGGATGAGAATTGTATCGTAATTTCTCTTATGTTATTTGACTTACAATTATATTGTTCCCATACATGTTCAAGGTCTTCCCCAGAAATTAATGTCAAATCATAATTGCCTATAATCTCAACGGAATCTCCTACAATACGTTTTACGCCAGCTGCATTTTCAACATAATTTAGTTCGTATTCGTCATGCGAGTGAAGAGGGTAGGTAAATTCTGTTTTACGCCTATCAGCAATGTAAAAACAGTCTTTATCAGATAAAGGTGTAATTTCTTTGATTATATGATTGGTATTGGCATTCATTTTATTTCATTCTATCTTTCAAAGATAAAAGAAATATATTAAAGTGAGGAGTTTTTTGCATGTAGAAATAAAATGAAATACATTCATGTTAGTTGCTCAAAGTTAATTAGCATTCGGTTGATATTCAGAATTATTCTTGGAGTGAAAGAATATGAATTGTAAGATGATCTGTTTGTAATTATTGCTTTTTTTTGAATAAACATCAAAAAAGGCACATCCAATTAAGAATGCACCCTTTTTTCAGTTTAATAGAAGTGTAGAATTTATTTTTTAAAATAGCTATCTATTTCCGATGTTTTATTTATAGGAATAATGGTAAAACCATAAGTAACTGGGGTAGTAGTTGGTTTGATAAGATATTCCTTTAAAGGTAATGCTCCCCAGCTATTGTTTCCACCAAGACCTTGCATCTTGTAGTCAATGAATAGATCTACCAATGGCGATGGTTTGTAATCATTGATATGCTTGTTGAGAGGCACTGTACCTGCTGGAGCATCGTTGTTAAGCGTTTCTCCGTTAGAAACTGTTTCTAATAAATAGTTTGATGCATTAAATTCGAAAGTGTCATCAGCAACAAACAACAGACCTCTCCCCGAACGTTGCGTTAATGCCAACCAAGTTGCATCAGTGTGATGTCCATTTTCTTGCGGGGTAACGTACTTAGTCACCATATCTGCTATGGGCGATTGATATCTGTCAATGAAAGTCGATGTTTTTCTGTCGCTATAGTTTTCACCTGGTCCACGTCCATAATACTCAGCATTAACTACTGAAGCAGGAAGTTGCATGCGCATTCCAATGCGAGGAATAAGCTCTATCTCAGATTCAGATGCATCAAAAGTATTTTCTACTCTGATAGTTCCGTCATTATATATAGTGTAAGATACTTTAGAAGTGCTTTTCGCTTCTGGATAAGTATAAGTATAAGAAATAATGGTAGTCGCTCCATTTTCAATCTTGAAGTTTTCTGCTTTCAAATCTTGATAGCTTGCAGTGTGCCAACCGCTAAGCCTTTTAGGTAGACGGGCACCATAATCGTTGTCAATGGGGGCACGCCAGAAAAATGGGCGAAGACCAAAGCCATCGTTTACATATTCATTGTTTCTATATTTATACGAAGTCATTAAGCCAGTGGCCTTATCAAAAACAGCGTTAAAGTTTTTACCATTTACTACCACTTCTGAGTTATTCTCTTTAATGGTTGCTGGTTTCAATTTATCTGACAATTGCAACTCAGGATATTTATTTATAATAAACTGATCGGTAGCCACAACCCATCCAGCGGGTATGTAACGGGTATCTGTTTTTTGTTTTACTTCGAAAACTATGCTTAGTTGATTGGAGTTGTTTGCAACTTTGCTGTAGTTGGGTATTGATACATTTTTTGTCTCTTGCGGAGCAACATTTGCATCTATCATTCCCGACGTTAATACTTTGCCATTCGATTTAATGGTGTAAGTGATATCATATTGACTTAGATCAATAAAGAAATTTTCGTTGTATATATCAACTGTTCCATTCGCAGCATCTAAGTTCTTGAACCATACATTTTGATATACTTTACGCATTTCTTCTGTGTGAGGCTTCACTGTTCTATCAGGAAATACAACACCATTTATACAGAAGTTACCAGAAGATGGAGTGCCCTTTTCACCATAATCGCCACCCCATGTCCAATATGCTGCTCCATTTGCATCTTTTTCGAGAAGACCTTGGTCTACCCAATCCCAGATACAACCACCTTGTAGTAAAGGATACTTTCGGATGTTATCCCAATATTCGGTGAAGTTGCCAAGGCTATTTCCCATCGTGTGAGCGTATTCACAAAGAATAAGTGGACGGTCTGATTTTGGATTTTGCGCATATTTCTCTATTTGATCTGGAGTGTCGTACATTGGACAAAAGATGTCTGTGTTAAACTCCAAAACAGCACGTTCATACTGAACAGGACGAGAGGTATCTCTGCTTTTAATCCCCAAATAAGTTTCATAAAAGTTGAATCCATTTCCAGCTTCATTTCCAAGTGACCAAGTTACAACTGAAGGATGATTTTTGTCACGCTCAACCATACCAATGGTTCTATTCATATGATCTTCCAAGAACAATGGGTCGTTACCTAAAGTTCCGCCCTTTGCCAAGGAGTATCCCATGCCGTGGCTCTCTATGTTTGCTTCATCTATCACATATATACCATATTCGTCAGCCAGTTTGTAAAACATTTCTGATTGAGGATAATGAGAGGTTCGTGCAGTATTTACATTGTATTTGCGGAAAAGCTCAAAGTCTTTTCGCATAATTTCTTCCGTAACGTAGTGGCCTGTATGTTCGTTGTGTTCGTGCACATTTACACCCTTCACTAAAACGGGTTGTCCGTTCACTTTAAACTGCTTGTCTTTAATTTCAACTGTTCTGAAGCCAACTTTTATGCTGGTAGCTTCTACAGCTGTTCCGTTTTTATCTTTTAGCTCAAGTACTAATGTATATAAGTTGGGTTCTTCGGCCGACCATTTCTTTACATTTGCTATTTCCTTGCTGAAAGAAACGGTGTTCTTGTTTGTTCTTGTACCATTTTTAGATTCTTCCGCAACAACATTTCCGTCGGTTCCTATCAGCTGATATGCCAATGAAAAGTCTTCTGATGAATTATTGTCACTTGCTACATCTACATCCAATTTAAACTGACCGTTTTCATAAGATGCATCTAATGGTGTATGTGCGAAAAAGTCTTCAATGTGTAATTTGGGACGTGCATAAACATACACATCACGTTCGAAACCACTTATACGCCAAAAATCTTGACATTCTAAGTAGTTGGCATCAGAAAAACGATGTATCTGAACAGCCAAAACATTTTTCCCTTTTACAGCCAAATCAGTGATATCAAATCGAGCGGGTAGTTTTCCATCTTTGCTCATTCCTAAAAACTCTCCGTTGAGATAGTAATAAGCTACACCTTTAGTGGCATCAGCACTCAATATTATTTCTTTCCCATCCCACGATTGAGGAATGTCAAATTCTTTGCGATAAGTACCAGTAGGATTAAACTCGTGAGGCACTAAAGGAGGAATCGGTTTGTCCCAATAGGGTGGGTGACCTGGAGAAGTAAACTCATAGGTTGTATTTACATAAATAGGCGTTCCAAAACCTTGTACTTCCCAATTTCCAGGAACCTTGATATCATTCCATGCTTGTGCATCAAATTGCAAGTTGTAGAAATCTTTTAGTGGTCGATCACTAAAGTTTTCAGTGTAATGGAACTTCCAGGTTCCATTTAGCAACAAAACATCGCTGCCTTTTGATGTGAACGATGCATTTTTTGCATCGTTTGCGTTGGTGAATGAAAAGAAACTACTTCTTGGTGGTAGTTTGTTTATGTTTACCAGCTTAGGATTGGTAATTTCTGCATAGCGATTCTCCTGATCTTGTGCGTAAAGAGAGAAGCTAATCAGAGCAAGTAACGTAACAATAAATTTTGCTTTCATTATGCATTTGAGCTTTTGGTGAATAAAGTGTATAAAGTACAAAGATAAAAGAATAAAGGAATATAAAGTAATAAGTTGCGTGAAAGAGTAGTCTATTAAGAATATATTGTATTTAGGGTGCTTTTCTTATTAAGATGTTTTAAATTGGGTGTATTGTAAGAATAGTATGTTCGAAAGATTTTCTCAAACATATCCTATCATACTTTGTTCTATAATTGAAGACATACAATCAAACATCTATACAAAATGAAAACAAGAGAGAACGACAAAGACAAAGACAAAGACAAAAAACAATTATTGCTCGAAAATCAAAACATTCACGATTTCAATCCTTCTCAATATGTAGAAGAGAATGATGTGGATAAAAAGAAGAAGAAAGAAAAAGATAAAAAGAAAAAGGACGATAAATAAACCGCATCTTATTCTTTCAATAAAAGTTTGCAATTATTAGTTCAAATCAAAGCATGATTGAACTGTTAGTAAAAGAGCAATTTAAAAAAATCTCAATTCAATTTGGCACAGCATTATATGGAATGTTGCTATTGGGCTTATTGTTGTTTATATCAATAATGCTATCCACAATAAACTTGGTGAATCCTCTCCAAGGAATTGCTCCAAAGTATTCTTTGTAGTGCAACTCTACATTTTTTCCACTTGCTAACATCAACTTTTCAGCAACAACTTTATCAGCAACCGAAAAATCAAATTGATTTGACTGAAAGCCTTCCGGCTTATCGGCTCTAAATCCAGATTGAATTAGTTTGCCTTCGTAAGTTTTAAAAACAACCCCTTTGTGCACCAAATAATTTAGTTCACCTGACTTCACTCCAGTGCCAAACACAAAATAAAATCTAACAAACACAAACACGCCTAAAGCGAGGACTAAGAATAATAGAATGTACCATTTCACTTTGGATTTTCTTTTATAAGGTTTATATTCTTTCATTTGTCTGTTCATTAATTGTTCGTGGTAAAGATAGTTTAATTTTAATTCCATTGTTTAATTCAGGTATTAAAAACACCAGAATCTTCTATTTTTAAATTAACTTTGTGACACAACATTAATTCATGAAATTAATCGAAGAATAAATATATATATTAAATGCAGGAGCTATGAATAAGTTCATTTTAGTAACAACTATGCTATTAGCCTCAATAACTTTGATGGCGCAAACCGAAAAGGATGCTTATAACTTTACTGTTGTAAGAGAAAATCCTATTACAAGTATAAAAAATCAAGCTAACTCTGGAACATGTTGGAGTTTTGCGGGTGTTAGTTTTTTAGAATCAGAGCTCTTGAAGATGGGCAAAGGCACAATGGATTTGTCTGAAATGTATATTGTTAGACGCAACTATGAAGACAAAGCTGTCAAATATGTGCGTTTGCATGGCAATTTAAACTTTGCAGGGGGTGGTTCGTTTGCTGATGTCATTGAAACAATTGATGAGTATGGAGTAGTTCCTGAAAATGAATACCGAGGTCTCGAATATGGCGAAGAAAACCATAAACATGGGGAAATTGACTATCTTTTGAGTTCTTATATGAAGGGTGTAATAGCAAACAAAAATCGCACTCTTACTCCCGTTTGGTTCAAAGGCTTCAATGGCATATTAGATGCTTATTTTGGAGAAAAACCCGCTAACTTTGAATATAAAGGTCAAACATATACTCCACAAAGCTTTGCAGCCGAAGCAGGTCTAAAATCAGACAACTATGTTTCGTTAAGTTCTTTCACTCATCACGATTTTTACACACAGTTTCCTGTTGAGGTACCCGACAATTGGCGTTGGTCCAACTCATACAATCTTCCATTAGATGAGTTTATTGAGTCTATTGACAATGCACTGATGAATGGCTATACCGTTGCATGGGCTACTGATGTTAGCGAAATAGGTTTTTCGCGCAGTGGCATCGCCATAGTTCCCGATTTGGAATCAACAGAAAATGCAGGTAGTGATCAGTCTCATTGGTTAGGTTTAAGCGCTAATGAAAGATCAAATGAAATTCGCAGTAAAATAGGTAAAGAGGTTCTAAAAGAAAAAACAATAACCCAAGAAGCGCGTCAAATTGATTATGATAATCACCAGACTACTGACGACCATGGCATGCATATTTATGGTATTGCAAAAGATCAAGATGGAAACAAATTCTATATGGTGAAAAACTCTTGGGGCGAAACTGGACCTTATAAAGGATTGTGGTATGCCTCTGAAGCTTTTGTAAGATACAAAACAACCAATGTGATGCTCAATAAAAAAGGCTTGCCAAAAGCAATTGCCGAAAAAATAAATCTATAATTTAAATAACATACATGCTAATTCCCGAACTATACAACATATTTAAGCAACATCCTGTAGTAACTACCGATTCGAGGGTTTGTCCCAAAGATTCTATTTTCTTTGCGCTAAAAGGACCTACTTTCAATGGCAATGAATTTGCTGAAAAAGCTTTGCAGAAGGGTTGTTCTTATGCTGTTGTTGACGAATGGGAAAAAGATAAACCACAGCCAAAGCACATCATCTTGGTGGATGATGTGCTCACCGTTTTGCAACAACTTGCAACCTATCACCGAAATCAATTTAAAACTCCCGTTATTGCTATCACCGGAACCAATGGAAAAACAACTACAAAGGAATTAGTAGCTGCAGTATTAGCAAAACAATTTAAAGTTGTTTACACACAAGGCAATTTCAACAACCATATAGGAGTGCCTCTTACATTGCTCTCTATGACAAAAGAACATGAGATAGCGGTGGTGGAAATGGGTGCGAATCATCCTGGAGAGATAAAAGAATTGTGCGAAATTGCAATGCCTAACTATGGATTGATTACCAATGTAGGGTTGGCCCATTTAGAGGGTTTTGGCTCTTTTGAAAATATAGTGAAAACTAAATCTGAGCTTTATCAATATTTGGGTCGACATGAAGGCAAAGCTTTTATAAATGTTGATCTGAAACCCATTCTAAATCTTACTACTCAGCTTGAGATGTATAAATATGGTAAAGATGATTCATCTCTTTTTGTTTCTGGTTCGGTTGTTTCCAACTATCCTTATCTTGAGTTTGACTGGCATTTCTTTGAAAACAGCCACCGTGCTAAAACCAACTTAGTAGGAGGCTACAACATGGACAATGCGCTTGCAGCAATAGCTATTGGTAGTTTTTTCGGTGTTAATTCCACATTTATTAATGATGCAATCGAATCTTATACACCAAAGAACAACCGTTCTCAATTCGAAAAGACAGCAAGCAACTCCTTAATAGTAGATGCCTACAATGCCAATCCAACAAGCATGAAAGCAGCTTTGGATAATTTTGTGGATTATCCTCTTTCGCCCAAGGCGTTGATAATAGGAGAAATGAAAGAGTTGGGCGGTGTCACTCAAACAGAACACCAGCAGCTTGTTAATTGGATAAAAGCCTATGCTTTCTCCCATGTATATTTGGTGGGAAAAGCTTTTAGAGATGTTGAAACAGACTTTCCAGTTTTTGAAAATGTAGGCGATTTAATTCTACACTTTACTTCTGAGCCTCTCAAAGAATATTGCATCCTTATCAAAGGTTCTAACAGTATTCAGTTAGACAAAGTGGTTTCCTATTTATAATTTGTTTTGCTCCATATCTTTTTCAAACATTTTGAACGCCTACAAAATGTTGAAAACAGTTGAAACTTGCATTTTCGGTCAACAAAATGTTTTTGAAACAAATTATTTTAGTTTCATTGCTGTGATTCTGCCATTAATGCCTTAAAAATTCAATTTCCAATGTGGAATTCTCTTTTTATCAGTTGACTCTTCAATTTTCTGCTGTTTTTTTTATTTTCACAGTATCTTTTCTCAATAAATGTTCAAGAAAACACAATTTAAACGATTTAAACTACTTCCACCGCAGTAGATTGAATTTTCAACAGATGAACGTCTAATCCTCCGTCGTGGATTTAATTTCCAACTGTTTTTTGACCCATTTTCTATTGAATTTTAAAAAACAACTGGTCGTTATTTTCAAATTGAAATTTGTGTGAGATTGAAGCTGTAATATTTGATGACTTTACAACCAATTTGCTAAAGTGCACATTAGTCATTTGAATGTAACATCCAACACAACTATTTCAGACTTTGTCCCTATTCTATATTGTGGCCCCGACAAGCCCAATCCCGAACTTACATATACGTTTGTGTCACCTTTCTTTTTATATCCATTAGACACTTCAAACATCAGTCGGGTTAAAATGTTGAAAGGGAAAACCTGTCCATCGTGTGTATGTCCATATAATGCAATGTCAGCACCATTATTCATCTCTTCATCTAAATCGTTAGGGGTGTGGTTGAGAACAAAAATGGGTAATTCGGAATTCACATCTTGTTCTACCAGTATCTCTTTAAGGTCTTTGCGTGTTGGTATAATCCAATCTTCACGCCCAACTACATAAAATGAGCTATCAATTAGTATTGCAGAGTCTCTTATCATTTTAATGCCTGCGTTATCGTTCAACCAATTAATTTTATAGTCTGCTTCATAGCGGTATTCATGATTGCCTGTACAAGAATATACTCCCAATGGTGCATTTAGTCTGAGGAAATCCTCTTGCATATTCTGCTCAATGATGGGTGACATTTCTGCATCGATTATATCTCCCACAAATAAAACAATATCGGGATTCTGTTCATTTATTAGATCGACGTAACGAGTAGCATATTGCTTGTTAATTAAGTATCCCAAATGCAGATCACTAACTGCAACAATTCGCAAAGTGGAGTGCTCTCCCGCTTCTTTATTGATGTTTACTTCAAGTTTTGTAACCGTGGGATTTCTAAATCGATAGCTCCCCATGTACATAACGGCTACAATTGAGACGGTGGTTACCGCAAAG
Organism: Bacteroidales bacterium UBA3143; assembly: GCA_002364735.1. Lineage (GTDB taxonomy): Bacteria > Bacteroidota > Bacteroidia > Bacteroidales > Dysgonomonadaceae > UBA2632. Next base: position 83,118 of record DEZB01000035.1, read on the forward strand.
AAAATTGCGCCTGTTATTCGTGGGTTGTCGTTGAGGAACCTTCCCATTAAAGGTTTTCGTCTGTTAATGTATAGCAATAAATCTATTATTAGCCACAATAGCGTCATGTAGAACAAAAAAACCATCCATGTAGACCCCATTAGCCACAAAAACCTTACAATATTATCTGGAAGAATTGGGTGTAAATAGAGTCCAGTTAGGTACAACGCAAATTCAACAATGAAAAACGAAGCGAACACTGCTCGCCATACCCGCTTCTCCTCCAAAAGTCTCATTCCCTTTAGGAAGATATAAACGTTAAGAGAAAGATGAACAAACAGGGCATAAAAATAGACTGTCATAGTTGCTCCTTTATTTTTGTTTGTGTATTAAGTCAAATACTACATATTCTGATTGTGTTCCAATACGGAACTTGCCACCCCAAATACCCAACCCTGATGAAACATATATCGAAGTTAATCCCTTTTTAATCATTCCGTGTGGGTTTTCGAACATGGACTCTGCAATCAACGAAAAAGGGAAAACTTGTCCGTTGTGTGTATGTCCCGAAAATTGAAGGTCAATTTTTGCCTCTTCTGCCTCATTTAAATTGGAAGGCTGATGATCTAACAATAGTTTAAATTGACGTTCATCTACTCTATTAATAACACGGTTCAATGGCTTTCGGTTCTTATTAGATACATCGTCTCGTCCAATCAATGTAATATAGTCCGTAACATTTAAGATAGTATCCTTTAACACAGTAATATCTGATGCTTCATGAAATCGCATGCTCTCTTGTTTCCCCGATATATATTCATGATTTCCCAAACATGCATACACACCCATTGGTGCATCTATGTTTTTGAGAATCTTGTCTAAACCCATTTTAAAAACAACATCGGTGTTATTGTCAATTAAATCGCCACCAATAACCACTATGTCTGGTTTTTCGCTATTGATAATCTCAACCCATTCTTTTAACTCTTCGGCTCCAATTGTGTAGCCCAAATGTAAATCGCTAATGCCCACTACCCTTATTTGTTCCTTTTCTGAGGTCAACTTGGAGGTCTCAATGTTATGATGCACCCTTCTTTTCTTGTGGTAATTGATGTTGCCAATAAATAGCAAGATAACCACTGCACCAATTACGGTGAAAAAAGATTTATAATTATGGTGCGTCCAAGTTTGCACCAAATCCTTATCCATGAATTGGAAAAAGTTATTGGACAGTTTTAATAAATCGATAATAACGAACAGTAAGAAAAAGTAGCCAAAAGCTATTATCCAAGCTGTACCAATGCGATATAACAGTCCACCTACAGTAAATGACAAGCTTTCATAAAGTGGGAAAAAGACAAACAAAGAACCAGCACATATTGTGAAGATTATTATAAAAGCGATGCGTACAATTGTATTTTCAGGGATTAATTGATAAAGCCTTAATGCAACATAATAATTTGCAGTTAAGAAAATAAGTAGTGCAGAGATAAAAAAAACAACTTTCATTGATTATATATTAGTGATAAATTAAAAACTCAAAAAGAAACTCACCCAAATAGGGACAGAAAAATCTATGATAATGCCATGAAACAAAGCAACAATTACAAAGTCCGAACCAGCATATTTACTAATAATGGGCAGCGTTGTGTCCATTGTGGTGGCACCACCTCCACATATGGGAGCTAATTTGCCAAAATACTTCACCATCCAAGGCGCAAGGAGTAAAACAAAAAACTCTCGTATAATGTTTGCCAACAAGGCAATGGTTCCAAGTTCTGCACCCCTATACTCTGTTATGAGAATACTCGAAAGAGAATAGTAGGCAAAACCCGCCCCTACACTTAAACAATCTGTTATGCTTCGCTCTTTTAGCAAGAAACTTATAGCAATTGCTCCCACAAACGTGCCAACGGTGGTTGCAATGGGCACTAACATTATTTTGAATCCTACCGATCTGGCTACTTTCAATATGTTTTTGCTCCCTCCAATTTGTATACCCACAAAAAAAAGAAGTAGGTATAGAATCCATTTCGAAATATCATTTTCGATAAAATAGAGGGGCATAAAACCTGGAATAGCCAATAGCACACCCAGAGCAAACACGGCTAAATAGATGAGTGATTGCTTCATGAGTTGGTGTTTTTGTTTTTGAAAAACCTATTGTACACAAACCATGCACACAACAAACTTCCAATGGTGCTGGCAGTAGCTATGGCAAACGCATCCACGCCTATATTAGCAAAGCTATTAACGATTTCTTTGTTTGCACCAACTGACACGCCAAGAAAGAACAGTAATAAAACAATAATAACACTTATAACTGAACTTACGTGCCTAATATGCGTTGATTTACGCGTGAGATATCCAACAAATACGCCAGCTAAGATGAAAGAAAAAATAGATATCATAATAAACAATTGGTGACGGTAATAGAGTGCATACAAAAAAATGAGCTTAAAGCTCTGACAAAAATAATGAATTATTCCGTATGTTAAGGATGTTCACTCCCTCTTTCATTAATCATATGCTTTTCATATGATTAATAACACCTATAATGACACCGAATACTTCTAATAAAATATAAAAGTAACGACTTCGATTCTCTAGAATTCTTCTTTCTGATTACCTTTAACGCTAAATTTTTAATGAATATAAATATGAAAAAATACTTACTGTCATTTTTGCTCCTCTTGTTGTCAATCTCTTTTCTGCAGTCACAAGATGTAGTAGTAAAAGGACAGCTAATGGGAGAAGAAGCCAATGAGTTTCTTCCATATGCAACAATATCAGTGTCTAACGATGCTAATCAAAAAAATGCAGTGAAAAAATTTGCTACAGATGATAAAGGTTATTTTTCATCTAAATTGAAACCAGGAAATTATTTTCTTGCTTTTCAATATGTAGGCAAGAAAACACTTGTTCGTGAAGTAAACATATCAGCTGAAAAGAAAGAAGTTGATCTTGGTAAAATAGTGGTTGAAGAATCGTCCACCCAATTAGATGAAGTGAGTGTAGTTGCGCAAACGCCTTTGGTTAAAGTGGAGATTGATAAGCTTACTTACAATTTGAAAGACGACCCCGAGTCAGCTACTTCTAACCTGTTGGATATGCTTCGAAAAGTTCCACTCATTACGGTGGATGCCGATGACAATGTGCAACTAAAAGGTGGTTCTAACTTCAAGATATATCTGAATGGTAAACCATCAAATATGTTGGCCAGCAACCCAACACAAGTGCTGAAAAGTATGCCCGCCAATAGCATAAAGGACGTTGAGGTAATAACTGATCCGGGTGCTAAATATGATGCCGAAGGTGTGGGTGGCATTATCAATATTATAACAGACAAGCGTGTTGACGACGGCTATGTTGGCTCAGTTGGTGCGGGAGTAGATTCACGCGGTGGATATAACGGTAACGGATATATCACGCTTAAATATGGCAAGTTTGGTTTCACAGGCAATCTGAATCACTATAAATACAAATCCCCCGAAAGTGAATCTGCTTTTTTGCGACGTGATACTTCTGGCGAAAGAGAAACTACTTTATCACAAAATGGCTTATCGGGCAGCGAAGGAAGTGGTAACAATATGAGTGGAATGGTAAGTTACGAGATGGATTCACTCAATCTGTTTAGTATTTCGCTCAATGGTTATCAAGGAAAAGGCACTAATACAACTAATACAGATGTTAATTCAATTGGCCGCTTTGCTTACGATTACGACAGAATATCTGAAAGCACCAATGAATATGGATCGATTGATTTCTCTGCCGACTACCAGCGTTCGTTTAAGAAAAAAGGAGAATTGCTTACTGTTTCTTACCGCTTTGGTAGCAGTCCCAACAATAGTGATGGAACAACTAACACGCTGAACGTTACTGGAACTCCAATTTTAAGACTTCAAGATTACTTCATGAGAAACCACAATGAAGCAGACGGTAAGGAGCACACTGGACAAATAGATTATGTGAATCCTATAACAGAAAATCACAGTATTGAGGCTGGTTTAAAATATATTTATAGAGATAACTCCAGCATTGGTAATAATATGTATTTAGATACCACGAAAAACGAGTGGTTACCAGATGTAGCACGTAAAAACGATATTCAACACGATCAATACATTGCATCTGGATATGCCAGCTATGGATTCAAAAAAGACAAGTTTGGAATGAAAGCTGGTATTCGTGCAGAGCAAACTAATCAAGAAATCAACTTTATTAGTCAGAATAGTCCCATTGTAAAAACAGATTTTTTCGATGTGGTTCCTTCACTGGCTTTGTCCTATCAAATGAGTATGACGCAGACCTTTCGACTTGGTTACAACATGCGAGTGTATAGACCAGGTATTTGGTACCTTAATCCATACATTAACAATATCGATCCACTCAATATTAGTTATGGTAACCCAAACTTAGAGGCTGAAAAAAATCATAATATATCAGCTAATTACGGATCGTTTTCTCAAAAACTCAACCTCAATGCCAGCCTTAACTATTCGGTTACAAATAATTCGATTCAATCGTTTCAATTTGTTGATGATGGTGTAAACAACAACACTTATGGCAACATTGGCAAAAGTCAATCTATCGGTTTGAACGCTTACGTTAGATGGGCTCCCGTTAAAGAATTAAGTGTTTTTATAAACGGAAATGCTGGTTATACGGACATCAAAAGCAACCAAGATGAAACCCTCAGAAATAGCGGCTTCTCCTATCGTGCATTTTCTGGAATTACGTATACATTCCCTTACGATTTACGTCTGTCTGTCAATGGTGGATATTTTGGTAATCGCATCATGCTTCAAACCGAAATGGATCCCTTCTATTTTATGTCATTTGGAATATCAAAAAGCTTCCTAAACAAAAAGCTTGATGTAGCCATTCGTGGGAGTAACCCATTTCAAAAGTACATGGACCATCAATCATACACCACGGGCGTCAATTTCAGTCAAGAAAGTCTGTTCAGACGTCCAGCCCGCTCTATTAGCCTAAATGTGACTTTCCGCTTTGGTGATCTAAAATCGAGTATAAAGAAAGTTCAAAGAGGTATTAGCAACGAAGACGTGAAGACGGGTGGAGGTGAAACGCAACCAACAGAAGGTATGTAATAAAAAAAAGATTGTTGATTTTTCAAAGCAACATAGGAATGCGATAGAAGTTTTATATCAATTAAAACTTCTATCGCATTTCTTTTGTCAAATATTTTCATGTTAATTCTTCATTTTCATGCTTGTTGTTTCAGTAAAATCGTTATTTTCGTATCTATTGACAAACTTTTCAAATAAACAATCTAAATCTATCTGGTATGCAAAAGGAAAATAACACGATGTCAAGACGACAATTTTTAGCAGTTTCAGGAGCCATAGCAGGATCAACCATCATTGATCCAAAATCGCAAGCTTATGCAGCTACATCTCCTACTTTAAAAACTAATAATGCGAAACAAAAAATTGCATTGGTAGGAACAGGAATTAGAGGTATTTCTACATGGGGAAGAGATGTAATTAGAGATTATTCAGATCATGTTGATTTTGTAGGATTGTGTGACAATAATCCAGGTCGATTAGAAATGGGTAAGAATTATATAGGTGCTTCGTGTCCTACTTACGCAGATTTTGATGCAATGATGAAGGAAACCAAACCCGACTCATTGATAGTTACCACTGTAGATAATACGCATGACTACTTTATAAAGCGAGGAATGGAGTTGGGGGCAAACATTATTTGCGAAAAACCGATGGCAATAGATGAAACGAAAATTCAAACAATTATAGATGCTGAAAAAAGAACAGGCAAGAGTTGTCGTGTAACTTTCAACTATCGTTACTCTCCGCATCGTGCTAAAATGTGGGAAATACTTCGTTCGGGCGAGATAGGAGACTTAACCTCAATTGATTTCCATTGGTATTTGGATACATCTCACGGCGCCAGTTATTTTAGAAGATGGCACAGACTTGTTGAAAAAGGTGGCTCACTGTGGGTTCACAAAGCAAGTCATCATTTCGATTTGTTGAATTGGTGGATAGAGAGTGATCCAGAAAGTGTATATGCATTAGGCGATTTGGAATTTTATGGAAAGAATGGACCTTTCCGGGCTGAAAACTGTCGTAACTGTCCACATACAAAACAGTGCGATTTCTATTGGGATATCATGAAAAACGATACGTATAAAAAACTGTATGTTGATAATGAAAAGTACGATGGATACCTTCGTGATGGCTGTGTGTTCAGAAACGATGTCAACATTTTCGATAAAATGGCTGCAACCATTAAGTATATGAATGGTGTTCAGGTTTCTTATTCTCTCACAGCTTATTCTCCTTACGAGGGATATCGCATAGCGTTTAATGGAACAAAAGGAAGGATGGATGCTTGGGTTCAAGAATCTAATCCCACTACTGATGGGAATTATGATGAGATTGTTGTGGCTAAAAACTTTGGTAAACGTCAGTACATACAAATACCTCATGCAAGTGGGCATGGTGGTGGTGATAAATTGTTGAGAGATCAAATATTTATACCAAATACAGCCGACCCGCTTAAACAAACTGCAGGTGTTAGAGATGGATCATTGGCATGTCTCGTTGGCATTGCAGCTCGTAAAAGTATTGCTTCAAAAGAGCCAGTTATGATAAAAGACCTCACTACAATTGTTCCTCAGACAGAGAAAGTATATAGTAGAATATAGCTTAATGCAATAGAATGACTAACTTTGTTGCTTCAGAACTTTGAACCGTTCAAGTCAGTTAGTCATTTTATTCATCAACCTACTATGCGAATTGATATTCTTACCGTTTTACCCGAAATGATTGATGGAGCTATCAATTGCTCCATACTCAAACGCGCCCAAGACAAAGGACTTGTAGAGTTTGGGTTGCACAATCTGCGTGATTATGGTATAGGTAAACATCGTAGGGTGGATGATTATCCGTTTGGTGGTGAAGCTGGCATGGTGATGCAGATAGAGCCAATAGACAATGCCATAACTCACTTGAAATCGCAACGACAATACGATGAGGTTATTTTTACATCGCCAGATGGAGAAAAGTTCACACAAGGCATCGCCAATGAATTGTCTCTCAAGCAAAATATTATTATACTTTGTGGGCATTATAAAGGAATCGATTTCCGAATACGTGAACATCTGATTACGCGCGAAATATCCATAGGCGATTTTGTATTGACTGGTGGTGAGTTGGCAGCAGCCATGATTGCCGATGCAGTGGTGCGTGTCATCCCCGGAGTCATTGGCGATGAGCAGTCTGCTTTGTCCGATTCGTTTCAAGACAATCTGTTGGCTCCCCCTGTCTACTCACGTCCTGCTGAGTATAAAGGCTGGAAAGTTCCCGAAATTCTTTTGTCGGGACACGAACGAAAAATTCATGAGTGGCGTATGGAGCAATCTATTAGTAGAACAAAGAAGTTGAGACCTGATTTATTGAAGGATATTTAAAAAAAGATGATTGTTCTTGTGTTGTGGTGCTTTACTTCAACTACAAACCTAAGCGATTAGAGCCATTCGGATTTCCCGAAAGGCATTTCAGGTTTTCCCGCAGAGGTTTCGGGATTCCCGAAAGTGCATCAGGAAAACATTTTGCTGTTTCGGGAAACCCGAAAACCATTTCAGAAAAACATTTTGCTGTTTCGGGAAACCCGAAAGTACGTCAGGATATCTTTTTGCGGTTTCGGGAAACCCGAGAATCGTTTCAGGTTTTCCTTTTGTGGTTTCGGGAAACCCGAAAGTGCGTCAGGTTTTTTCGAAGGGGTTTCAGCAAACTCGCTCGCCCACTTTTGTACCTTTTCGACTCTGCTCAATACAAGCATGTATGTCGCGAAACGAAATGTAACTGAAACTCTCTTTGCTTCGTTGGCACATAAGTCTGTCTCTTTTGTTAATTAAGCACATTGCTTTTCAATATTGTTAGATATTTGTGACAAATATCTTTGAAAAACGCTCTCGTTTCTTTACATTTGTGAATACTTATACCACAAATCACAATTTTAAATTACTATTATGAATAAAGAATTTTATCCTGCGGAACCCTTCCGCATCAAGAGCGTTGAGACTGTTAAAATGATTTCACGTGAAGAACGCGAACAAGTAATTAAAGCGGCTGGTTACAATACATTTCTGATCGATTCGGAAGATGTGTACATTGATTTGCTTACTGACAGCGGAACCAATGCCATGAGTGACAAGCAATGGGCTGGAATGATGATTGGCGATGAGGCTTATGCGGGTAGCAAAAACTTCAAACACCTTGAAGCAACTGTGCAACAATTATTTGGTTTCAAATACATTGTGCCAACTCACCAAGGCAGAGGTGCAGAAAACTTACTATCGCAAATTGCCATTAAACCTGGTCAGTATGTTCCTGGCAATATGTATTTTACTACCACTCGCTATCACCAAGAGCGCAATGGGGGCATTTTCGTAGATGTCATTAGAGATGAAGCCCACGATGCCACCAAGGATATCCGATTTAAAGGTGATATTGATGTTGAAAAACTTCGGAAACTAATAGAGGAAAAGGGAGCTGAAAATATTGCTTACGTTTGTTTGGCTGTCACCGTTAATTTAGCTGGTGGGCAGCCTGTGTCAATGAAAAACATGCGCGAAGTTCGTGAATTAACCAATCAATTCGACATCAAAGTGTTTTTTGATGCAACACGTTGCGTTGAAAATGCTTATTTTATAAAGGAGCAAGAAGAAGAATTTGCAGATAAATCTATTAGTGACATTGTGTTAGAAATGTTTAGTTATTCGGATGGTTGCACCATGAGTGGCAAAAAGGATTGCTTGGTGAACATTGGCGGATTCTTATGTATGAATGACGAAGACCTCTTCAATGATGCAAAAGAGCTGGTGGTTGTTTACGAAGGAATGCCCTCTTATGGAGGTATGGCTGGCCGTGACATGGAGGCAATGGCTATAGGATTAAGAGAATCTATGCAATTTGAATACATACAACACCGAGTGAAACAAGTTCGCTATTTAGGTAATAAACTATTGGAAGCTGGAGTGCCTATTGTACAACCCATTGGTGGACATGCAGTGTTTTTAGATGCTCGTAGATTTTGCCCTCATCTTTCACAAGAACAATTGCCCGCTCAAAGTCTTGCTGCCAATCTGTATATAGAGTCAGGAGTAAGGAGTATGGAGCGAGGTATTGTTTCGGGTGGAAGAAACCCCAGAACAGGGGAGAACCATGCACCAAAGTTGGAGACAGTTCGTTTAACTATTCCCCGCCGAGTTTACACGTATAGTCATATGGATTTGGTTGCTAATGCTGTTATAAAATTGTATAAACACAAAGAGGATATCAAAGGGCTTAAGTTTGTTTATGAACCGAAGCAATTGCGGTTTTTCACGGCAAGGTTTGAGGAGATTTGATAAAGCATCAAAAAATAAAAAAGAGTTTGTCTTAATACATTGTTGTAGACAAACTCTTTTTCCTTTGCTGGCGCAGGTCCAATGTCA
>DEZB01000027.1 GCA_002364735.1 Bacteroidales bacterium UBA3143
GGTTTTTAGAGGTTACCATAATCAAAGTTCACAGGATTGTCAAAATCTATTTCCAACTGAATAGGCATGCCGTGAAGCTCTATATCCTCTTTATCCGGATTTTTGAGTGTCAAACCAAGCAAGCGTACTTTTTTTAATTCAATATCATCCACACGTGTCAAAAGTTCCATGGCTGTCTGCAACATATCGGTTGCAGTGTCAATATAATCAGTAAGTGTAATGCTCCTTGTGACAATTGTGAAATCGGCATACTTCACTTTTAATGTTAGCGTTTTGGATTTAAAGTCCTTTTCTTTAGCTCGACTAATAACTTCTTGCGAAATTTTATCTAACTCTTGCTCAATAATAGTCAGATCAGAAATGTCCTCTAAAAATGTTTCTTCAGAACCCAATGATTTACGAATTCGCTCTGCTTCTACTTCTCGGTTATCTAATCCACGTGCATATTGATAGTATGATAAACCAGCTTTCCCGAAATGATGAACTAAATCAATATCGCTCCACTTCTTTAAGTCGGCACCATTATATATACCCAGTTCATTCATCTTAGCAGCAGTCACACGACCTACACCAAAGAATTTGTTTATGCTTAGTTGCTCTATAAATGCCTCGCCTTTTTGAGGTGTAATCACATATATGCCATTAGGCTTTCTGTAATCTGAGGCAATCTTAGCGAGAAACTTGTTGTAAGATACACCTGCAGAAGCAGTCAAACGAGTTTCATCAAATATGCGTTGTTTTATCTCTTTTGCAATATGCGTAGCAGAACGCATGTTCTTTTTATTGATTGTTACATCCAGAAAAGCTTCGTCCAAGGATAGTGGTTCAACTTGATCGGTATACTCAAAGAATATTTCGCGAACTTGCTCAGACACCGACCGATATACATCGAAGTGCGGACTTACAAAAATTAGATTTGGACATTTTCGTATAGCAACAACGGAAGGCATGGCAGAATAGACACCGTACTTTCGCGCCTCATAACTTGCAGCTGCAACAACTCCACGCTTTTCACCATACCCTACTGCCAATGGTTTACCCTTTAATTCAGGATTATCCCTTTGCTCAATGGATGCATAAAAAGCATCCATATCAATATGTAGGATTTTTCTTTTCACATCACAAAGATAAATAAATTGAGACAAATCAATGTAAACAATAAAATCACACGTTTGCGAAAAGTTAAAAATAAGCGATGAGTAAAAAACAATAGCGATACTTAATATGTTAAATGGAAAGAAAGAACATAATTAATAACTTAAAAGAATTTATGAAAAGAATTACAATGAAGTTTTTGATGGTAGTTGTAGTAGCTATTTTTGCTATTTCTTGTACTAACACAAAGAATAAAGAATCTGCCGAAGTAGTTTACACTGCTAATGGTGACATAGTGTATCCAACAATTAATGGAATGATTCCTTACGATGTAACTGTTGCTGACAAAGGAGATGAAGAAGCAAACAGCAAGGTATTTGTAGAAGTAGGTAAAATGATGGAAGTAGATTGCAATCAGCATTGGCTTGAAGGTAGTTTCGAAGATGAAACTTTGGAGGGTTATGGTTACAATTACTATGTGTTTGAGACAAACGGCAATGTGGCTTCTACTATGATGGCTTGTCCAGACGATGAAAAAACGAACAAGTTTGTTTCAGGTGAAGGCCATTTCATTTCTTATAATAGCAAACTAACTACTCCAGTGTATGTTCCCGAGGGATATGAAGTTCGTTATACAACATGGGGTGTTGATAATGAATACACTGCAAGCCAGAAACCTGATGAGTCAATCAATGCAGATGCTGCAAAGCAGTTGAGATCTTATCCTGAATCAATGGATGATTACGACCGCTATGTAATCTATCTACCTCAACATGATAATGAAGGTAAAGTGAGATTGGAGTTAATCCCTGGGATGATGAAGGAGGTTGATTGTAACACCCATTGGTTAACTGGTGAATTTGAGACCAAAGAAATTGAAGGTATGGGATATGACTATATCGTTTTCAACTCAAATGGAGATATGGCATCTACTCGTATGGCTTGCCCTGACGATAAGCTAACAGAACAGTTTGTTGCAGCACAAGGTCATTTTGGGAGATACAACAGCCAACTACCAGTTGTAGTTTTCGTTCCTAAAGGAATTGAATTAAAATACAAAACTTGGAGTGCGCACGATATGAAAGTTGCTGACAAGCTGTAATACATTCTGACATAATTGATTTAGCTTATTGCTAAATAACAAAAATTAGCGCACTTAAATAGTTCGCTCATTTTTTTTAATTATAAATGAACACATTACACCTTTATTTCATTATACTTTAAGATGATGATTAAACTCATAGCTGCGCTATCATGATTCAATTAATCTTTTAATACCAAAATCACAATTTAATGAAAGAATTTCTAAATAACGAGCTTTTCAAAATAGGAAACTTCGAGCTAAAGCTGTACACGCTCATTGTTTTCGTAGTTTTTATTGTGGTTGTTTCAGTGATAATATCTCTTTTGAAACGTTTAATTTATAGGTCTAATAGATTGAGTTCTTCGGAGAAATTCTCCATGAATAAAATATTGCGCTATATTATCATTCTAATTGCTTTTATTGTAGGACTAAGAATTTTAGGTTTCGACATCACCGTTCTATTAGCAGGATATGCAGCAGTATTAGTTGGTTTAGGATTTGGATTACAGAATATATTTAATGATTTCATATCAGGTGTTATACTTCTGTTGGATGGTTCGCTGAAAGTGGACGACCTTGTGGAAGTGAACGAGCGTATTTATATTGTACAAGAAATAAATTTTAGAACTACTACTGTTTTAGGTCGTGATGAGAATTATGTAATTCTACCCAATTCAGAACTAACAAAGAACAGGGTGGTCAATTGGACATATAGTAGTAAGACATCACGCTTTTATGTGGATGTGCATGTTGGCTATGAAGCAAATACATCAGAAGTTATGGAAACTCTGAAAACAGTTGCAAAAGCGACTCCCCGTGTTTTAGAAAATCCTGAACCGTTTGTTCGTTTTGAAAGTTATGGCGAATCATCGCTCGGTTTTGCTGTCTATTTTTACACAACCGAGATATTTAGAGCAGAAAATATCAAAAGCGATATGCGTGTTGCAATATTTAATGCATTAAAAGCAAAAGGTATTAATATGCCATTCCCTCAAAGAGTAGTTCACATGAAAAAAGAAAGCGTAATAGACGTCTACAAATAGATTTCTTTTAACAGTTTGTTTTTAAGACATATAAGATTTAGATATGATGCTAAATATTATATAACAATCGAAAATATAGGAGATATAATTCTAAAGTATTATCTTTATCGATTGGTTTTAAAAAAAAGCACTTGCAAAACTGCTCATAATTACAAATAAATCTCTAAGTTATAAGCTGCTTATTAAAAAAAGATACAACCTCATGTCAAAGACAACAGTCTTTAATTCAGACAACAAACCAACATTAGAAGAGAAGAAGAGTATTATTGATTTTCTATTTGAAAATCTACAAGAATATGGCGACCCTAAGTCAGATATTGAAAAAGCAATCAACTATGCACTGAAAGAAACACCTTCGTTTGGTGGATTTGTTTTGGTTTCATACATAAATGATTTCATTGTTGGGGCTGTTGTAATTAATCAAACTGGAATGAAAGATTATATACCAGAAAACATTTTGGTGTATATTGCAATACATCAAGAGCACAGAGGAAAAGGATTAGGAAAACAATTAGTACAAGAAACCATTGAAACTGCCAATGGTAATATTGCACTACACGTAGAGCCACATAATCCTGCAAAACACCTATACGAAAAGTTAGGCTTTGATAGTAAGTATTTAGAAATGAGATTTAATAGAAAGAAGTAATGGCATTTGTAACATTTGATGTAGAGAAATTGAAATTGAATTTCGATTATCTAAACAATCTTTTTTCTGAACACAATATCAAGTGGTCCATTGTGACAAAGATGTTGAGTGGCAATCGGAAGTTTTTAACCGAAGTGCTAAAGTTAGATATTGATCAAGTATGCGACTCACGCGTTTCAAACCTGAAAACCATAAAAGCAATAAGGCCCGATATTGAGACTATCTACATAAAGCCTCCTGCAAAACGAGCCATTGGGGGAGTAGTGAAATATGCCGATATAAGTTTAAATACTGAATTGGCAACCATAAAGATGCTTTCGGCTGAAGCGCAACGACAAAACAAAACCCATAAAATAATTATCATGCTTGAGCTGGGGGAGTTACGTGAGGGGGTGAAGCGTGAAGACTTTGTTGATTTCTATGAAAGTGTTTTCAATCAGAAGAACATTGAAGTGGTGGGAGTTGGTGCCAATTTAACTTGTTTGTATGGTGTGCTGCCTAACAGAGACAAACTGCTACAGCTTACCTTGTATCAACAAATTATTGAAGCTAAGTTCAACAAAAAGCTGCCATATGTTTCTGGAGGCTCATCTGTAACAATTCCGCTTATTTTTGAAAAACTACTTCCTGAAGGAATTAATCATTTCAGAGTAGGTGAAACCTTGTATTTGGGAACGGATGTATATTATGACAGACCTCTGGGAAACATGAGCAACAATATATTTATGTTGTACTCTGAAATTATAGAGGTGATAGAAAAACCAATTGTACCAGAGGGCACTTTGGGTACAAATCTTGAAGGGAATAGTTTCACATTTGAAAATGAAAAAATTGGACAAACTTCCATCAGAGCTATAATAGATATCGGTTTGCTTGATGTGGAGATCAAACACCTGGAGTTTGTGGACAAAGACATAGCAATAGCTGGAGCAAGTTCTGATGTAATTGTAATCGATTTAGGAGAAAACAAAAAGAATTACAAAGTAGGCGATTTAATTAAGTTCAGGCTTGACTACATGGGCACATTGCGCATCATCAACTCAAAATACATTGACAAAAGAATTAAAGGAGCTGAAGCATATTAAATACAGCTTCTCCAATTATGTTAAATCTTATCTTCGCCAACAACAATATCAACTTAATGCCGTTATGCTAAGTATTAATTGAATTATACTTACTTATTAGCGTTATAAATGAACCATTCTGAACAAAGGAATCCTCAAATAATATTCGCTGGTGAAAGCCATGGCGGTGAAGCCGCGTTTAAATCCTTACAAGCTACATTTGATTGTATTGAAGTGTTGTCTGATGATGACAATATACTTAACATGATGCGTGATAGTGATATCAGAGTTTACTCATTCAATGAATGCAAATCCTCAATAGGAGTATGTGCCGCATATCGCCCTATAATAGGCAAAGACACCTTAAGCAAAAAAACTATTATAAATACTCACCCTTCAATTTTACCAAAATATCGTGGAGTACATGCTTTAGCATGGGCCATGATAAATATGGAAAAAGAATTAGGCTTCTCAATTCATCTCATGAATGAGTATGTAGATGATGGTGATATATTGGAGCAATATATAGTAAAATACGAAAACCAAACAGCACAAGAGATGCTGGATTTATTCAACGCTTATGTTGTCAAGAATCTTGGCAGAGTTGTGTTAGGCTATATGAACAACAAAATCATACCCATCAAACAAAACAGAAATGAGGCAACTTGGGTAACCAAAAGAAACTTAACTGATTGCGTTATTGATTTTGACCAAAGTTTTGAACAGATAGAAGCATTGTTTAGAGTTTTATCACCTCCATACCCCTACCCTATGCTTAAAATAAAAGACGAATTGTTTGAGGTTTTGACACATGAGTTAATTCCACGTAAATATGGGATGCACAATGGCAGGGTGGTAAATATAGAAGACCAGAATGTTTACATTAAAATCCGTGATGGACTGCTCGTAACAGATAAATTGCGTGATTATGGAACAAAAAAGGAATATGCTGCAAGTAAATTATTGAAAAGAGGACAAAGGTTATATCAAATTTGTAAAAAACGATTTTAATCAGTTAGATTCTTATCCATTTCGCCATAATTTAAATAAAAAAACTTTTTGTACACGAACAAACCGTCTAATATTTTAAAAGAAAGACCATTTACACGTACGAATCCAATAAATAAAATGATTACGCCTTTTCTACCCCTGCGAAAGCTGTATTGAAAATAATTACGAGCTTTGTACCCATACAAAAGCTGCATTCCAAATATTTCCTGCCATTTTACATATACGAATGTTATATTCAAAATAATTACTACCGTTATACATTTACGAAACCAATAAATATAATAATTATGACTTTTGTACATGAACGAAAGCTGTAAATATAATATTTTCGACCGTTGTACACGAACGAAAGCTATAAATATAATAATTACGACTTTTGTAGGCGTACGAAATCAATAAATATAGAAATTATGACTTTTGTACACGAACGAAAGCTGTAAATATAGAAATTATGACTTTTGTACACGAACGAAAGCTGTAAATATAATAATTTCGACTTTCGTTGGCGAACGAAACCAATAATTATAATAATTATGACTTTTGTAGGCGTACGAAATCAATAAATATAGAAATTACGACTTTCGCGCGGTTTTTTCACCTGTTCTTTTAAAAGTGATTGCGATTTGTTGAAGAGATAATAGGGAAGTTACAAAACAAACAGCTTTTCAGTACATCAATAATATCTTAACAATTAATAGTGGACACACATGTCCACTATATGAAATGTTTTATTATATTTGTCACTAAAAAGAAAAATATATGTTTTCAAAAGCATGCGAATACGGCATTAAGGCTTCGGTTTATATAGTTGAGCATTCATTGAAGAATCAAAAAGTTAGCCTAAAGGAAGTAGCTAAAGCTATAGATTCACCAGAGGCATACACTTCGAAGATATTGCAACAACTTAGTCGTAGCAATATAATTCAATCTGAGAAAGGACCAACTGGAGGATTCTCGATAGAGAAAACCAAAATAGACGAAACCAATTTAAGTACTATTGTTTCGGCTATAGATGGCGATACGATATATATAGGATGCGGATTGGGTTTTCATGAATGTGATGAAAGCAAACCTTGCGTCATTCACAATCAATACAAAACAATTAGAAATGATTTAAAAACGATGCTTGAAAGTACATCACTGGTAGATTTATCTGAAGATATTGATAAGGGTTTAGCATTCTTGAAACGCTGACGTTCTCAGATATCTACATAGCGTTTATTTCAAGCAAACAAAAAGAAAACCAACTATGGATAAATATAATAATAAATTCATTTCCCCCCAAGGTGATCTGGAAATGAAGAAACACCTCAACATTGACAATATCCGCATTCAAAAGATGTTGGATATCAAATTGAAAGTATTCAATAAAGAAATCACAACAGCAGATGCACGAAGGTTGGTAAATGAAACATTCGATAGGGTTTCTGCCGAAGAGTTTGTTTATGGTGAACAGCACCTATTTAATGCTGGTATAACAGATGAAATTATGGCAGAAGGTATGGATGACATACTTGATGTTTTCAAAGATGTGCTTGTGGTTGACAGTCTCAATTTACCCAAAGGACACCCCATACAAACTTATGCTGACGAAGCGGTCGCACTTGAACTACTGCTGCTAAAAATGGAGCAAAAATTGAATGGAAAGTTCATTAAAAATCAATGGTTAGAGCTTTACTCTCAATTGAGTGAAATCAACATTCATTTTAGTCGCAAGCAGCATCAACTGTTTTCTGCGCTTGAGCGCAAAGGTTTCGACAGACCATCAAGAATCATGTGGACATTTGATGATAAAGTGCGAGATGCTATAAAAGATGCGTATCTATTGTTGCAGACAGATAAAGATGATGCGTTTATCGCAGCTCAACCACATGTGATCCATTTAGTGCGTGACATTTTAGGAAAGGAGCGTGATGTGCTCTATCCAACCTCTTTGAAACTATTAAGTGATGAAGAGTTTGCAGAAATGCGTAAAGGAGATGATGAAATAGGTTATTGTTTAATTGATAATCCTCCAGCATATTATGCTTCAAGCAAAGACTTCGCATCCAATCCAGAAATGGATAACAAGAACAACTTATTGACAGATCTGAAAGATGTACTGGCTAAACATGGATTAACCACATCATCATCCAAAGATGAAGTGCTGAGTGTAAGTAATGGAAAATTGACATTAGAGCAAATCAACCTCATTTACAAGCACATGCAGATAGACTTGTCTTACGTTGACGAGAATGATATTGTAAAATTCTATACTGATTCAACGCATCGCGTTTTTCCAAGAAGTCCTGGTGTGATAGGTAGAGAAGTGCAAAACTGTCATCCGCGCAATAGTCTTTCTACTGTTAATGCCATTATTGATGCATTCAGAAAAGGTGAACAAGACGAAGCTGAGTTTTGGATTGATAAAGGCGACAAATTCATTTACATTATTTTTAATGCAGTACGTGATGATGAGGGTAATTTTAGAGGTGTATTAGAGATGATGCAAGATGTTACCCACATACGAAGCTTAAAAGGAAGTCGCAGACTATTGTCATGGGAAAATTCAAAACCGTACAATGAAAATGAGATAAAACCAAACAACAAAAATATGAATTCAGAAAAAACAACATACACAACTAAAGATGTACAAATAGATATAGAACCTAAGACAGTTATTGGAGAAGTGATAGGTCAATATCCTTTCATAAAAGATTTTTTAGTATCACTTTCACCTGATTATAACCGATTGACTAATCCCGTTCTATTTAAAACAATGAAAAATATTGCTACGCTTGATATGATTAGCAAGGTGGGAGGTTTTAAAGTAGATCACCTAATTAAATTAATAAAACAAGAGATTGAAGATAAACAGTAAATTAAAAAACAAACATGTTTTGACTTTTGCGTCAAAATTGCTTTATAAATTGTAATATATTATGTAAATTCAGCTCGAATTTGATTGAGCTATAAAATCAAACAAAATGGAAGTTCAAAAAAATCAAAATATAGGAGAATTAGTAGCACGAGACTACCGTACAGCATCTGTGTTTAAAAAATATGGAATAGATTTTTGTTGCCAAGGCAACAGAACTATAGATAGCGCATGCATCGCTAAAAATATTGATGTTGATAATCTTTTAAATAACTTGAACAGTATTCACCCTATCAACAATTCTGTAGGGATAGATTTTCAATCATGGCCATTAGATTTACTGGCTGATTATATAGAGAAAACGCATCATCGTTATGTAGAAGACAAATCACCTGAGCTGATCGCTTATTTAGAGAAGATATGTGAAGTTCACGGCAAAAATAGTACTGAGCTTTATGAAATCAATGAACTCATTCAACAAACTGTTGCCAATTTGGCTCAACACATGAAGAAAGAAGAGCTTGTATTGTTTCCATACATTCGAAAGATGGAGAATGCTAAACGCACTGGAGAGTTGTTGCAAAAGCCAAGTTTTGGTAGCATTCAAAATCCAATAAATCAAATGGAAAGCGAACATTCTGCCGAGGGAGATCGTTTTAGAGATATCGAAACGTTGAGTAATATCTATACTCCGCCTGAAGATGCTTGTAATACATTTAGAGTAACGTATGCTTTGTTAAAAGAATTTCAAGACGATTTGCATCTCCACATACATTTAGAAAATAATATTTTATTTCCAAAGGCTATTCAATTAGAAAATCAATTGCTATAAGTTAGTTGAACGGTCTTTTATACTAACCTTTTAAAATAAACAAAATGGATCAGCACATTATCAAAATTTATTCAGTAGATCAAGTAACACACGACGTGTTGAGATTTGAAACAGAGAAACCCGCCAATTTTAACTTTATACCGGGACAGGCTTCTCGCATTTCAATCAACAAAGAGGGTTGGGAAAAGAAAAAAAGATCTTTCACTTTTACAAATTTACCCGATGATGATCACCTGGAATTTATTATAAAAACATATCCTTCTCACAATGGGGTTACTCACAATGGGGTTACTAATGAATTGTTGACCTTAAAGAAAGGCGATGAATTAATTGTGCACGAAGTGTGGGGATCCATTGCTTATAAAGGTCCAGGAGTATTTATAGCTGGGGGTGCAGGCGTCACCCCCTTTATCTCTATACTCCGACATTTGCATGTCAAAAATGAGCTCCGCAACAACAAGCTTCTGTTTGCTAACAAAACTGCTGCAGACATTATTCACAATCTTGAATTTCAAGATATGTTGGGTGCAAACTTCATCAATATTCTTTCACATGAAAAGGTTGAAGGAATAGACCATGGTTTGATAAGTGAAGAGTTTCTCAAGAAGCACGGCATAAACGATCACAAATATGTTTATCTATGCGGTCCCAAACCAATGATGGAAAGTATAGAAGAACAACTTCGCACTTTGAATGTTAAAGAAGATACAATTATAAAGGAAGTATTTTAATGCTATCAACTCAAACATATTTATAAAACTATAAAAAATAAAGCATCAATCATGGGAAATGATATCTTTCAAATTAAACGAAATTTAGAAGTCAACGGTAAAAGCCTTACCTATTATAGCCTAAGCGAACTGCAAAAGCAGGGCTATGCAATTGAGAAACTGCCATTCTCTATTCGTATTTTATTAGAAAATGCATTGCGTAACTATGACGGTTTTGCAATAACAAGTGATAGCATTGAAACTATTTTAAATTGGAAACCCGAAGCATCAGATAAGGATATTCCATTTAAACCAGCACGCGTTTTGATGCAAGACTTCACTGGTGTTCCCGCAGTTGTAGACATTGCAGCACTACGAGCAGAGGTTGCACGTAAAGGTAAAAACCCAGAGATAATCAACCCTTTAATACCTGTTGATTTGGTAATTGACCACTCCGTTCAGGTTGATTATTTTGGAACTCAATATTCTTATAATCGTAACATTGATGAAGAGTATCGTAGAAACAAAGAACGCTATCAATTTCTGAAATGGGCGCAAAATTCGTTTGATAACTTTAGTGTTGTTCCTCCGGGAATGGGAATATGCCATCAAGTAAATTTGGAATACCTATCCAAAGGTGTGATTGAAAGAGACGGAGAGGTTTTTCCTGACACCGCTGTGGGTACAGATAGCCACACCCCTATGGTAAATGGAGTGGGTGTGCTTGCGTGGGGTGTTGGTGGTATTGAGGCTGAAGCTGCTATCTTGGGACAGCCCATTTATTTTATTATGCCCGAAGTAATTGGTTTGAAACTAACTGGAAAGCTTCCTTTGGGATCAACAGCAACAGACTTAGTGCTCACGATTGCCAATGTTTTGAGAAAATATGGCGTTGTAGGAAAATTTGTAGAGGTGTTCGGTCCTGCATTAGACAATTTATCAGTACCAGATAGAGCAACTATTGGTAATATGTCGCCAGAGTTTGGCTGTACCGTTACCCTATTTCCAATAGATGATAAAACGGTAGAGTATATGAAACAAAGCAATCGTTCACCCGAACAACTTGAGTTGATAGAAAGCTACTGCAAAACAAATATGTTATGGCGCGAGAACGAAGATGCTATTACCTATACCGATGTCATACAGCTTGACATTTCGTCCATTGAGCCTACAGTGGCAGGTCCAAGCAGACCTCAAGATAAAATTCTTTTAAAAGATTTCAAAGATAAATTTATCGACCTCTTAGATACATCTTATCAAAGGCAATATATCTCGTGGGAAGATAGAGATAGTGATATAGACAAATCAATCACTCGTTTTGAGGGAGAAGGTGGCGATTTACCTGTAACAAAAACTAAGGATAAAAATGTAGAAACCGAAATTGAAGCCCATCACCGCAATGGTTTAAAAACAGTATGGATAACCCGCGGTCAAGAGAAATTTATGCTCTCTGATGGTGCTGTAGGAATTGCCGCAATCACTTCATGCACTAACACCTCCAATCCATTTGTGATGATTGGAGCAGGGCTGGTTGCAAGAAATGCGCGTAAACATGGCATTGATGTAAAACCTTGGGTTAAAACATCGCTCGCTCCTGGTTCGAAAGTAGTTACCGACTATTTAGAGAAAGCAGATTTGATGAAAGACCTTGAAGCTTTACAATTCCACTTGGTGGGTTATGGTTGCACATCATGCATTGGCAATTCTGGACCTTTAGCACCAGATATTGCAAAAGCTGTTGACAATCAGAGTTTAGTTCTCGCTTCTGTGTTATCAGGTAATAGAAACTTCGAAGCCCGTATTCATCCACAAGTTAAGATGAACTTCTTGATGTCGCCCATGTTAGTTGTTGCTTATGCTATTGCTGGTCGAGTTGATATTGACTTGACAAACGAGCCGATAAGCTATGACTCAAACATGAATCCTGTCTATTTAAAAGATATTTGGCCAACGGATGATGAAATAAATGATATCATGCGACAAGTGCTAACACCAAAAGATTTTGAGAAAAGTTATGGAGATATTTTTGAAGGAAATGAAACATGGCGTAATCTTGAAGTTCCATCGGGAAAGTTGTATGAATGGAATGTTAATTCAACCTATATAAAAGAAATTCCTTTCTTTCATGGTATTTCGGATGAGCCAGAAGCACTTAAAGATATAAAAGATGCACGTGCGCTTTTGGTATTGGGTGATAGTGTGACCACTGATCATATTTCACCAGCAGGATCGTTCAATGAATATTCAGCGGCTGGTAAATACTTAATAGATCATGGAGTAGTGAAAGGAAACTTTAACTCCTATGGCTCACGTCGTGGTAATGATGAAGTAATGGTGCGTGGAACTTTCGCCAATGTGCGTATTAAGAACCAACTTGCTACCAGAGAAGGAGGATATACCAGCTACTTGCCTGAAAAAGAAGAAATGACTGTTTACGATGCAGCTATGAAATACAAAGAAAACAATACGCCTTTAGTTGTATTAGCAGGCAAAGAGTATGGAAGTGGATCATCGCGTGACTGGGCTGCAAAGGGAGCTTTCTTATTAGGTGTTAAGTGCGTGTTAGCAGAAAGCTACGAACGCATTCACCGCAGTAACTTAGTTGGAATGGGAGTATTGCCACTTGAATATAAAGAGGGAGATACAGCCGAGAAATTAGATATTAGCGGTAAAGAAACCTTCTCAATAATAGGTATTGAAAAAGACCTGAAACCGCATAAAGAAGTACAAGTTATTGTTGAAAACAAAAGAGGAGAAAAAAAGACGTTTAATGCAATAGCGAGATTAGACTCTCAAATAGAGATTGAGTATTATCGTAACGGAGGTATATTGCAGTATGTGTTACGACAATTCTTGAAAGATAAAGTTGAATCGAAAGAAATTAAAGAATAAAGATATGGAAGAATCTAACATGTTCCCTATTCCTGACAAAAAGATGCTTCACAAAAGAACATCTTTGGCACCTGAAAGTATGAAAGCATGGCAAAACTTTAGTAATACAGTTTTTGCAGAAGGTGCGCTTTCAGAAAAGACAAAACATTTAATTGCGTTGGCCGTGGCACACGTAACTCAATGCCCTTATTGCATCAGAGCACACACAAAAGAGTCAATGCGAACTGGTGCAAGCAAAGAAGAAATGATGGAGGCAATTTGGGTTGCATCCGAAATGCGATCGGGTGCTGCATTAGCACACTCAGCTTTGGCAATGGATGAAATGGAAAAAGAGTAATCTGGTGTAAGTATAAGATTGGAAACAAGTTCTTTCATCATTCGTGTTTTGATAAGAACAAGTGTAGCATAGCAGCCAACTCAACAAATAAAATAGAGAAGAATGAAAACCGAACAATCAAAAACAGTTTGGACAATTGGACATTCTACTCATACTTTAGATGAGTTAGTAGCTATGCTACATTCTTTTAAAATAGAAATAGTTGTAGATATACGCAGCTACCCTGGTTCGCGTAAGTTTCCTCAATTTAATAAAGAAGCTTTGGAAATAACATTACCCAATAACAATATCGCGTATATACATCTGAAAAAGCTGGGTGGCAGAAGAAAAGTAAATCCTGAATCGAAAAACACAACTTGGCGTCACGCTGCTTTTCGTGGTTATGCTGACTACATGGAAACTGAATCATTTGCTGAAGGCATAAAGGAACTTATAGATATTGCTTCGCAAAAAAGAACTGCATACATGTGTTCAGAAGCTGTATGGTGGAGATGTCATCGCTCGATGGTGTCTGATTATTTAAAAGCTGCTGGTTGGGATGTGGAGCATATTATGAGCGTAGATAAAGAATCTGAACACCCTTACACACAACCAGCACGCATTGTTAATGGTGAATTAACTTATCTTCCTGAAAAGTAATATCAATAGAATTTACTTTAATCTCTAATTTACTACAAGATGAAAAGCATACAAATAAAAAGAGTGTATGAAGACAAGTCGAAGGATGATGGCTATCGTGTTTTCGTTTACCGTCTTTGGCCACGAGGTGTCTCAAAAGAGGATGCTCACTTTGATGAGTGGATGAAAGAATTAGCTCCCTCTACAGAATTGCGAAAATGGTTTAATCACAAACCAGAGAGGTTTGACGAGTTTAGTAAACGCTACAAGAAAGAGCTGAAAGAAAAAGAGAAGAAGTTGGACGAATTAAGAGATATCACTAAAACAAAGAAAGTAACCTTGCTATTTGCAGCTAAAGATACTGAGATAAACAATGCGGTTGTTATAAGAGATGTTTTGATGGAAAAATAATGAACTAAAAATATTAACCTTTTTATTATGAAAAGTAATCTATTAGTATTATTGTCTGTTCTGTTTTTATCATTCCCAATTAATGCTCAAATAAAAGTAGCTAAATCTCAAAAATATCTTGTAGAAACAAAAACAGGAAAACCATTCTTTTGGATGGGCGATACAGCGTGGGAAGTATTTCATAGACTTAAACGCGAAGATGTTATAAAATATTTAGATATGCGTAAAAGTCAAGGCTTTAATGTAATAATGGGTGTTGCTTTGGCTGAAAATAATGGGTTGATTGAGCCTAATCGTTATGGTGATGTTCCCTTTATAAATCTTGATCCAACTAATTGGGCTGTAACCGAAGGCAATAATCCCAAAAATGAAGAAGAATATGATTATTGGGACAACGTAGATTTTGTTATTGAAGAAGCTGCTAAAAGGGATCTTTATGTTGGGTTGTTACCTACTTGGGGTGACAAGGTTGTTAGTAACTGGGGAGCTGGACCGCAAGTTTTTAATAAACAAAATGCATATACTTATACAAAAAAGCTGGCAGAGAGATATAAGAACAAATTGAATATTCTATGGATATTGGGCGGAGACAGACCTGCTGTTTATGAAAGAAATGGCAAGAAACATGACGACAGACCAGTATGGCTAACAATGGCAAAAGGCATTCGAGATATAATTGGAGAAGATGCTTTTATAACTTATCATCCTGGCGGTTCGGCTGATGGTAGTGCTCAGTTTTTCAATACAGACGAATGGTTAAAAATGAATGCCATTCAAAGTGGTCATGGTTCAAGAAATGTTGAGGCTTGGAAAACAATCCACAACGATCTTGAGCTTCAACCTTTAAAACCTATAATTGATTTAGAGCCTTGTTATGAAGATCATCCTGTGAACCCATGGGATGGCAAATGGACGAGCGAAAGTAGAGGTTATTTCGATGCTTACGATGTAAGAGCAAGAATCTATCGGGGTGTTTTTGCAGGAGGTTGTGGAGCAACATATGGGCATCATTCTATATGGCAATTTTTAGACACAGCGTTGTATAACCCAATAAATGTTGGAGATACTATTATCAGTTGGGAGCAGGCTTTAAATGCGGAAGGAGCTACACACATTCATCACCTCAAAAATTTAATGCTATCTCGATCTGATTTAAATAGAGTAGAAGACAGCAATTTGATTGTATCTGATAAGGGTAAAGATTATAAAGATTTGATAGTTGCTACAAGAAACGATGCAAAAACATATGCGATGATATATCTTCCCCAGCCTGAACCTATCACTATTAATTTAGATATACTGAATCCTGGTCGTAAATTAGTATCATGGTTCAATCCTGCTACGGGTGAATACATTATACTTAAAGAGAAACATACTACTGGAAATGTCAGCTTTACACCTCCATCTAATAATCAAAAAGATTGGGTGTTGGTTATTGATGTGATCTAAAAAAGAAGTAAATCAGAGATTTCAAATAATACTGTTTATGAGCTGTTTGGAAACCATAGGTTTAAATAGGTTCGGATGGTAAGCTCTTGATTTATGGGTAGATTATAAAAAATGAACGATCAGTATTTTCTGATCGTTCATTCCTTATATGTTTATTGTAAGTTCTTGTTACTACAGGTCAGGTCAATTTTGCATTTTCTTATATACTTTCTAATTCAGCTTTTCTTGCCATAGCTTCAAGAAAATAATAATCAGCATAATTCAAAGGCTTATCAATTTCGGCTTTATGCGGAATACTACCCACTGAATGCATCAAAAGGAAGTTGCCATTGGTGCCTACTAATGCACGATATACAGGGCTCGACAAAGATTCCATTATTTTGTCAGCAGTTGCCTTGTATTGCGTTTCTCCCATTTCCACCAACTCATAAAGAGCTGAAGCTGTAATGGCTGCCGCCGAAGCATCACGAGGCTCATTAGGAATGTTGGGTGCATCAAAATCCCAATAAGGAACTAAATCTGCTGGTAAATTCTTGTGATTGAAAATGAAGTTATAGATATTATCAGTCATTTGCAAATACTTTGGATCTTTGGTGTATCGATACATAATGGTAAAACCGTATATAGCCCATGCCTGACCGCGTGCCCAAGCAGATTCATGCGAATAACCTTGTGCAGTTTGACGACTTCGTACTTCTCCAGTTTCTTTTTGATAATCTACAACGTGAAAGCTACTCCAATCATCTCTAAATTGATTCTTCATTGTTT
Source organism: Bacteroidales bacterium UBA3143 (assembly GCA_002364735.1). Taxonomy (GTDB): domain Bacteria; phylum Bacteroidota; class Bacteroidia; order Bacteroidales; family Dysgonomonadaceae; genus UBA2632. The sequence continues at coordinate 16,821 of DEZB01000027.1, forward strand.
GATCGGCATGAGAAACGGCTATGTTCCAAAAAGTAGAATCTTGAGAAAACTGTGTTGCTTTCATCATCAACTCCAAGTTCATCATATTGTCAATAATTACAGGACACGACCATCCTCTTTCGCCTTGCCAACCTCTGTCTTCATCCCAAGATTGGATAACACCTGCACCTTCACGATACCTTGTGGATAATGATTTAGCGGCCTCAACAATTACATCTTTGTAAGCCTCATTATTAGTAACGCGCAGTGCATTACCAAAACTGCAGTTAATCATAAAACCAACATCGTGATGCGACTTCAAGGTTTTAACGGACTCCAATGTTTCAGTATATTTCACACCTAAGTCTTTCCATTTTTGATCTTGCGTTAAGTCATACATGTAAAACATAGTGCCAGGGAAAAAACCACTCGTCCAATCATGGTTACCAACGTATCTCACAAATCCTTTTTCAACAGTTCGTGGATTCATAAAACGTCCGGAGTCTTCTATCACTTTGGTTTGATAGCCAAGTTGTTGTTTTGCTACTTCCAGCACTTCTTGCTGATACTTATCAGATAAATCAAAATTAGAGTTCGTTTCTTTGGGAGCATTACATCCAAACATAAATAAAGGAATTAGCCCAAAAAGGAATAGAATTGAATGTTTCATAGAGTTTATTATTAAATTTATTTCTTATTTGAAGCACGAAATTATTATAAATATTGACTGCTTAATGAAGAATTTATTATGGCTCCATCTTGCAAAGTAAAGGTAATTTCTGCGCTATTATCTTATACTATCATACTTAGTGTTTAATGTGCCAAAGATAGCATATCCTCTTGTATTAGTAGCAATATCTTTTGCAATATATACTACTTTTGTTTTCAAAATTACATGATATTTGGTATTCCTCCTTTTACACATTTTATTTGAGCAGTGAATATCAATCAATAAAAGTGTAGTTTCAGTTTCTTAACCCTCATTTTCATATAAAATGTTAGATCTTAAATAGATAATTTTATGCGGCTTATTCCTGTTAAATGTTTATAATACGATTTCCTAAGGTTGCTTTTTGTTTTTACATTGTGGATGACGAATGTGTCATGACTAACACATAGATCGTGGCAAACGTATTGGTTATGGCTGGCACACAAGTCATGGTCGACACTCAGGTTATGGCCAGCACAAAAGTGATGGCCGACACATAGGTCATGGTCGACACATAGGTCGGCCACTACGGGTGTACTTTTGTATATAAATGGCGGACACGTAGGTACCGCCATTACTTTTTCAGAGGAACATGGTTGTTTGAACTGAAGGACTTTAAGATAACATTAGGATTATAAAAACTAAGACGTACTGTTAAAATAGTAATGGCGCACCTATGTGTGCGCCTCTTTCTGCCCCATTTGTGACAGTTGTAGTGGCCGACCTACATGTCGGCCTTAGTTTAATATCAATGTGATTGTTTTATACGTGCGACTTATTCTTTAATATCTATGTGGCTATTTTGGATAGCAGGATGTTTGAATTGTTGTTCATTGTTGTTTCTATAGCTTTACTTATTACCATCAAATCATTTATAGTCTCTTAGAAGTGCTGAAATATATGATATTTCTCTAAACATGCCAATTTTTATCCATCCACTCCCCCATCCTTATCATTAGGACGGTTCAATCCCTTTATTCCATTTTCCTTCTCCCCCCTGTAGACTCAGCATCATTTTTGTCCGATTTATCTTGTATATTCTCCCCTTTCTCCCCTTTCTTATCCTTTTTTTTGCTTTTCGTAGTGTTTCGTGAAGAGTCAATATTTAAAGGGTCTACGGTAGCACTTTTGTCGAACTTAGTATTAGCATTGGTCTCTTGTTCATCATCTACCTTAGGTTCAGGTTCAATTTTTAGATTATCTTTTGCTTTAGAAACTTCTTCTTTTAATTTTGCAGCAGCTGCAGCCTTCTTTCTGGCTCTTCTTTTATTGGTGGCAACCCGGGTTTTTATATTTTTTGAGTGTCGTGTCAACTCCCTATTTATCTCTATGATTATTGGCTCATAATCAATCTCTTTAAATGTCTTTTGATAAATATTGACTTGTTCAAAAAACAACTGCAATATTCTTTGGGCTTCACTTCTAATTTGCACCCCGTCAATTGAGGGCCTTTCCTTTATATCGATAAGTCTTTGCCAATGAAGATCATCATATTGATAACAGGTATCTTTCAAATCATCTAAGTATTTTTGAAGACCAAGAGTCGCAAATGCTTCTCTCTGTTGAATAGACTCATCTTTTTGCAATATTTCGAAGAAAGCCCAAAGTTGCAAATAAACTTCGTGCCGATTCTTTCGGCCTAAGTTAGTAAGATACGCCTTCGTTGGCACCTTTGCAATTTCGACCATTCGTTGTGTTTTTGGACAGTTTACCCTTCTAAGTGATTCCACTTGACTTACAATAAGTGAAGCATACCCCAATCTTTTTTGATGCAATTGAGCCAAATCATTTGTATTCTTATGTTTTCCATAGGGTTTAATTACCCCTTTCACTTTTGTCTGTTGTTCCACCAGAATTTTATGAAAATCTTGTAAGCGATACTTCTCTGGATTATTTTTCTCCACTATTTCTACAACTTTATCTAATAACCTACGCGTTTCTGATTTTAATAGTTTTGATAGTGGTATTTTTTTTATTTTTATCATGAAAAAGGCTTTTGTAATCAGCAGTTTGTTATACACAAAAATACACATAAAAAGACATTAAAATGCTTTTCGGCAGAGTTTTAAATAACAAATAAAAGTTTATCCTTCTTTATATTTGGAATTATCTATCCTTTCGCACATTATATGTGTGAAATAGCAAACAAATCTATCGCTTTTGAAAAGGGGGGTAAGATAAAAACTATATATCATTACAAATATAACAATAGGATGAAATAAAAAACAAATAATGTATCTCTTTAGAAATTCAAAATGAGTGAACTGTACAAAATGAATACTATTCACAACTATTTCACCAATACTGAATTATTCATATCAATCATAATATCGATATTTGTCTATTCTGAATTAATCAGACTCATATGATTATTAATATTTGGCTATAGTGAATTGCTCAGACATTTAATAATAGCAGTTTTTTATTAGTCTGTACATTTCAGAGTAGCAATCGGAGTAATTTTTGCATACGATGAGTGCATCAGAATTACCATAATAGACTCATAAGGTATTGATTAAAAATAATTGAGACCAATTACAATATCTTTTTATATTGATATTTAGTGATTCGTCCAATTTGAAGATATTTTTGTATTGATGAGTTGAGTTTTGCACAAAAAGGCTATCATTTTGTATTGATAATTTATATTCAGTCCATTTTGAAAATATTTTTGCATGGATGATTATGAAAAAGTGCCAATAGATCATCCCTAATTGTGCAAATAAGGATAATTGATGCAGATTGAATTAGTAAGTAATAGTTGGTATAGATGCAATGAGTTTTTATTTGAAATGCAACAAGGCTATTGCAATCTTTATGCAACAGCCTTGCTGTTCGAAATACTTAAATAGCTATCAATTTAGCTTGACATCAATTCAGCTTAGTTTCTTGCAATTCTAAACTTATACTTCCCTTTCATCTCCATCTTCTTTGCTTTCAATGTTAATCGATAAATTTCATCACCCCACACATTCGATAAACGCTTGTCAGGCAATGGAATAGTCTCTATCTCTGCATCAAATTGTGAAGAATCATATATCAATTTGGCACTAACTCCATCTTTCTGAATGATTATACTATTAGGTTTAGAAATATCTGGCTTTCCCCATGTCAAGAAGTTTATTAGGTTCGGCTCGTTGGTTTTACTAAGCTTAAAATCATCTTCAATCTCTAATCCGTTTTTAGAAGTTAGTTGATAAGTTCGTTGCCACTTTTCAATGTTTGCATTATCAGGATAAGCGTCACTTAGATCAAGCGAAAACGACAATTTTTTCGCATTAAAATTCACATCTTTCGATTTGTATTGAGTTCCAACTTTTTGAGACACTCCATTGATTCTTGGCAAATTGTGGTAGTCGCTTTGCATGGTCCAAATGTCGTATCTTTCGTTGCTAAATGTTTGACGCGTATAAGTCCCCACACCTGCATCAATCATTATAGGAGTTTCGTCAAGATAGAGTAAAAAGGAACCCATATCGTTATGATTATGACTTTCACCATTGTGCCCACCTTTACCCGCAAAGAAAAAACCATTTTTATCGCGCATATAACAGAATTCTGTTTCGGGATACCACGTCGATGATGCCTGAGAAAGTGCTGGCTCAGTTTTCACCAACTCTTCATGAGATTTTAAGTTCTCTAATGTGCGATACATGTCGCGTCCAGCGTTAAAATAAGATTTATTCTTATCTCTCTCATAAAGATATGCAGCAAAGTGCATCATTTCATTACTGTTAACAGCTCTGCCATAGCGATATATCACACCCACTGGGCCACCTCCCTTTGCAGAAGCATCGGCAAAGTTTACCACCCATCCATCACCAATGTATGATTTGGCAATATACTCTCCCATGTCTTTAATCATTGGTTGATCGAAAATATCAACCTCTCCATTTGTTGCATCACTCAGCAATTGTAGGTAGTCATACATTTTGCCCGCTGCATGTCCCCAATACGATGGACCCTCTTCGCAAGCTCCATCCGACTTTGTGTAATTGATAAACTTATCAACTGAAACCATAGAGCGATGCACAGCCTCGCTTAGTTTGTCAGCATCATTTTCAAGCAACAGGAAACAACTCAATGCATTAAAATTGCACCAGGGATTCCAATTGTTTACCATGGTGGTGGGGCTTGCATTGAATGCTTGCCAATGAAATGTACGATTCATATATGGATCAAGTATCCTCTTTTGTAAATTATCTCGCAATCGTTCAGAGACTAATGGGTTTACTTTATCCATTTCATCTTTCAAAAAATAGTAGGTCCACGCGAGAAATGAACCAAGATCACCAGCTGTTAAATCAATAATATGTTCTTTGGGTGACGGTAATGCGGTTTTAATTGTTTGAGCACCACCTATATGAGCAGAGAGTGCCCATGAAGTCATTTCACATGTTTGCCAAACTCCATTTATTATTTGATCTATAAAACGTCCTTTTCCTTCAACCAGTTCTGCCAAAACAAGACTTGACAGTGCCGTATTGTTTGCTCCAAATGGTATTTGCATTATATCTCTCGATCCACTGCGCTCATATTCAATGTAATCTGTGGCTTTAATTACTTTCCATTCATAATCTAAAGCTGCTTCTCCTTTATTAATAATCTCATTCTTCATTCCGTCTGAGAGTTTATCCCAACCTGCACGATTTGAATAGTCGGGATAATCAACCCATTTCTGGTTTAAGATCAATGATTGTTTCACAGCCGAGACATCTGCTTTGTGTTGAAGCATATCACGATAATCGTGTGCATGAATAAACGACACAAAATTTATGATACAGCAAATTAAAATTATACGTTTCATGATAGATACTTTATAATATAGTTATGTGATAAAAAAAATTCCGGGTGAAATTACCAATATTTATTGATAATTCCACCCGGAATATTATTAAAAATACGAGAAAAAGATTACCAACCTGGATTTTGTTCTAATTCAGGGTTAATTTCTATCTCCACTGCAGGAATTGGCCACAAATAATCTCTTTCATTAAAAGATCTATTTAAAGCTAATTCTCCAGTGATTTGCAATTCTTTTTTACCACTTAAAAGAGATTCTGCTACTTTCCAACGTCTTATATCGCTAAAGCGAAGTCCTTCGCCAGCAAACTCAACAGCACGTTCTTGCATAATTCTTTTAAATATCTCATCTTTTGTTCTTGCTTCCAACCATGCAGGACCACTGTTTAGAGCAGGAAGATTAGTTGAGGGTCTTTGTCTTACTTTGTTAATGTATTTTACTGCATCGTCAAAATTATTGGTCTCATTGTAGCATTCTGCAAGCATCAAAAGTACATCGGCGTATCTAATTAATGGAAAATTAATAGGAGTATGTGCTCTATTTGTAATCAATCCATCCATATTTGCTTCTGCTACAAACTTACGCCAGAAATTAGTATTCCATCCACGATTATTTCTGATAAAGCCATTCGACTCATTAACTCCTGTTGCTACTACAAAAGTACAGGGGTTAGGTGCATTTCTCAACCATCCTAAATAATCTGTGTAAGGGAGTATTAGCGTTTGCCCCATTCTTGGATCTCTTTCATCATACATTGCAACCAGCTCATCATAGTTTTTTGGATAAGTAGCTACAGTTTTACCACCAGCTGCCAATGTTGCTACAAATGTTTCTTTTTTAACAGCATCGTTTGCTTTGAAACCTGGAAAATAATCATCCCAGTTGAATGGTTTTCCATCTTTAAGTTCATACATCGCCATTAAGTCGGTAGATGGCATTGAGTTGTTCCAGCAAGAGCCAAACGAACTTCTTGTTCCCATATAAAAAGTCATTGGCATGCCATACTCTGTACCTATTCCACCCATGTTTTGAATTGCAAAAACCATTTCTTTGCTTTCGTCAGCTCCCCCTAATTCTTTAGGTAGAAACAATTGATCATATTCTGGATATAGTTCATATCCATAATCGCTTTTCAAAACTATCTCTTCAAAATCTTTTGTAGCATTTGGATAATCTTTTGCAAATAAATACACTTTGCCTCTCAAAGCATAAGCTGCACCTTTGGTGGCACGACCATAATCGAGCTGATCCCATGAAACAGGAAGTCCAGCTATTGCATCAGTCAAATCTTTTAGAATAAAAGTGCGCGTCTCTTCCGCAGTTGACCTTTTTTTCAATAAATCATTGTAATCTTTTTCTAACTCTACAGTTTCGTCATACAAGGGAACTCCTCCATAGTAATCTAACAGATGGAAATAAAAGAGTCCTCTCAAGAATTTTGCTTCTGCAATCACTTTTGTTTTAACATCATCAGATATTAACTCAGAGTTAGCTACATTTCGTATCACATTATTGGCTGTCATAATACCATGATAGGTTGATTGCCATTTGCCTTGCACTTGTCCATCTCGATCGGTATAAACACCTGTTGCAATGGAATAATACCCAGGATTATCAAATCCTAATCCCACATCACTTAAACAATCTGTGCTAAAAAGTATCCCAAATAAATTGGTTGCACTCATTTGTGAATATACTCCCATAATTCCCATTTTAGCTTGATCGTCATTTTGCCAAAACGTTTGTGAGCTGGGTTTGTCTAAAGGGAATCTGTCTAAATCGTAGCAACTTGTGAAGAATATTACTGCGATTAACGTGTAAATATATTTATTTATTTTTGTCATAATAAGTTGAATTAAAAAGTGAAATTAACTCCAAAAACAGCTTGACGCATAGTAGGATAATCTGTGTTTCTTACCTCTGGGTCAATACCAGGGTATGAAGTAAATGTAAAGTAGTTTTCTAAACTGACGTAGAATCTTACTCTTTCAATCTCTACTTTGGACAATAAATCTTTAGGTAACGTATATCCCAATTGAATATTTCTAATTTTTAAGTAAGATTTATTCGCTAACCAGAAATCACTTGGACGTATATTCTTTGTGTCTGAGTAATTTAAAAGTCTTGGAAATTTTGCAGGAGTTGTACGTCCTTCATACCATCTGCCATCAGCAATCTCTTGGTTAATTTGATATCCCCATCTTACAGAAGGTCTGTAATAATTGTCAGCATAATACATCTTTAAGCCTCCTGTTCCTTGAATCAAGGTAGAAAAATCAAAACCTTTGTAATTAGCACCCAAAGAAAGACCAAACATTAAAGTTGGATTAGCTCCACTGCCAAATGTTGTTCTGTCTTCGTCGTTTATGATACCATCGCCATTCACATCTTTATAAAGTATATCTCCTTTTGAAGGCTTTCCATAAGCTGCAAATGGATTTCTTTTATTGTTGGTGTTAGGATCAACAGGCGCATTGTCAATCATCTTTTGTACTAATGCTAAATCCTCATCAGTTTGAATAATTCTGTCGGCTGTAAGTAAGTATTGTATACCAATAGGCAATCCTTCTTGTATCAGGCCATTGTTTACAATGGTGTATTCATCACCTTTATACTTTGTAACCTCGTTCTTAATGTAAGATAAATTACCTCTTACATAGTAATTGAAATCACCTACATTATCTCGCCATCCTAAAGTTAGCTCTACACCGTTATTTATAACTGTGGCACTATTTTGTTTAGGAATAGAAGCAGTACCATGTACCAGTGGAGCAGGAAGATTTATCAAAATACCAACTGTCCTTTTATTAAATACATCAATGGTTGAAGTCAACTTATTGTTTAAAAAACTAAAGTCTAAACCAAAGTTAGCCATATAGGTTTGTTCCCAAGTTAACAATGAGTTTGCAATAGCATTTTGATACAAACCTTGTTGAACAGAGCCATTTAATACATAATTGCCAATTGAATAAACAGACAAAGCATCATAGTGACCTTCTGACTCAGAGTTTCCGACTGAATTATTACCCAAAGATCCATAAGAAGCTCTTAATCTAAGGCTACTTAAACCTTTTTCAAGTAGTGAAGCCATAAATGGCTCTTGGTCTACTCTCCAACCAGCAGAGAATGAAGGGAAATAACCCCATCTTTCGCTACTCAAAAACCTTGAAGAACCGTCAGCACGTAAGTTTAACTCCAACAGGTATTTCTCAGCCCAATTAAGATTGATACGTCCAAAATATGATCTCATAGCCCATTCATACTTCGAGCCGCTTGATGAAGCATCACCAATAGCTGCATCAATCACTCCAAGAGAAGGATCAATTAAATCTTGTTTGCTTGTTTGAAATCTTTCGGAAGAATACTGTTCTTGACTTGCTCCAGCCAAAGCTTTTACATCCAACTTATCAAAGAAAGTAGTTTCATAAGTACCTGAAATATCCATGAAATACCTATCTGTTTTAGCTGAAGCATTCATGATGCTGGTTCTGCCTTTTCCTGCAGAAGCAATAGTGTTAGTCAAGAAGTTCCATCGATCATTAAATACAGGTTTTGATGATCTTTTTTGATTCGATGTATCATATGAAAATGAACCAGTAACAGTGAATCCTTCGAATGGATTGATATTTGTATAGAATTGTGCTGATCCTCTTTGTCGTTTATCTTCACCAGTTGAAGCATTCAATCTATGTAACACATTATTTGACTGTGGATCGTCTTCAGAATTTCCAACCGAACCATATCGTCCATCTGGAGATCTAAGTACAAAACCTGGTGTGGATGCCTGAGCATACAAAAACAAATCATCTAATGCATAAGAACCTAAACCAAAGTTAGATGTGCTTGCATTTATATTTGTTCCAATTGTCATCCACTCTCTCAGTTTACCTTCTACGTTTGTTCTTATGTCATATCTCGTAACTCCTGCTTTTTCGATTACGCCAGGATTATCCATAAAACGGAAAGAAGAGAAAAAACGAACATTTTCTGCACCTCCTGATAACGATAATGAATGATTTTGAGAATTTGCGGTTCTAAAAACCTCATCTCGCCAATCATTATTAGGGTACATCAATGGCTCCTTACCCTCCATCTCTCGCCATTTATCAATAGATCCTTGACTGAAAGGAAGTGATTGATTAGAATTTTTCATTCCTTCATTAATCAATTCCATATAGTTAGCATAGTTAGTAACAGGTTCTATCGTATTAGCAACCGATTGTAGAGATAAATAACCATTATAGTTAATTACCATTTTTCCAGCTTTACCTTTCTTTGTAGTAATAAGAATTACACCATTTGCTGCCCTCGATCCATATATTGAAGCAGATGCGGCATCTTTCAATACAGACATATTGTCAATATCTTCAGGGTTGACATTTGATATATCACTTTCAACACCGTCTACAATAACTAAAGGGGCCGAATTATTTAATGTTCCCTGTCCCCTTACCAAAATGGAAGCATTATTATTTGTTGGTCTATTAGAAGATGAGTTTACATATACACCTGCAGCTAAACCTGCTAATCCAGATGAAATATTAGTAACAGGTCGGCTTTCTGCCAATTCTGACATATCTACTGAACTTACAGATCCAGTAAGATTTACTTTCTTTTGTGAACCATACCCTACGACCACTACTTCATCAAGCATCTCGGTATCTTCACTTATTGTAATTGAAATATTATTTCTTCCATTTAGAGGTACTTCCTTAGTTTTGTATCCTACATATGACACAACAATTGTAGCATTTAAAGAGGGAACATTTAATTCGAAGTTCCCGTCAATGTCTGTAACGATTCCGATATTGGTGCCTTTTACTATAACACTTGCACCTATTATAGTTTCACCCGTGTTATCTACAACAGTACCTTTTAATAAAGATGTTTGCTGTACAGCAAGAATAGAATTTTCTGCAATAGGGTTTGCCAATGTTATGTTATAACTCAACATTGAGAAAACCCAAAGAGACAGAAAAAAAACAATTTTAAAACTCCTTGATTTTTTCATACAGTTTATATTTAGTAATTATTATTGATTAGTTTCCTAAAAACTTTATTTGAATAGGCTGTTTTGTTATTATAGTGCTATTGATAATTCCTACCTCTCTCTTTTGTAAATAGTATATATTGCTCAAAATGTAAAGATTACAATTATACTTAATGTTTTTTTACCCTCAAAAGTTAAAAATGGAATTACATTATCAAGTAGTTTTACCCCAAGAAGCCCATAGATAATCCTATTGTTTATAACAATCCTCAATAAACACTAAGCCGCTACAATTATTGCTTATTATTCATTGCGCAAAACTAATATATTTTGGTATCTCAACCAAATATATTGTGTTATATTTAAAAAGAATTGAAATGATATTGATCATGTTAACAAACAACCCCTGTTTTAACAAATAAAACAGGGGTATTATAATAAAGTATGGAAGAGGGCTTAAGATTATTTTAAATCAATCATCTGAATAACCAACTTACCACTTTCCACAATAAATTGTACATCACTTATACCTGATTGACCAACGGGAATAATTATTTCATTTTCGCCATCATATACTTTTCCGTTATAAACTTTTGACACGAAATCAATAAACTGACCACCGCCTTTAGACAATCTAATTTTAAATTTTGATAGGTTCTTTGATTTTTTATCAAAAACAATCTTGATTTCATCAACCTTATTTGATTGCAACAAAGAAATGGTTAACGAATGACCTTGACTACCAGTCCAAGTAGATTTTTCATTATGATTTAAAACATTGATTGCTGTAGCATCAGAAGGGTCTGAAACAACATTAAACAAAGCCTTTGTTGAAACACCTAATACATTATTAACATCATCAACGGATTCAGCAACTGTGAAAACATCTTCCAAACGAATGTCTTCAGATGATGCGCCAATCATTACTTTAAAATCACCAGGTTCTACTATCCATTCATTGTTTTTATCATATAGCCTCAAATATTCAGGAACGATTTTCATTTCTACTCTTTTGGTTTCACCTGGCTTTAAATGCACTCGCTCAAAACCACGAAGGTTCTTTTCGTAAGTAGTTACAGAACTTAGTAAATCGCGGGTATACATTTGAACTACCTCATCACCTGCATGCTCTCCTGTGTTTTTCACATTGAAAGATACCCTCAACGAGTCATCCGCCAACATTTGTTTTTTAGAAAACTGCAAGTCAGAATACTCAAAAGTGGTATAGCTCAATCCATATCCAAAATGATAGAGCGGACCAGCGGCTCGTGTCATTGCTCCTTTCATTCCTAATCCAGAGCCACCATCAATTTGTGAATTTGGTTTAGCTGGAAAATTAAATGGGATTTGTCCTACGGTTTTCGGAAAGGTTACTGTCAACTTTCCACTTGGATTGTAGTCTCCAAAAAGAATATCGGCAACAGCCGTTCCACCCTGTGAACCAGGATACCATGCTTCTAAAATAGCAGGAACAAATTTATCAGCCCAGTTTATGGTCAATGGTCTTCCATTTACCATCACAAGTATGGTGGGCGTTCCAGTTTGCTGAACTGCCTTTAGCAAATCCAATTGTCTGCCCGTAAGCTCAAGCGAAGAACGTGATCTATTTTCTCCAGCAGTGCGAATATTTTCACCAAGCACAACAATTGCAATATCACTCTTTTGGGCATCAGCAACGGCTTTATCTATTTCAGCTTGTTCAATTTCAGAAAGTGGGAAATCAATCAGTTCTGATTCTGGCCAATTAGGATCGACCATGTCACAGCCTTTTGAAAGGAAAACTTCTACTTTATCTTTTAGCTTATCAACTATACCATCATATACTGTAGTAACATCTACAGCCAGAGGACCATAATGAGTTAGAGCATAAGATGCATCATCGGCATTGGGTCCGGTGATTGATATTCTCTTTATCTTGCTTTTATCTAATGGCAGAAAGTTATCTTCATTTCTCAACAAAACAATTCCTTCACGTGATGCTTGGAGTGCTACTTGTTGGTTTATTTCGCTGTTAACTTCGATATCAGCTTGCTGCAAATCCATTTGGTATGGTTGATCAAACATACCCACCAAAAACTTTACACGCAAAACATCACGTACTCGTTCATCAATAACTTCCATTGGAATACGACCCTCTTCTATTAACTCTCGCAAGGGAAGCACAAAAGAATCGGGAGAACGAAAAGTACATCTTACATTCAAACCAGCCATTACGGATTGATAAACAGACTCTTTCATATTTGCGGCAGTACCATGTTTCATAAACAAATACTCAACAGCATCACTGTCGGAAACTACATACCCTTTGAAGCCTAACTGATTTCTAAGTATCTCTGTTAACCAAAAGGCAGAGCCTTGAATGGGTATACCGTCATAATCATTATAAGAACTCATCACACCTAATAAACCTGCATCACGAATAGTTCTCATCCACGGATACATGTGTATGTTTTCGACTTCGCGCCATGACATTTGCGGATCAACACGTGACATTCCTTCTCTTCCACCTTTATTGTTGCTGTATGCAGCATAATGTTTGGCAGTAGAAGCTACCTGGAAATCTTTCTGCATTCCTTTTGTCATTTCCACACCCAGTTCAGCAACTAAGTAAGGACTCTCACCATATATTTCTTCATAACGTCCCCAACGTTGATCGCGCCCCACATCAAGAATTGGAGCATACACATTGGTGTAACCTAACAACCGACCTTCACGTCCAGTAATTTCTCCAATTTTGCGAACCAAAGCTCTATTCCATGTTGTGCCAATTCCTAATTGTGTAGGGAAGTTGGTTGCTTTGAAACTTTCAACACCACGGATTCCTTCATTTGTAAAGTCTGTTGGAATTCCCAAACGAGTATCCTCAACGAAGAAACGTTGCACTTCGTTAATAGCCCAAGCATGTTTTGAGGCAGGCCACACCCAAGGATTGTCGGATGGAGGCAAGCCCCATTGCTGAAAGCCATTTAAATGTTCGTCAATAGCACCGATGCCGTCTTTCCACAATTGTTGCTTCCAACTTTCATTGGGCAAGTCATCTTTTAACACCCTGCCGTAGCCATAGAGAGTAACCATTTGGTTAGACTTTTCCTCTATATTCATTTGACTCAATAGATCCTCAATGCGATCATCGATATTAGCAGATGGATCTTCGTATACGTCTTTTTTTCCGTTTTTATTAAAATCAATCCATCCGTCTTTGTAAATTTTATTCTTGGGTAGATTGTAAGTTTTTAGATTGTCTTTGTAAGTGTTTCGGGTATATTGCGAAAAAACTGTATGAATGCTAAAACCGATAAAAAGACATAATAGCGTTATTTTGTAAGCTTGTCTCATAATTTTTATTTTTAAATTGTTACTTAAAAATCTTTGATAAGAAAAGAAGCACTTTTGACTAATTTAATAAGGTATCAAATCACTCAATATTTTATCTTCATACCAAGGATCTTCTGTTTCTTTTAATAGTACGCCCAACTGCGTCAACAAAATTTCTTTTTGTTCCGGATAATCTTCTAACTTCAACTTGTGCAACTGATAGGGATCTTCTTTGTCATTGAAAAACAACACATCAGCAAGCTCATTAGTTTTTTTATTGATACTTAAAGCCAGCGTGTAGTTTTTCGTTTTAATGCCTCGCGATTCGGGGAAATAAGAAACAACCTTTCCTTCGCTGTCTATTTCTCCGTTGATATTCCGAATATATAGAACACCATCATCAAATTTAGTGGAAGAATCATCTAATAAAAGCGCATCGGAATAGTCTTTACCTTGAACTGAAGATGGAATTTTAGATTTTAGATTTGCTGCACCTAATAGGGTTGGCATAATATCTACAGTTGAGAATAGACCATCTACAATTTTGGGTTTTATTTTTTCAGGATAACGTATTAAGAATGGCACATTCATTGATTCTGTATAAACAGAATTTTTCGGATCTTGAATTCCTTGACTACACATCGTCTCACCATGATCGGAAGAAAAAACAACTATCGTATTTTCGTCTAAACCCAATTCTTTTAGAGCGTCTAATATCCGTCCAAATTCACGGTCAACGCCTGTTACATTGGCAAAATAGTAAGGAGCTGATGCGGCTTTAGCCATTGTTGTGTCAGCGTTTGGTCTTATCAATAATTCCGATTTAGATTTATCTTTATATAGATTGTAATCCTCTTCCATTGCATCATCCAATGATCGATATGGACTATGTGGAGGGTTCATACCGACAACTAAGAAAAAAGGCTTATTGGGATCACGTTGTTTGCTGTCGTTTTTCAAGTAAGCAATTGCCATATCGGCTTCGTGCTTGGGTGACCATTCTTTAGGTTCGTGTTTTTTGCCATCTTTATCCCAATAATGTGGGTTTTTATGTTCATCAAATGTTCCATAGGAATACCAGAAGTCAAAGCCATGACGCCTCTCAGGAGGAGTATAGGTATCCCATACAGGTTTTTTATCCTCTACATAGTGTCCGGGATTTTCAGGATCGGTAGGAGTTGGAAAGTCAAGATGAAGTTTACCTATATAACCGCAAGAATAATTTTCTTGGCTCAACACATCACTCCATGCAATAACATCTTCACGCAACGAACTAATAGGACGTAACGAGTTGGGATTTAATGAAACTCCATTATTCTGTGGATACATTCCCGTAAACAACATCCCACGATGTGGACCACTTAATGGACAATTGCTAAGCGCATTGGTGAAAACAGCAGACTCTCTTGCAAATTGATTGAGATTGGGAGTGATAACAGGATCGGGTTTGAAACGAACAGATTCAGAGAATGAATCTTCTCCCCAAAACTCCATTGCATGGTTTCGCATTTGATCTGGAAACACATATACTATATTTGGCGAGTCTTGTTTGGGCTCTTCCTTGTTTGCATCACAAGAAATTAATGGAACTAAGGTAAGTCCCATTATGGGATATAATAACTTCATTGGTAGATATTGTTATAGAATTAATTAAATGAAGAAATTCTTTTTACAATAATCAACTGCTATAAAACAGTGTGTTTTCGATTTTAGGTAGATTTAGAACATCAAAAACATATAATTACGATTTAAAGAATCCTCCAATAATAAGCAAATGTAGTAATTTATTTTATCCCTATAAATTATTACTTTGTAATAAGGAGAGTTTAACAAAATAATTTACTTAATGAAGTAGGGCAAATGAATATTTTTTTTTCAAACATTTTCAACGCGTTGAAAATGTTTGAAACAGTTGAAATTTGAATTCACCGTCGTGAAAATGTTTTAAAACATGATATTTCAATTTTATTGCTCCTCTTTTGTCCCTTTTTTGTCATAAAAATTCTATTTCCTATCTAAACATTCAATTTTTTATCTGTTGATACTTTTATCTTGGGCATTTCTTTCTTTTCCCAATACATTTTTTCACAAACCTGTAGAAAAAGTGCTCATTTTAGTGTGTGAAAACATTTCAATCGTGGCAAATCGGATTTTCATAAGATAAAACTCAAATCTACCGTGGTGGATTTAATTTTCACCTATTAAATATTGTATTTTATAACGAACTGGAACAAATAACCACCCTTTAATTTCAAATTATAAGAGTGAAGAAAGTTGAGAGATATATTAAGACAAAACTATATCTATATTTTGATTATAAATATTCAAAAAAAATAGGTGGTGAAAGAATTTTAGATAAAACTACAAATAAAGAAATTTATTATTTATTCCTCTTGAAGGCTAAATAATTTGTAAGCTGCATTATGTTTATTTAAATCAATCATTTTTGATAGTCGGTATGATTCTATCATCCCTGTATTTTTGAATAAGTGCATCACACTCTTTTCGCAGATTGATTAAAACGTTTTTATATGCAGGATTGGCTGCAAGGTTCTTAATTTCTAATGGGTCATTTTCTAAATCGTAAAGTTCTTCGGGAGCATCAATAAAACGATACCTGAAATATTTCCATTTATCAGTTCTCACGGCCTCACTTGAAGGTATTTCATCCTTCTTCCATAAATGCTCAAACAAGACAGCTTCACGTTTTGGCAAAACATGTTCAGATGTCGTATAACCTTTGAGGCTTTTGCCTTGATATATTTCAGGAGCTGCAACAGAAGCAAAATCAAGTATTGTTGATGCAATATCAATGTTCAAGACAGCATCGGTAACATCTCTATGTTCCTGATGTCTTGGATCGAATATGATTAGTGGCACTCTTAGAGAGTTTTCATACATCAACCACTTACCAGCTAATTGACGTTCTCCTAAAAAGTACCCATTATCTCCCATAAAGATAATTACAGTATTGTCTGCAATTCCTTTCTTCTCCAATGTTTCCATTATCTTTTCGATCTCGCTGTCCACTTCGCTAATCATTCTGTAGTAACCTTTCACGCTATGTTGATATTTTTCAGGTGTGTCATAACGCCATTTCCAGCGTGTACGATTAAAACCTGCACGCACTTCTGGAGGTAACGCCATAAAATATTCGTCTTCTCCCAATTTAGGGTCAGAAATAGTTATTTCATTATAGAGTTTATCAGCTTCATCTCCCCAAAAATATTGTATCGGATCGGAATCATGCGCATGAGGTGCGCTAAAACTGATAGATAAGCAAAAAGGAGTATCCGTTGAGGATTCTTCTATAAATTTACGGGCCACGTGTCCAGTGTACGGAGTAAGATGTACTGTATCTTTATCTATTGTTTTATAATAGTATCCTTTTTGTGCATCTCTGTCATATATTTCAGCTTCATCAAATAAGGATTCGGGATTTTTATAAAACACTCCAAACTTACCATAGAAACCTGTTTTATATCCGTTATCTCTCAAGATTACGGGATAGGATAGATCCATGTACTCTTTTGGAATGTTGCCTGTTTCAAAAGTAAAACCATGCGTTCGTTCATACAATCCTGTTAGAATTGAAGCCCTACTGGCAGAACTTATTGGAGTGGTTACAAAAGCGTTTTTGAAATAAACACCTTCTTTTGCCAACTTGTCCATTGTTGGGGTGTGTATATCTTTATTCCCGGCATACCCTAAAGCATCCCAGCGTTGATCATCAGTTAACAAGAAAATGATATTAGGTTTATCACTTTCGCCCCCTTTTGGGGATGCCTTCAATGTAATTGAACTTATTAGTACTACGCTACTTATAAATATTTTTTGTTGCATAATGGTTTGAATTAAAAATCACTCTTTCTATGGCTAATATAAGGGTTTATAAATTCACACTTTTCGTGACGCTTTACATCTGTTTTGCTTTCTCAATCGTAACAGGTCCAATTAATCCAGAAGGTTCTAATGGTATCTCCTTTCTTGGTCTTCCTCTATAATCATTGATTAAAAGTATATTAGTGGAAGTGTATTGCTTTTTATCACGAAACATTTCATCAGCCGCAACACGATTATACCATGAGTTTACAACTTTTACCTGTAAGGTGTTTTCTCCTTGTTTCAACTCGTTGCTGATATCGATCCTGAAAGGTTTTGTCCACAGAACGCCTTTATCAACTCCGTTAATAGTAACCTGTGCAATGCCAACGTCTTTCACACTTTCCAACTGCAAAAAGTAATCTTCACCATTCGCAGGTTCGAAATCAATATTAAACACTTTATTATAAACTGCTGATCCTGAATAATATTTCACACCTTCGTTTGAATGTGTTGTCCAATCAATCAGTTCAGGGAAAACAATACTTTCTGGACCACCCCATTTTGTATCGAAGTTTACAACCCATTCCCCATCAATAGTCTCAACGGTTTCAAAATCTGGGTAGTTTTGTTGTTGCGTTCCTTGCATGCTTTTATCAATTTTTTTATTGAACACTACCATAATAGATCCGTAAGGCTCAAAAGTTAATGGAACTGTTGTTAGATTATCGGTCTGAGTAAACGATTGGGCTTCTCGTATTTCTCCAGTTAATGCATCCCACAATTCTGGCTGCAGACCCGAAACACGGAACTGACAATCAATTTTACGTCTTTCGGCAGTTTGATTGGCAACAAAGTATACATCTGCTTCACCAATTGTATAGTGTATGTAATCATAATCTTTTTTATTATCACTTCCAAGGACATTGAAATCTGCTGCTACATTTTGTGACAATAGATACTCGCTGGGGGTAACTCCCCAAACTATCTTGCCTTTTCCATAATCTCTCTCTCCTTTTTCACTTATATTTTCACCCCATATCTTATTGGATATATCTTTAAATTGTTTTTGTGCCTTCTCTCCTCCTGATAAACCTACAAATTGTTGAGGATTATCACCAATTACGTGAGCTCCTTGTTTTAAAAGACTTTCCAGTTTTTTCAAGACATCAAAAGACAACACTTTGTGCCCAGGAAGAACCAAAACGCGATATTCTATACCCCCTGGAACAACTATTTTACCATCTTTCATCTTAAGTTGTAAAAAAATGGTTTCATCAGTAACATCATAATCAAAATTAGGCGCAACTTCCTGAATATCTGGATGTGTAAAAGGAAATACGTTGGGAACATGATCGCCATAATAAAAGAGCACATCAGCTACAAACTTTCCGTTTTGAACAACTGATTGCGTTCTATGGAAATAATCAATAAATGGTCCAGATTGATCCCACCAAGTTACTTGCGGGTTCACATGCGTGCCAGCAAAATACTCTTGTCCCGGCAAACCCATTTCAGTTGGAGAAATTGTGAAGGTGTGAAAGTATATACGGTTTACTCCTGCACACAATTCATGATCAAAACTCGGTTTTTGATCATGCCACAACTCATCATTCCAGTGAGGTCCAATGGTTGTAAAAGCTTCAGCACCTACAATCTTTTTTCCGTAAATATGAGCGGCTGATGACGCTTGTTTCACAAAGTATCTATGCTCAGGAGTTGGTCTGTGTGGAGAAGGCGACCAAAACTCACTCATAACAATATCACTAAACCCATAATTCTTAATTCCATCTAACGGACCTGCATGAGGCCCTGCAGATTCGGGTTGTATTCCGAGATTGTGTTTGTGAGCATACTCCGCAAAACGTGCATAATGATTATAGGCAACTAAGTCACCCAATGTTTTTCTAAAGTCAGCCAAAAAAGCATTCGTTGTTTTAACATCATTAACTATATAACCTGCAGATATTGGCAGATAATCCAGCAGATCATAACCACGATAATTTTTAAATTCTTCTGAAAAGTTATCTGTCCAGTTCATACCTCCACATTCCCAACTATCAGTTTCCAAAAACTTAAGAGTAGTTCCCACATGATCGCCTAAAGCATCAAAAATAGGTGCAACTACATCGTTCCAGTAGAAGTCAAAAGCATCTTTACTCATATAATCAAGCACATAACCTTGCCAATCACCACTGGATGTAGAAACACGAGCATCAGTTGAGGTGTATCCAAATCTTAGAATGTCCCACTTTCCATCAGGTACCTCCCAAGTCAAATTGCCCTCTTCATCCATTTTAGAAGTTAAATTGACAATTTCATCCTTGGATACAACAAAAGTTCCTTCTTTATATTGTGGTCCATCATTAGTTAATAGGAATCGGGTGTCGGGTGCTGATCCACCAAGTTCTTGAAAACCCAGTTTCAGATTCAGATGAGCTATTGTTTCATCAGATTTATTCTTGTCGTTTACAGGAATAGCCAAAACAGCTATATCATGATAATAATCATTCCTAATAGGAGGTAAATCTAATTTAATTGTACTTGCATTACCACCTGAGACCAAAGTCTCAGAATAAGTAATCTGCTTTGCAGCATGTTGTGGTGTAACACGTGGTCCACCAAGATTCCATCCGCTTTGTATATTAAAGCTCATCGTTAAACCTAATCTTTTGGCCTCATCCATGGCAAATGCAAACAACTCAATCCATTCATCAGAACCGAACAAGGGTCCTTGAGGTATATCTTTATTACCGCGTTGATTATGTCCACCCGCATCAAAAATCATTGCTCCATGAAAATTTCTCGATTTCATGGCTTCTAAATCTTTGGTAATTGCTCCTTTTGTTACATTTCCATTTAGCCACCACCAATAGCAATTTACGCCATATTCAGAAGGTGGACTCTCAAAGTTATCCTTTATACTTTGGTAGGTAGCATATGAGTTTTCTGCCTGTTTATTTTCTGTTTTGCAGCTAATTAGCATAAAAAACAGTATAAATAAGTAAGCACTTAAAGTTTTTGTCATTATCTTATTATTTAACAAATTTGTATTACATCAATTTCTATCAATTGTCCCAGTTTTTTTATCTTATCGGCAATGTGTCCTAAACCAATGGCGCAATGATGTGCAGGGCCTTGTTTTGACCATTTATTTAAAAATTCTTTTGCTCCTATGGGAAAGTGGTAGCGACTATTGGTGTTTCCTGTTTCCAAAATAGGTCCAACAACTGATTCACCTTCTGCAACTAACATAAACAGCCCATTCTCTCCCTCGGCTATGGTTAGCAAAGTTACAGGTCCGTTTTTCACATTCATCTGAATAGATAGCCCTTTACCAGGCTTTCCGTGATAAACGGTAAGAGGCACCAATTTAACCTTTTCTTCTGCAATAGCAAAATGCGCAGGACCATCGTGACCTAAATAAATCACATCGTCCTTAAAGTCCATTAAATAGAATTCAGAGAATGATCCACCCACACCAAACTCTGCCATAATCTTCATTGCTTGTGCAGTTTTCACTTCATACTCACCTGCCACTGGAATATCTTTACCTGTCAAAAGCGTGTTGCCAGCAATAACCGATGTCACAATGTTTTCATATTCATTTCCAGTCTGCCCTTCATAGTAATAAGCCAAAGCTCCAAGATTATGTTTTTCTATTAGTTTATCTAAAGCGACAGACGTCTTTGCAGCTCGTTCTAATTCGCCTAATTCACATTCAGTTGAAACATTGAAAGTGGTTCTAAACTCTTGTATTTTTTCTTCAATTTCTGAAGCACTTACCTCGTCACGGTACTTTTTCAACTCACACATTTCAACCATTTCAAAGTGAGTGCCAAATGTCGCACTTTGAAGTGTTAGATCGGTGTAAACATCTAACATACCTCCATAATAATGCCCCAATAAACCCATCCGATTATTTCGCATAGCAACAGCCACTTTAGCTGCTTCTGTCCAATCTTCAATTTCAGCCCAAGCAGTTTCATCATCTAAGTATCCAGTAACAAAATCATAACGAATATTAGAGCGATTGAATACATTTGCTATCTCGGGAAGCGACACTGCTTGACAATGCTCCAACCAAACGCCTGTCATTTTACCTCTATCACCCAGTTTATTAAAAGCTTCGTAATTTAATTGAGCTACAGGTTGAAGATTAAGAATAACAACAGGCACTTTTATTTTCTGTACAACAGGAAGGACAGTTGATGAAAGTGCATAAGTAGAGATATATAAAAATACAACTTCTACATCATTCACTTTTAAAAGATCTGCTGCGGCCCTTGCTTTTTTAACATTATCCACCATTCCAGCATCTACCACTTCAACGCCAAAACTTTCTATTTTAGTTTTGATTTTATATTGATGTTTCTTGATATTATCGAGCAACCCTTCAAACTGTCCCCAATATGTATCTAAGCCTATTCCAAATAATCCAACTTTAGTCATTATTCTATTATTATTAGTTATCAATTAATTTGTGCTTATTGTAAAGTTACTGGCCCAAGTAAACCTGAAGAAAGGGGTTCAGTAAAATTAAAAGATCCCATTGCAGTCTCTGTAGTAAATGTATACCGACCAGTAGAATATTCTTTTCCGCCCAATAACCCATCTTTAAATTTAACAGTGCGAACATTTGCATCTGGCTCTTGCTGGTCGCCCAGCAATCTATTTATCCAACGGTTTGCTACTTCTATTTCAAGTATGTTTTCACCCTCAACGACAGCTTCCGACACATCAATTCGCCAAGGTGCGCACCATATTACGCCCAAGTCTCTCCCGTTCATCATAACCCTTGCCATATCTTGCACTTCACCCAAGTCTAAGTAAAGCGCTCCGCTTTTGAATTGAGAACTTTCTAATGTGAATTTCTTTGTGTATTTAGCAATTCCTGAATAATATTTTATTCCTCTCATTTCATGTTCAGTCCAATCCTGTAAACGCTCAAATTCAATATTTTCAGGTCCTCCCCATTTAGGATCGAATGACACTTCCCATGCACCATTGAGCGTTTTTATTTCACTAAAAACTGGAAAGTTCGCAGTTCTTTCGTCAGATGAATGCTTGACGCTTTTTTTATTTTTGGAGAAAACAACAAAAAAGCTTTCATAAGGATGGAATTCTAAGGGTATAGTTGTGGTTCCGTTTCCGTTTTCAATTTTATAATCAATAAGTTTTCTTGTTTCAGCAGTTGTTCCAATCCATATCTCTGGCTCACCTATAGCACGAAAGGTGCATTCAGTGGTTTGATAAGAGTCCGTCCTGTTAGCGACGAAGTAAATATCTTTATCTGCTGTCTTGCGGTGCCCATATCTAATTGTCTGGTTCGCAGATGAAAAATCCTCACCGATGTTTATTTGAGATAAAAGTTGAGCTGTATGTTTGTAAGTTGGATAAAGAGATACAGAATCATGATTATTAAGTTCCCCACCCCAATATATAGTACCTTTACCATATTTTCTTTCACTCATTTGATTAGGCACATTTAACGAACCCCATAATTTTTCAGACATTGTCCTTACTTGATGATCGCAATCTGGATAGTTTACCAAGCTTGGTGATTTTAGAGGTGGTTGGCCAATTATTTTTGCTCCTTTTTCTACTAACGAACTAATTTTTTCAAGTAACTGTGGTGTCATTGTTTTAAAATTTGGCAACACCATTATTTCGTAAGAAGTAGCACCGGGAAATATTATTTTACCATTTTCCACATCTGCCTTTTCCATGAGCATTAATGGTGAACAACCATCAAAACTATATCCTTTCTTGTCAGGGATACTACCATTTTCTTCGAGCGCATCTTTAGGGGCAGTAAAAACCATTGGTGCACCTTCGGGTGTAAGGTAGAGAATATCAGACACTGCCTGTCCCTGCTGCATCATATGTGAGCATCGACTGATGTATGCATGATAAGCATTTACCATTGGCCACCATGTTTGACCTCTATCCCAATGAACTCCATATTGCCCCATGGTCATTCCTGGTCGAAACTCATCTCCTAAGGGTTTATGTGCAAACGTGTGATAAACAAATCTGTTTATACCCATAGCCAATGCCCAATCGCTTTGATCTTTCATAGACCAAGGATATTCCTGCCATGCTTGGCTGTTATTTGAAGTAAAAACTTCAGCTCCTACAACAGGTGCGCCTTTAATATGTGCAATAGAAGTAGCTTCAATAACTGCATAATGTGTGTCGAAGCCAAACTGTTTGCTCCAGAATTCAGCCATAATAACATCGGCCACCGCACCCAAATCTAAATCACCTGCAAAGTTCATGTCATAAGGTTCAATGGTCAACTCCAGCCCGTTCCGATGGGCGTATGTTTTAGCAAATCCAGCATGGTTTTCTAAAACCAAGTCTTGACAAGTACGGCGAAGGTCCCATAAAAAACGTTCGCTTATTTCTACACTCTCAACTACCCGACCAGCGTAAGTTAAGAAATAAGGTTCGGGATTGTAGCCCCGTCGCTTTTTAAACTCTTCAACAATGTTTTCGGTCCAGTTTTGAGAACCACTCTCCCAGCTATCCATGTGAAAACCTGTCCAACCAACCCCTTTTTTGCGAGGTGAGGTTTTCTCTAATAAAATATCGGTATAATTACTCAAATGATTTTTAAAAGCAATAGAATCCAACTTATTCGATTCAAGCCCAACACCTGGTTCGGGTGCGGGACGTGAGCTTGCACCCGTAACCCTTACTCCCGACCTCAGAATGGTCCAATTGCCTGCTGGAGCATCCCAAACTAATTGTCCCTTTTCATCCATGAATTGCGAAACATCGATAATTTCATCGTGTGTAAGAATCAAAGCTTCGTCTATTTCGGGAAATTCTGCTGGTGCAGGTAAGTGTGTTTTTACATTTGGATAGGATGATATAGGATATCTCTCATAAAAAGCTTTTTCGTTAATATATTCAATTGTGGGTTTTGCACTTTTAGGTATTGCAAGTACTGCCACATCTTTGTAATATTGATTCTTCATATTATGCCATGGTGTACTCCTTTGCTCAGGTATGGGAAGTTCTATCGTTAAACTCTTACCACCCACAACATCGGTCTCACTAAACACTAAATGTTGCATCGACTCTTCTGGTTGTACCCATGGGCCTCCACTTCCACACCAACCAGGACCTGCACCCATCAATATTTTTATATCCAGCCGCTCAGCCTCTCTAACAGCGTGAACAAATAAATTTTGCCATTCTTCGCTCATAAAATCTACATTCCCGCGAGGAACGCCAATTCCTACTTCAAGAAATATTAAATTGGAAATCCCAGCTTCTTTCATTGACTCGAGGTCCTTGGTCATCTCATTGCGAGAAAGATTTCCGTCCATGAAATACCAATAAACGCCAGGTTTTGCAGTGTCGGGAGGATTTTTAAAGTCCTCTTTAAGCTGGTCAATAGAAGTAGTAGTGCAACTCAGCATAATTAATACAAGGATAGGTAAGAATGCTGATAGAATAGAAAATTCGCTTTTATCCCCTTTTGATATTTTCATAGTTATATAGTTATTTCTCCGTAATTTATCTATATAATTTTTTGATCATCTGTTTTTATTTCACATCTTGAAATTTTAAGATCCTTACTACTTTGCCGTCTTATCTATTGTGCAGTATTTTCATATAAGGACTTCCTTTAAATTTGAATTTATTCGCCGCTAAACATAGAGTAAATTTTGATGTATTGGTTCATCTATTTGATAAATAAAATATAAAATATGACATTTAACTTTATTTTTGTATATTGTTTTTTACGCCAAAAAATGTTGAATAAAAATACATTTACTAATAATATGAAGATGAGATTATAATGATATAAACCATTATATAAAAATTAAAGGGTTGTTTATAGGGATAAACAGACAGCAAAACTTATTCTAAATTTAGACAAACTTAAATTAGAACTTGATGTATAAATTCTCATTTGATTTTATGTATAAGTATAGCCACAGTCTACAATATATCTCACTTTACTTTACCCCTTGAATATTTTTTTGTATATTGCATTCATCCTTCAAACTTTTTACAATTAGAGTTTGTTAAAGGATAGTATCTACAATCTATGTCAAAACGGCTACATATTTTTTTGGGCAGTGATGCTCAAAGACAGAATGCGCCGCATGAATACAATCACTCTTAATAACAAAAAAACAAAATATGAAAAATGCTTACATCGCTACTTATCCTCCCCGTCAATGCGGAATAGGAACTTTTACGCAGAATTTATTTAACTCGATGATTGCATCGAAAGAAAATGATTCGGACGATAGAAATAGTTTTATTGTTGCCATGGATGACCCCAATGAAAAGCTAACTTATCCAGAAGAAGTTAAGCTGACTATAAGACAAGAAGTACAAGAGGACTATCGCGCTGCTGCTAAGTACATCAACGTTAGTGGAGCTGATAGTTGTATATTACAACACGAGTTTGGTATTTTCGGTGGTCAAGATGGTGTTTATATCCTCCCCCTGCTGCACGAATTGGAAATACCTTTAATAGTCACCCTACATACTGTAATGCAAAACCCATCGAACAATCAAAGGGAGGTATTACAGACAATATGTCGTATGGCCAATCGTGTTGTAGTGATGAGCCATAAAGCTATTGAGATGTTAGTTGACATTTACGAAATCCCTCGTAATAAAATAGCTTATATAGAACATGGTGTTCCAGATATACAATATGACCAAGAGAAAGTTAAAACAGAATTTAAACTTGACAATCGTAAAGTCTTACTCACATTTGGTTTTGTAGGTAGGAATAAAGGTATTGAGAGTGCTATAAAAGCATTACCAAAAGTAGTTGAAAAACATCCTGAACTTGTTTACATTGTATTAGGGAAAACGCATCCAAATGTGATAAAACACGTTGGAGAAGAATATCGACTTTCACTGATTCAATTAATAGAAGACTTACACTTAGAAAAAAATGTAATTCTTATTAATGAATTTACAACCCAAAAACAACTTTTCAAGTATCTATACGCCTCCGACATATATATAACTCCTTATTTAAATGAAGCACAGATAACAAGTGGAACACTTTCATATGCTGTAGGCGTAGGTTCGGCAGTTATTTCCACTCCCTATTGGCATGCAACAGAATTATTAAGTGAAGGAAGAGGAGTATTGATAGATTTTGGCAATACAGATCAGCTATCTGATGCATTAATTGACCTACTGGATCATCCTGAGAAAAGAGTAGAGATTAGACGAAGAGCACGTGAACATGGTCTTAAAATTACTTGGCCAAAAATTGGCAAAATATACAATGAAGTAGTAGAAGAAGTAGTTGAAGAAAAAGTAAAAATTGAAAATAAAGAAGAAGCTCCATTTGATATTTCTCTATTGCCTGAGTTTTCTATGAAACAGATCAGAAGACTTACCGATGATACGGGTATTATTCAACATGCCATTTTTGGAATTCCAAATCTCAAAGAAGGATATTGTTTGTGCGATAATTCACGAGCATTACTATTAGCGTTGATGTCGTATAGAATAAAAAAAGATAAATCCTCACTCAAGCTCATTCCAGTTTATTTAAGCTATATCCACTATATGCAAAACGAGGATGGTAATTTCAGAAATTTCTTAAGCTTTAGTCGACAATATTTGGACGAAGTGGGCTCGGAGGACTCTTTTGGGCGCACAATATGGGCAATAGGTTATTTGCTTAACTATCCACCAAATAATTCATACTGTCAGATTGGACAGCTCATATTTGACAAAGCCAAACCCCATTTTGATAATTTACAATCAATCAGGAGTATTGCTAATACAATAATCGGCATTAGCTATTACTTAAGGAACAACATGTCTGATGATGCCATGATTGAAAAATTAAGAGAACTCACGTATAAACTTATTGATCATTACAATATAAACAATCATGACGGCTGGCATTGGTATGAGGCTCTGTTAGCTTATGACAACGCCATCCTTCCGCTCGCAATGCTTCATGCTACAAGCATATTGAATGAGGAAAAAATTAGAAAAGTTGCTTTTAAAACAATGGACTTCTTAGTTGATCATACCATGAAAGATGGTTATTTATCCATTATTGGTAATGAAGAGTGGTTCATGAAAGATGGTGAACGATCAGTTTTTGCACAACAGCCTGTCGATGCAATGGGTATGGTACTGATGTTTAGACAAGCATACAATATAACAGGAGACAAGTCCTATCTGACCAAACTGTATAAATCATTTAGATGGTTCTTGGGTGAAAATGATCTAAGGATAAGTCTTTACAATCACGACACACAAGGATGTTGTGACGGAATAGAAAGTTATGGTATAAATCAAAACCAAGGTGCCGAAAGCACAATCGCTTACTTAGTTTCATACCTTAATGTACTAAAAGCCCATGAAGACTATTACCGAAAAGATAAGAGAATAAAAAAACAAGAAAATTATGATAGTAAAACGATATTCAGGTAATCCGATACTTACAAAAAAAGATATACCCTATCCTGTTGCCACAGTTCACAATGCAGGAATGGTTAAGCATAACGATGATTACATTATGCTGTTTAGGTCGCACAACTTAAACGGACGAAGCATTATTGGCAAAGCTGTGAGTAAGGATGGATATAACTTTGAAGTTGATAAAGAACCATTTATAATACCATCAACTGAAGGTGTTTTCAAAGAATATGAAGCCTTTGGTGTTGAAGATCCCAGAATTTCATTTATAGACGGTGAGTATTTAATTACTTACAGTGCATACTCGCAACACGGAGTAAGGATTGGTTTGGCAAAAACAAAAGATTTTAAATCAGTAGAACGTTTTTCTTTAATCACCGAAGCAGACTATCGTAATGTAGTTATTTTCCCCGAAAAATTCAATGGACTATATGCACGTTTAGACCGTCCTCATTCTGAAATATCACCGTGGGCAATATGGATTTCCTATTCACCCGATTTAAGGTATTGGGGAGATTCGGAATTAATAATGAGACCAGTACAGTATCATTGGGACGAAATGAAAATTGGCCCAGGTGCCACTCCTATTAAAACTCCACGTGGTTGGCTCAACATATATCATGGTGTGTTCCCAACAATGGCTGGCAGTGTATACAGATTGGGAGTTGCATTGCACGACTTACATAATCCTGCAAAAATAATAGCAGTGGGAGACGAATGGATTCTTCAGCCAGAAGATACACACGAAATTACTGGCTACGTACCTAATGTTGTTTTCACCTGTGGAGCTATTCCAGAACCTGACGGAAGCGTCAAAATATATTGGGGAGGAGCAGATACAGTAATGTGTGTTGGCACTGCCAATATAGAAGAATTGGTGGATCATTGCTTCAAAAACAGCAGAAGTGCACTTTAAAAGTACAACCTATTACAAAATTTATTATCTTTCGCTTTTTCATAAATACACCATACAAAGCATACTTGTGAGGTGTATTTATTTAATTTAAGTACATCAACAAATGAAAATTGCATTATTAGCACCAATAGCTTGGCGAACGCCACCCCTTAAATATGGCCCTTGGGAACAAGTGGCATCTAACATTGCCGAAGGCATGGTAAAAAAAGGATTGGAAGTGACGCTGTTTGCTACTGGTAACTCTAACACTTCTGGCAAATTGGAGTATGTCTCTGAAACTGCTTATGCCGAAGACAGCTCCATTGACCCTAAAGTGTGGGAATGCTTACACATTAGTAATGTGATGGAAAGAGCATCTGAATTTGATATTATTCATAACAATTTCGACTTTCTAACGCTCACATACTCTCGATTAATTAATACGCCCATGATTACAACTATTCATGGGTTTTCGTCACAAAAAATAATTCCTGTATATAAAAAATATAATAGTAATAATCATTATGTATCGATCAGTGATTCTGATCGAAGCCCGCAATTAGAATACATCGCTACAGTATATAATGGGATAGATAGTAGAGATTTTACCTTCAATGAAAATCCCAGGGACTACTTGTTGTTCTTTGGAAGAATACATCCTGAAAAAGGAGCTTATGAATCTATTCAAATAGCAAAAAAATCAAATAAGAAACTGATAATTTCTGGATTGATACAAGATGAGCGATACTTTGAAGAGAAAGTTAAACCATTTATAAACAATGAAGACATTGTGTATGTTGGAAACTCAGGACCCGCACAGAGAGATAAATTATTGGGAGAGGCATTAGCTTTGTTGCATCCAATAAGCTTTGACGAACCATTTGGTTTGAGTGTTGCCGAGGCTATGTTTTGTGGGACTCCCGTAATAGCCTTTAAAAGAGGTTCGATGCCCGAACTGATACAACACAAACAAACAGGCTTTATTGTAAACTCTGTTGAAGAAGCTGTAGATGCAGTAAACGATATACACTCAATCAATCGAAAATATTGCAATAAATGGGCCGTATCAAATTTCAGTCTCGAAAAAATGGTAGATGGTTACTACAACGTATACAAAAGAATAGTAGAAGTTTGAACTTAAAAATAAAATATTTATGAAGGAAGCAGTTGATATAAAAGAACTTGTCAAAAGAAAAAAGATAAAAATAGTTGGAGACAATTCGCGTGTAATTACCTTACCTCATGTTCCAAGTAAAATACCACGTATAAACAATATTATAAAACGAGTTCTTCAGTTTTCGGAAGCTGAAGCGGAAAAGCAATTAGAGAAAACGTTATTCCTTTTTGCTGATAGACATAGAGACCTTGAACAACTATTAATGAGACATTATGATAGAATCGCTGAATACGTTGTTAAAAAAGAAAGCATTAGTAAAACTCAAAAGTTGTTATTAGGAGCCTATTTTACAATGGAGTATTCAATTGAATCTGCCGCACTTTTCAATCCCTCCATTGTGTTACACCCCGATCAGAGCTTACTCCCTGAAGGTAGCGTACGGTTTATTATGAGTTTAAGGGCTACGGGCGAAGGACATATTTCATCTATTGTTTTCAGGAGTGGAATATTAGATAAAAACATGTCTTTCAATTTTGATAGTGTTTCCGATTATGTTGAAACTCCTATAATGGTTCATGACCCATTTTATGATATCAACAGGTTTCGATTGAAACTAAAAGATTTGAAAGCATGGAATGAAACCAGTAAAAGAATATTAAGTAGTCTACCCACCTTTTTTAAACATGAGGAATTGAGGAATAGTATACGAGATATTTTTTTAGATTCTGATTTTTCTGCTGATAGCTGGACAATTACTACCATACATTGGTTGGCTGATTCTAATTATAAAATTAGATTTGACGATGATACAGCAATATCCGAACGTGTCATATTTCCTATTTCTGCAAATGAAAGTAAAGGTATTGAGGATGCACGTTTCGTAAAATTCACCCATGAAAATGGACATGAGATTTACTATGCAACTTACACAGCATTCAATGGCAGACGTATTTTGTCTCAATTTATAGAAACACAAGACTTCCAAACCTTCAACATGATTACCTTAAATGGCGAAGGCGTTAAAAACAAAGGAATGGCTCTTTTTCCACGAAAAATAAATGGAAAGTATGCCATGCTTTCTCGTCAAGATGGAGAAAACAACTTCATCACATACTCCGATGATTTACATTATTGGGGAGAGGGTATTTTGCTTCAAGAACCCAAGCAACCATGGGAGTTTATCCAAATAGGGAACTGTGGATCACCAATAGAAACTGACAAAGGCTGGTTGGTTATTACACATGGTGTGGGAAATATGAGGCAATACTCCATTGGAGTAATTCTGTTAGATTTGGAAGACCCTACAAAAATTATAGCACGACTGGAAGAACCATTACTAACGGCTGATGAAGAAGAACGCGAAGGATATGTACCCAATGTTATTTATTCATGTGGAAGTATGATTGTGAATGATAAATTGATTTTACCTTACGCTATGTCCGACGTTGCAACGCGTATTGCGATAGTAGATGTAAATGACTTAATCGATAATATGAAATACGAAGCTTAATAGTTTCTTTGTCTCTAAAAGTTATGAAAGCCATTTCAGCAAAAAAATTTACTGAGATGGCTTTTAAAATTTAAGGTAAATTGATGTTATAAAACATACGTAAGAAGTTAACAGTACACCCATATATTCCTTAGATTTGTAAAGTAAAACTTCTTGTGACAATTGATGAACACAAATAGCTACAAATTAAATAACTCTCTAAATATATAATTAAACTATGAAAAAATATTTTGTTTTCGCATTGCTTATTATTTTAAGCTTTAGCAAATCATTTTCGCAAGAAAAAATATGGGACGAAAGTGAAGCTCAAAAAAAAGAACGCTTGCAATGGTGGACACACGATAGATTTGGCATGTTCATCCATTGGGGTTTGTATGCATTGCCAGCTCGTCACGAATGGGTACAGAAATATGAAAGAATTCCTAAAGAAGAGTACATCAAATACTTTGATTACTTCAATCCCGACTTATACAACCCAAAAGAGTGGGCAAAAAAGGCTAAAGATGCGGGTATGAAATATGCTGTGCTTACTACAAAGCACCATGATGGGTTCTGTCTTTTTGATTCAAAATATACCGATTATAAAGTAACCAATACTCCCTATGGAAAGGACGCCGTTAAGGAGTGGGTAGATGCTTTTAGGGCAGAAGGAATAAAAATTGGTTTTTACTACTCATTGATAGATTGGCATCATCCCGATTTCACTATCGACAATACACACCCGATGAGTGCAAAAACTGATGAAGAGTATGCAGAACTAAATAAAGGCAAGGACATGTCAAAGTATCGTACCTATTTGAAAAATCAGGTGCGAGAAATACTTACAAATTATGGACAAGTAGATATGTTGTGGTTAGATTTCTCATATCCTGGCAAGCACGGAAAAGGTCGTGATGATTGGGGTTCTATAGAGCTTATCAAAATGGTACGCGAATTGCAACCTGGAATAATAATAGATGACAGAGCAGACTTAGAAGATGTACCTGGAGGATGGGATTTTAAGACACCAGAACAGTTTAAAGTGGACAAGTGGCCAGAAGTAGATGGTAAAAGAATACCTTGGGAGACTTGTCAAACATTCTCTGGATCTTGGGGATATCATAGAGACGAAAATACATGGAAAGATAATAAACAATTATTGGTGTTGCTTATTGAATCAGTAAGCAAAGGTGGTAATGTATTGTTGAATGTGGGCCCTACTGCTCGAGGTACATTTGATGCACGTGCTGATAAAGCTTTAGCAGGAATGGGCGAATGGATGAAATATAACAGTCGTTCCATATATGGCTGCACACAAGCTCCCGATGACTTCGAAGCACCCAACCAAACTATCCTTACTTACAATCCAGAATTAAATCGTTTGTACATTCATCTATTGGATTATCCGCTTACCAACTTCAGATTACCAGGATATAAAGGAAAGATTAAGTATGCACAGTTTCTGCACGATGCTTCTGAAATAAAAGTAACTGCTCCTTATGGACATCATATGCAGGGCAGCTTAGCAACAGAAGATGATTTAAACTTCCGACTACCTGTCATTAAACCTAATGTGGAGATACCAGTTATTGAGGTGTTTTTGGAGTAATACAGTAATTCAAAATTAACGAATAGTCTGATTAGGCACTAAAAAGAAGAGTTGTAGTAGAGATATTTCACTACAATTTATAAGGGTGAACGGGAAGGTTCGCCCTTATTTAATTCAACGACACAACAGTTTTGTCCTTATAACAATACTGTAATTACTTACTCGCTATGTTATACAACATTGAAGAAGAACATTGTAAGACCTTGATCATCTCTAAAATATTATGAAAGACTCCATATATCTTCTACACTAAAATCATAATAATTTATGAAAAACAACTCCTCGGATTGGGCAAAAAACTTTATTTTAGTGAATCAGAGGCCTAAAATTGTTCAAAAGATTTTCTTTTAAAGAAAACCCATGGCAGGAAAGGTCGTTTTATTTTGCATTACGAAACATGCCTATCGGAAATTTGACAACCAATTATTACTTCCCTCTAATGCTATATTATTGAAGGAATCTTTTCTATATTTGAGGATCCATTTTTATAGAAGTATATTAAACAACACACACATATATATGATAATCAAAAAACAACTTTTTGCACTTGCTCTTGCACCAATGAGTTTGATAGCACAAGATACAATCATTCCCGACAATCGGCCAAACATTATATTGTTTATGGTGGACGATATGGGATGGCAAGACACTTCTCTTCCTTTTTGGACCGAAAAGACACCGCTTAATGAGCGATATCACACACCAAATATGGAGCGATTAGCCGCTCAAGGAAAAATGTTTACACAAGCTTATGCATGTAGTGTTAGCTCTCCAACACGGGTGAGTCTTATGACTGGGATGAACGCCGCAAGACACAGAGTAACTAACTGGACATTACAAAAAAACACCTCGACGGATAGAAAAATTGAGGTGCTGGAATTTCCTGAGTGGAATGTGAACGGAATATCACAAGCTACCAACATTCCTCTCACGTATCAAGTTACATCGCTACCACAAATACTGAAAGACAATGGATACCACACTATTCATTGTGGCAAAGCACATTATGGAGCAATAGACACTCCAGGAGAAAATCCTCATCATTTTGGCTTTGAAGTAAATATTGCTGGACACGCTGCAGGTGGATTGGCAAGCTATTTGGGTGAAGACAATTATGGCAACAAAGCTGATGGTAAGACAACGTCTCCATTTGCCGTGCCAGGATTAAAGGATTACTGGGGCACCAACACATTTGTAACTGAAGCACTCACCATCGAATCAGTAAAAGCGCTTGATAAGGCAAAGAAGCTGGATCAACCATTTTTTCTTTACATGTCGCACTATGCGGTGCACATACCCTTAGATAAAGATATGCGCTATTACCAGAAATATGTCGACAATGGATTGTCTGAAAATGAAGCAGCTTATGCGTCCTTAATCGAAGGAATGGACAAAAGCTTGGGCGACTTGATGGATTGGTTAGAAGCAAATGAACTGGATGAAAATACAATCGTGATTTTTATGTCTGACAATGGTGGTTTTTCTTCATCAACCACCTGGCGCGACAAACCATTGCACACACAAAATGCACCACTCAACAGTGGCAAGGGTTCAGCATATGAAGGCGGGATTAGAGAGCCAATGATGTGAAATGGCCAGGTAAAGTAGAAGCGAAAACTAAAACGGATGAGTATCTCATCATTGAAGATTTCTTTCCCACCATGCTTGAAATGGCTGAAGTGAAAGAGTATGAAACAATTCAACCAATTGATGGAGTAAGCTTCCTACACCTACTAACAAAAACTAACAAACAAAAGATCCCCAACAGAAACCTCTATTGGAATTTCCCTAACCTTTGGGGAAACGAAGGTCCGGGCATTGGTCCTACCTGTACAATTAGAAGTCAGGATTGGAAACTAATCTATTATTATGAAACTGGACATAAAGAACTTTTTAATAGCACATATGATATTGGCGAAACCAATAATCTTATACAGCAAAACCCACATATAACAAAGAAGCTGTCACAAGATTTGGGTAATTACCTTCGAGAGGTAGGAGGACAACGTCCGAAGTTTAAATCTACAGGTGAGCCATGTCCTTGGCCTGATGAAGTCTGAAATAAATGCAATACAGAAGAATAGAATACAAAAAAAAGGACTTAACAGTCCTTTTTTTTGTCTATTTTATTCAATTAACCCACATTGCAGTAATA
>DEZB01000068.1 GCA_002364735.1 Bacteroidales bacterium UBA3143
CAAATTAATGTAGTTCGTTTTTAAATTTAATGTAAATGATAAGCCCCGTGATTCCTGTAATCGGGGCTTTTTTGTGCCCAATTGACAAGGAATTTTATTTGTTTCAATCATTCTTGAATGAATGATGCCATGCAAATCTAAGAATATAGTTTCGAAAGTACAACTATTAGTAATGTTCTAATAGTGAATTAATAATCTTTTAACTATAACAAGTCATTATCGAATGCTATATTATTGACGTCAATTAATTAATAATGAAAAAATAATTATTGATGCGGGCAAATTCGTAATTGGTATTTAATACATGCATAATTTCTTTAAATAATGTCACCACCTCTGGGATTGGTACGTTATGCCTATTATGGGTGCTATAATAAGATCAACCCTGTGGGTTTGAGTGAGTGCAACAAGATATGGGTAATGACATGTTTGTACAACATTTTGTATAGTAAAGGTTTATTTTTTATGTCAGGCTTGCAGCCCTCACCATTATACTATTAAAATATTACCAGACCTTACAGCTTGGGCTGAATTATATCAAGCACTTCGTGCCTCATAGCATACGATGAAATCTTAATTCCATTTTTTCTTTTTGCCTAATTTATCATTTTCTTTTACCTTTTATAATTCATAATTATTTATTCTACTTCAAATACTCCGCCCTCATTCGTAATTCGTAATCCGTAATTTGTAATTCTTACACCGTCACGCACCCTTCAGAAGCCGAACTCACCAACATGCGATATTTTTGAAGAATACCCGAAAGAGGTTTATCAACTGGGGGTGTCCATGCTTTTCTACGCTTTTCAATTTCTTCATCCGTTAGATCGACATTAATGCTATTATTGGTAATGTCAATCGTTATAATGTCTCCGTTTTTAATGAGCCCAATTAAACCACCTTCGTGCGCTTCGGGAGTGATATGACCCACCACGAAACCGTGAGAGCCTCCACTGAAACGACCGTCCGTTATCAATGCTACATCTTTACCCAATCCAGCACCCATAACAGCACCAGTTGGTTTCAACATCTCGGGCATACCTGGACCTCCCTTTGGACCATTGTTGCGTATAACAATTACTTCACCTGGCTTTACATCTTTAGAAATTCCTTCAATTGCCGAAAATTCATCTTCATATACACGTGCAGGACCCGAAAACAATTCGCCCTCTTTACCTGTAATTTTTGCTACAGCACCTTCTTCTGCAAGGTTGCCATACAAAATTTGCAAATGCCCACTTTTACGCATTGGATGTTTGGTGTCGTGTATAATTGTTTGCCCTTTGGTTAGATGGGCAACCTCTTCTAAGTTCTCCCCTACTGTCTTACCTGTTACAGTCATGCAATTGCCATTGATAAAACCTTCATCCAAAAGTAGGTGCATCACAGCAGGAATTCCACCCACATTGTGCAGGTCTTCCATCAAGAACTGACCGCTCGGTTTGAGGTCGGCCAAAAAAGGAGTACGATCACTAATAGTTTGAAAATCATCGAGAGTGAGTGACACATCTACTGCTTTAGCCATTGCCAACAAGTGAATCACTGCATTGGTTGAACCTCCCAAAGCCATAATAAGTGAAATGGCATTTTCGAAAGCTTCACGTGTCATGATGTCCCGAGGTTTTAAATCTCTCTCCAAAACCAACTGAATGGCAGAACCGATGCGCTTTGCTTCATGATCTTTTTGTGGACTTATGGCAGGATTAGATGAGGAGTAAGGCAAACTCATGCCCATGCATTCAATGGCAGCCGCCATGGAATTGGCAGTGTACATTCCTCCGCAAGCACCTGCACCGGGAATACTATGTCGAATAATTCCTTTATAATCAAAATCGGAAATTTTACCTCTCAATCTCTCTCCATAAGCTTCAAACGCAGAAACAATATTAAGGTCTTTATTTTTCCAATGTCCTTTCTTTACAGTGCCTCCATACATCAGGATGGCTGGTCTATTCAAACGCCCCAAAGCAATCATAGCGCCCGGCATGTTTTTATCGCAACCCACAATGGGAATCACTGCATCATAAAACTGAGCACTCACGACCGTTTCTATGGAATCGGCAATAATTTCACGTGAAGGCAATGAGAATTTCATTCCTTCTGTTCCGTTGGTAATGCCATCACTTACACCAATGGTGTGAAAAATTAAACCATACAAATCCTGATGAAGGTCAACTTCTTTCTTTACCGCAGTGGCAATATCGTTCAGGTGCATATTACAAGGATTTCCCTGAAATCCGGTACTTACAATTCCTACCTGTGCTTTCTTCTGATCTTTTTCGTTCATGCCAATGGCATAAAGCATTGCTTGTGCAGCGGGCAGGCTATCATCTTGGGTGATTATTTTACTGAATTTATTTAGTTTTGAAGTCATAGTTTTAAGTGTTGTAAAAATGATATGTAATTTGTGTGAAATCTAAAATCACACTCCATTTTTAAACAACCTCTCTTTCTAAAAGTTTTGTAGAATCAAAATTGAGAGGTCTTTTTTTATGACTTTTACACCACTATAGTGATTTGCGCTATTGAATCCTCAAATAATTATTTAATAATAATTATCAGCGATTCAGACAATTATAAAATCAGAAAGCAACAAATTAAATACTACTCAGTCTTTCGTAATGATGCGAAATCTCCCTCCGTTTCCATTCCTGCACGTGCAGGAATGCTTTCGGAGGGTTCGATTTGACTTCTGCACGTGCAGAAATGGTTTCGGATGGTTCGATTTGATCTCTGCGCATGCAGGAATAGTTTCGAACCGACACATTTTCATTCCTGCACATGCAGGTGGAGAAAATACCGAGACGTTTTGATTTACGCACATGCAAGAATGCTTTCGGACCGAGACATTTGCGTTTCTGTGCAAGCAGGAATGCTTTTGAACCTAAATAAAGGCGCTTTATATTTTGTAAGAGTTGATTCTTTTTGCAAAATGTGATTGAGTTCGTGCAGAAATGTAATCTACTGATAAAGAAATTGAATGGCATATGCTGAACACAGTTTATAGAAAAAGTATTCAATATAATAAGCATCGAATATTTTTGAATTACACTTATCAATTCAAACTCATTTAAATAAAATTCCTTTCATATATTGAGTAATATTGGTTGATTCGTATTATATTTGTAGAAAGAACTCTAACACTAAATATTGAAAATATGGGAAAAGTATTAATAATTGGCGCAGGAGGCGTTGGAACGGTTGTAGCTCACAAGGTAGCACAAAACAAAGATGTTTTTACGGATATCATGTTAGCAAGCCGCACAAAAAGTAAATGCGATGCCATTGCCGCAGATGTAAAGAAGCGTTCGGGTGTGGATATAAAGACAGCCAAAGTGGATGCTGATAATGTTCCTGAATTAGTAAAACTACTCAATGAATTTAAACCAAAACTTGTCATAAATGTAGCACTACCCTATCAAGACTTAACCATTATGGATGCATGTCTTGAGGCTGGTGTAAACTATTTGGATACTGCTAACTACGAACCGCTCGATGAAGCTAAATATCAATACAGTTGGCAATGGGCATACCAAGACAGATTTAAAGAAGCTGGATTGACAGCCATTTTAGGTTGTGGTTTCGATCCAGGTGTAACAAATATATTTACAGCACATGCTGCAAAACATCATTTTGATGAGATACATTACCTGGATATAGTGGATTGCAATGCGGGAGATCATGGTAAAGCTTTCGCTACTAACTTCAATCCTGAAATAAATATCCGTGAGGTAACTCAAAAAGGTAAATACTATAAGGATGGTGAATGGGTGGAGACTGAACCACACGAAATACACAAACCACTGACCTATCCAGAAATTGGACCAAAGGAATCGTATTTGATTTATCACGAAGAGTTAGAATCGTTAGTGAAACACTTTCCAACCATTAAACGAGCTCGCTTCTGGATGACTTTTGGCCAAGAGTACCTAACTCACTTACGTGTGATTCAAAACATTGGCATGGCGCGAATTGATGAAGTAGAATATAATGGTCAAAAGATTGTACCTATTCAATTCTTGAAAGCTGTTCTGCCAGATCCAGGAGAATTGGGAGAAAACTACACTGGTCAAACATCTATTGGATGTCGTATACGTGGTATTAAAGATGGTAAAGAACGCACTTATTACATCTACAACAATTGCAGCCACGAAGAAGCCTACAAAGAAACTGGTGCACAAGGTGTGAGCTACACAACTGGAGTTCCTGCTACTATTGGTGCTCGCATGTTTATGCAGGGCAAATGGAGCGAACCAGGAGTTTATAACGTAGAGCAATTTAATCCAGATCCATTTATGGAACAATTAAATAAACAAGGACTACCTTGGCATGAATTGTTTGACATTGATTTGGAACTGTAATATTTAATAAAACCAAACCTTGCAGCGCATTACTGCAAGGTTTTTTTATACTTTTGCACTCAGATAATATAAAGCAAGCACTCACAAATAAACACGATGAAACCAAAAAGCTTAGTAAACATAGACGATTACGATAAAAACGATATTTTGCGTATTATCGAAACTGCTTCTAAATTTAAAAGCACCCCAAACCGTTCGCTATTGAAAGGAAAAGTGTGTGGCACACTCTTCTTTGAACCATCAACACGCACCCGTTTGAGTTTCGAGACAGCTATCAATAGACTCGAAGGTCGTATAGTGGGTTTTTCGGACACTGCAACCAGTAGTGCTACAAAAGGCGAATCACTGAAAGACACCATCATGATGGTGAGCAATTATGCTGATGTTATTATTATGCGCCATCACCTGGAAGGATCCGCAAGGTATGCTTCTGAAATTTCTCCAGTTCCAATTATCAATGCAGGCGATGGCTCAAATCAACATCCAACGCAAACAATGTTGGACATCTTTAGCATTTATGAAACCCAAAAGACGCTTGAAAATCTGACGATCACTATTGTAGGCGACTTGAAGTATGGACGTGCTGTACACTCATTAATAGAAGGTCTTTCGCATTTTGATCCGACTTTCAACTTTGTTGCACCAGAAGAGTTGAAAATGCCCGAAAAACACAAAGCTTATTGTGACAAGAAATCCATCAAGTATCGTGAGTTTGATACATTTTCTCGCGAATCAATTAATGAGACTGATATATTATATATGACACGAGTGCAAAAAGAGAGATTTACAGATTTGATGGAATATGAGAAAGTAAAAAACGTATATACATTAAGAAACGATATGCTCAAAGATTCCCGTGACAACCTGAAAGTGTTGCACCCACTACCTCGCGTGAAAGAAATAGATCAAGATGTGGACGAGAATCCTAAAGCATATTATTTTGAGCAAGCACGTAATGGTATTTATACACGTCAGTCTGTGATATGCGATCTATTGGGAATTGATGTGAACTGACATCAACTTACATTGAACTGAACAAAACTTTAAGCAATTATCTTTTAAATATAAAACCAAATGGGCAAAGCATTACAAGTGGCCGCACTGAAAAGCGGAACTGTCATCGATCATATTCCACCCGAACAACTATTTAAGGTTGTAGCTATACTAAGACTTCAAGATTTGGAAAACCGTATTACAATTGGGAACAATTTAGGAAGTAATAAAATGGGCACTAAAGGAATTATTAAAATATCTGACAAATTTTTTGAAGGAGATGAAATTAATCGTGTTGCACTGGTTGCACCAAAAGTAGTACTCAATATTATAAAGAACTATGAGGTAGTAGAGAAAAAAAGAGTTACTTTGCCAAATGTGATAACTGGCATTGTGAAATGCAACAACCCAAAGTGTATTACAAATAATGAACCAATGAAGACACGATTTGATGTGGTGGATAAAGATCACGTTATATTACAATGCCATTATTGTGAAATAAAAGTAAAC
The DNA here is from genome assembly GCA_002364735.1 of Bacteroidales bacterium UBA3143. GTDB lineage: Bacteria > Bacteroidota > Bacteroidia > Bacteroidales > Dysgonomonadaceae > UBA2632. The sequence continues at coordinate 5,865 of DEZB01000068.1, forward strand.
AAAGGAGACATTATTTTAAACAAAGGAAAATGAAGCAAGACTGGAAACCAGGAACTTTGATATACCCCCTTCCTGCAGTGATGGTAAGCTGTGGAACTACTCCCGAAGAATACAATATTATAACAGTTGGCTGGGTAGGCACACTGTGCACTACACCACCTATTTGCTACATTTCTATTCGTCCAGAAAGGCATTCTTACGAAATTATAAAGCGCAACATGGAGTTTGTAATAAACCTTACCAATAAGGATTTGGCAAAAGCAACCGATTGGTGTGGTATACGTTCAGGTAAGCACAACAACAAATTTGAAGTGATGAACCTCACTCCAGGAATATCTAAAGTAATCAGAACACCCATCATAGAAGAGTCGCCCATTTCAATAGAGTGTAAAGTAAAAGAAATTATAGTGTTGGGCTCTCACCACATGTTTATTGCTGATGTTGTGAATATACAAGCCGACAATAAATACTTCGACCCTTCAACAGGACAATTTGAAATGCAAAAAGCAAACCTTATAGCTTATGCACATGGAAACTATTATGAGTTAACAAAGCATATTGGTAAATTTGGTTGGAGCGTTGAGAAGAAAAAAACAAAAGCCAAATCAAGAAAAAAGAGATAAGCGGTTACATAATCAATCCATATCTATAAAAAACTGAGTGAATGTTACTAAATATACCCCAAAATTTCCCTGCCTTAGAATTGCTTGCTAAAGAACAATTCTCTATTTCAGATCTGATTTTAGCAAAGAAAGATGCAAAACCTCATCTTAAAGTGGCTGTTCTTAACCTAATGCCACTTAAAATTGATACCGAAGCAGATATTCTACGCATTATGAGTAATAGCCCCCTTTACATTCACTTAGATTTTATTTACTTGGAGAGTCACTCACCAAAAAACACTCCTATTGAGCATATACATAAGTATTATAAATCTTTTTCTTCGATAAAGGACACACAATACGACGGCTTCATTGTTACTGGTGCACCAGTAGAGTTAATGCCGTTTGAGGAAGTTAGTTATTGGACCGAACTTGAAGATGTTTTTGATTGGGCGCGCCAAAATGTGACATCTTCGCTATATATTTGTTGGGGAGCACAGGCAGCGCTTCATCATTTTCACGGAGTTCCAAAATATGAATTAGAAAAGAAGTTGTTTGGAATATATCCACATACAGTAAAAGATATATCATTTCCATTATTCCGAGGTTTCGACGATGTATTTTATGTTCCTCATAGCCGTCATACCACAATACTTGAAAAAGACATTCTAAAACATTCTGAGCTTAAAATCTATTCTGAAACAGATGATACAGGGATATATTTAATTGCAGATACTTCACGAAGTGAATTCTTTATAACTGGTCATTCAGAATATGCTCCAATGGCACTCCATAAAGAATATACAAGAGATATGAAAAAAGGACTGAATACTGTGGGTGTTCCTTATAATTACTATCCGGAGAATAATCCAAACAAAGCACCATTGGTTTTATGGCGTAGCCACTCCAGTTTACTATTCAATAATTGGCTACATTATTTTTGCTACTTTTCTACAAAAGAATAATATCAGTCGGTGTTCATACAGTTCACTGATTGAAAGATAGTTGAAAACGAGCATTCATTATAAAGAGACAGGGCATGCCCTTTCTCTTCTACATCACTGCAAATTCAAACAACTCTCTTTAAAGTTTCTCCTCCCTAATAAATTTCATACCTTTGTAGATTAACAGCTTTAAAAACATCTGGAAAGAGAAACAACCAGATAAAAAAACCAATAAAAGAAAAGTGAAAAACATCTTTATCTAAACAGATGTTTTAGTTAGGTTCCGTATTTTTTAAAATAATAAAAACTTAAATAGACAACCCATATGGCAGCTTTTTCTTTTTTCTCACGACGTAGCAACTCTGACAAAATACAATCATTGAGACCTTCTGAATTTAGAAAACTCATAAGTGAGAGCACTATTCAATTAGTGGATGTTCGCACGCTTGAAGAATATGAACAGCATAAAATTGATGGCGCACAATTAATCGACATTTACAATCCCAATTTTGAGAGCATTGTAGAAACTATATTAGATACATCTATTCCTGTAGGAGTATATTGTCACAGTGGCATACGCAGCATGAGTGCAGCAAGGATATTAGCAAAGAAAGGATTTACAGTATATAACTTAAGAGGTGGTATGCTTTTCTGGAGATAAACCACCTTCCATTTAATATTAATTTAAAAATGAACGAAAAAGAACAGATTGAGCAAATAACCCAGCAAACCAATATTGTGCGAAATTGGTCTATGGATTTCCTCTCCAATTTGGGAATTAACGAGCAATTTATTAAGTACATCAACCTTCTATTTTTAATAGCAGTAGTTGTTGTATTAGTCTATTTTCTGCAGGTTGTAACTCGCAAAATTCTAACAGCTATTTTGGAAAGAACGTCAAAAATGAAAAGATTGTCTTTCTTACAATATGCTCTAAACAGGAAGCTTCCGCACTATATAGCTATGATTGTTCCTTTTAGTTTAATAAAAGGTTCGATACCTACCATCTTTTTTGACTTCCCTAAAACAATGGTGTTTTTTAATAAATTAGCTGATGCCTATCTTGTGTTTTATGTGTTGTGGTTGCTATCTGCAGTGTTGAATACATTTTCTGATATGCTCTCTAAGAAAGATTCGCTTAAAGATAAACCTTTAAAAAGCTATTTTCAAGTAGTAAAAATATTTCTTTATGCTATAGGTATACTTATAATTATTTCTATACTTATAAGTGAAAATCCTTCCGTCCTTCTTGGAGGTATAGGAGCTGCTTCAGCTATATTGATGTTGGTATTTAAAGATACTATTATGGGATTTGTAGCCAGCATTCAACTATCGGCCAATGATATGGTCCGTATTGGCGACTGGATTACTATGGGCAAATTTAACGCTGATGGAGATGTTATAGAAATAAATCTTACTACAGTTAAAATTCGCAACTTCGATAAAACTATATCCTACATACCTCCCTATTCATTAGTTTCAGAGTCTTTTCAAAACTGGCGTGGAATGCAAGAAACAGGTGGTAGACGCATAAAAAGATCTGTACACATAAAACAATCTTCTATTCGTTTTATAGAGGATGTAAAAGAGTTAGAAAGATTCAAACGCATACAAGCAATTTCTGAATATATAGATGAGCGATATACTGAAATAAAAAAACACAACGAGTCAATAGGTGCAGACAAATCGGTTGCTGTGAATGGTAGAAACCTAACCAATATGGGTCTTTTCAGATCCTACGTTAACGGATATTTGCAAAGTCATCCAGAGGTGAAACAAGATATGATGATTATGGTTCGTCAGTTAGATCCCACTTCAAAAGGTGTGCCTTTAGAATTGTACATGTTTGCAGACACAACTGTGTGGGCAAAGTACGAAGGCATTGTAGCTGATATTTTTGATCACATAATGGCAGCTGCAAAATATTTCGATTTAGAAATATTCGAAGATGTCTCAAATCCAATAGGATTTCAACATCAACAATCTCAGGTGAAACCAGATGATGCAGCTCTCGAGAATTAATATTTGTTGATTCAAATAGAAAAAGAGTACTTTCTGTTTAGCACAGAATAGAAGTAATTAGAAAGGTATCAACAGTGAAACTATGTGTTTGAGTAAAGAATAAGTCTATGAAAAAAAACCATTATTGCAAATCTATATTCTTTTTAGAAATAAGGTAATAAGCTTTAAGTTGTGGTAATTTATAGCGGGTTACTAAGGTTTGGGTAGGGGTAAAACTTATGTAGAATAATTCAATTTGAATTGCAAAAGTGATAGAGAAGCAAAAATATTTATCGCATAAACTAAAGGTAAAGAGTTAAGAAAACCTTAGTAACAGAGTCAAACTGTTCTCCATAGACGACCTTATTAGCTTATTAATACTCTTGTTTGCGAAGGTTCATATTAAATAGGTGAATAACGAGTTACAACTTTGTACTGCTTAAATAGTTTCACGTGTGATCCAAGACAAGGATTGAATGTATAAACTTCAATCCTTCTATATTTTATTTATCAAATACTTCACACACAATTATTTCTTAAATTCAAAGGCTTTGAAACCTATCGTGAGCTTTAAAACAGGATAAAACTTATAAGGCTCAATTGATTTATTGATATCATTGACAGTACTGTTAATTTCTTTGTTTATGTCTGCAGTAATTGTGTTTAATTCGCTGGATATGAGTCCTGAAATTAGCTCTCTCTGCTCTTGTGTAATGGAGATACCATAATCAATATTTTCAGATTTCACACCTGTAGGTATATTTGCATTTACCACATAGCTGCCCACATAGTATGCGCCAAGTTCTAAAGCAAAAGAAACAGATTTGTTGCGAGGCACAAAACTACTCAATCCTACACCAATATAGGGTACAATTGTGTTGGAAGGTTTTACCGTTATATTAAATATGCCCAAGTCTTCTTTGAGTATTTTAGGATTGATTGTTCCAATTCCGGGAATATCTTGTTTTTCAAAAGTAAGATCAGTTAGAGGTGTTCCAATAACTTCAGAATCAAATAAGTACTTCCCGACTCCTGCGGTAACGTACATAGCCTTAAAAACTTGATAGCCCACAGCAATTGACACAGCTCCTGTTTTGACTTTCCCATCACTATTGAATACTAAATCATTTCCCCTGGGATTTGAGATTGTGATATTCACATCTTCATCCACAAATCGATTTAATGTTTTAGAACTCAAATTTAGTTTAAGATATTCAGCACCTGCTTTTACTGCAACTTTATTCGTCGCCCTATAATATAAGTCGCCTCCAAAGCCATTAGTTGAAGCTTTGAGTGAAATTCCTATTTGGTGATTAAAATCAGTTGATTGAGAAAAAGCAATTGCATTAAATAAAAAAAAGGTTGAAAGAAAGATTAATATTTTTCTCATAATTGAATTTATTAAAGATATTAATAATAACAAAGATAGAATCAAAATTGAATTTATAGATATGGCTGTATAAATATTTTCTTTTTAGAGTTTTGAAAACACACAACTCAACTCTCGACTTGGTAATACTTCAATAATTATATAAGCAGGCAAATTCTAATTATTTACTTTCATATTTTTCTTTAAAGTCGTATATTTGAATATTATTTATAATCAAACAGTAAAATGGATTACAAAATTGAAATCTGCACCAATTCCGTTGCAAGTTGTGTAGAAGCACAAAAAGGGGGCGCTTATAGAGTAGAACTATGTGCTGGCATTCCTGAAGGAGGTACTACACCCTCGTATGGAGAAATTGTTGTTGCACGCAAACTGCTCAACATCAAATTGAATGTAATAATTCGTCCGCGTGGTGGCGATTTTCTTTATTCAGATGTGGAGCATCAAACAATGTTGCAAGATATAGAGATAGCAAAAAAACTTGGAGTTGATGGTGTAGTATTTGGCTGCCTCACAGCTGATGGTGAAATTGATATGGATCGTAACAAAGAGTTGATTGATGCTGCCAAAGGTGTGAATGTAACGTTTCACCGCGCATTTGATATGTGCAAAGATCCATTAAAAAGTTTAGAGAAAATTATTTCGCTGGGTTTTGACACATTGCTCACATCGGGCCAACAACCAACTGCCATTGAAGGAGTTTCATTGTTGAAACAATTGGTGAATAAAGCCAACAACCGAATTGTTATTATGCCTGGTAGTGGCGTAAACGAAGATAACATTGCTTCTATTGCACAACAAACAGGAGCAAGTGAGTTTCATTTCTCTGCAAGAGAAAGCGTGGAAAGCCAAATGCAGTACAGAAACCCAGCCTTGAAAATGGGTGGAACTGTTGTTTCTATTGATGAATATGCTCAAAACATAACCAACGCAGAAAAGGTGCAGCGGACAATTAATAAGTTGCCTGTCAACTAATTCGATTTCAATTTCTTTATAAATAGTATCACAATAAATAATCAAATTATTTCATACATCTTTTTATGAACAAAATCAATAAATTATTAATGACCTTTGCAATTGCAGGCTCTCTTATAGCATGTAGCACTAACAAAACTACAGGTGATGCAAATTATCAAGTAATTCCTCTTCCATTCGAAATTATCACTTCAGAAGGACAACCATTTATCCTATCATCCGATACTAAAGTCGTTTACCCTGAAGGAAACGATTTAATGGCGCGCAACGCAGAGTTTTTAGGTGATTACTTGAACCTGCCTGTTATCACTTCGACACCATCCGATGATAAAAACATTGAATTAGCTTTGGGTTTAGAAAGCGAAAACAAAGAAGCATATCGCTTAGAAGTAAACGAAAACAAAATTACAATTACAGGCGCAACTGAAGCAGGTGTTTTTTATGGTATACAAACATTACGTAAATCAACAGCTTTAAAAAATTCTATAACCACGTTTGCACCAGTAACAATTAATGATGCTCCACGCTTTGGATACCGTGGTGTCATGCTGGACGTAGCACGTCATTATGAACCTGTTGCTTTTGTAAAGAAATTCATCGACTTGCTCGCCCTTCATAATATGAATCGTTTTCATTGGCACTTAACAGAAGATCAGGGATGGAGAGTTGAGATAAAGCAATATCCTAAACTTACAGAACTTGGTTCAATAAGAAATGAAACTGTTATTGGTAAGAACACAGGTGAATATGATGGTAAACCACACGGAGGTTTTTATACACAAGAAGAAATAAAAGAAATTGTTGCTTACGCACAAGAACGATACATTACTACTATACCTGAAATTGATCTGCCCGGTCATATGTTGGCTGCACTTAAAGGCTATCCCGAATACGGGTGCACAGGTGGTCCGTATGAAGTAGCTACAACTTGGGGTGTTTTCGACGATGTGCTTTGTGCGGGTAATGAAGAAACATATACATTTTTAGAAAACATACTAACGGAAGTAATGGAAATGTTTCCATCAGAGTATATTCACATTGGTGGTGATGAAGTTCCAAAAGTACGTTGGGAAGAGTGTCCAAAATGTCAAGCCAGAATTAAAGAGTTAGGTATTAAAGGTGATGCAAAACATAACAAGGAACATTATTTACAAAGCTATTTAACTGCACGTATCGAGAAGTTTTTGAACGAACATGGACGTCGCATCATTGGTTGGGACGAAATATTGGAAGGCGAGCTTGCTCCAAACGCTACAGTAATGTCGTGGAGAGGAATGGGCGGTGGCATTGAAGCTGCTCAATTGGGTCACGATGTGATTATGACCCCTACAACAAACGCTTATTTCGACTACTATCAAACTGCAAATACCGAACATGAACCTTTTGCAATTGGTGGTTACCTTCCCATTGAGAAAGTATACAGCTTTGAGCCTGCACCAGACCTGTTGACCCCTGAACAAAAAAGTCACATATTGGGTGCTCAGGCTAATCTATGGACCGAATATATACCTACAGGTGAACACGCAGAATACATGCTTCTTCCTCGTATGGCAGCTATGAGCGAAGTACAATGGACAGCAGCAGAGAAAAAAAATTATGACAACTTCTTACAAAGATTGCCTCAACTAACCAACCTTTACGAGAAATTGGGTTACAACTTTGCGACACACGTATATGATGTGCAAGCAAATCTTCAGCCAAATTTCCAAACGAATGCGCTTGATGTTGAATTTAGCACTTTAAGCAATTCTGATATCTACTATACATTAGATGGAAGTGAACCAACTACATCATCAATCAAATACGATGGTAAGTTTAACGTAAAAGAAGATGGGGAAATTAAAGCGGCTGCCTTTTCAGCTGGTAAAATAAATAGCAAGGTTTTCTCTGAGAAACTACTTACTTCTAAATCATCTTACAAACCGATTACTTTATTGACAGAACCTGCAAAAGATTATGGCTACAATGGGGCAGCTCTTTTGGTGGACGGATTATATGGAGGAAGCAACTATAAAACAGGGCGTTGGATTGGGTTTCAAGGCAGTGACTTAGTGGTAGTGATTGACTTATTGCAACCTACTGAAATATCTAAAGTTGATTTCAACACAAACGTTGTAACTGGCGATTGGATTTTCGATGCTGAAGAAGTCATCATTGAGTCGTCAAACGACAATGAGCGTTTTGAAACTGTAACTTCTGAAACAGGCATCAACGTTAAAGATGAACAATGGCAAGATGTAGTAAGTCACAACTTCACGTTTGATGCAGTAACAGCACGCTACTTTAAAATAACCATCAAAACATTGGATAAAATGCCTGAATGGCATTCGGGAAGTGGTCGAAAAGCATTTTTGTTTGTTGACGAAATCGCATTGAACTAAATATCCTACATCCTTTAGGCCAATAGTGCTAAAAATACTATTGAAATAATTTTGAGAAGAGACTGCCCAAATACTTTTGAGCAGTCTCTTCTTTTTCTATAAAAAACACTATCACTTTTATCAGATTTGTAATAGTTTTTTCAGACTTGCCCATTTTAGTGCAGCAAAATCAAATTATCCTTCATAAATTTATTGACTCAACCTTGTTTTTATTCAAATTCCTTTCTTTGCTGTTCAGCGTAAATGTCAATTTGTAAATAATAGCTCGTTGTTTGTAACAATTCATCAGAAGATGCGTCAAAAAACAGTTGGAAATCAAATCCACAGTGGTAGATGAGACGTTCATCTGTTGAAAACGCAATCTACCACTGTAGAAATGTTTTATAATCACTAAAATGATGATTTCTTGAGCAAATAGAAAAAAAGATGTCGTAAAAAGAGGGAAATTAGCCTAAGATTGAAGAATCAACCGATGAAAATAGAATATCTACATCGAGAATTGAAATTTTAAGGCATAAATGTGGGAAAATAAGGCCGCAAAATGGGAAAAATGTGTTTTCAAACATTTTGCAGGCCGTGGATGCAAGTTTCAACTGTTTTATACATTTTGCAGGGTTGCAAAATGTTTAGAAAAGATATAGCAATAAATTCCCTTATACATGCATTGCAAACCAACTTTGACTATTTTACATTAGAATCTATAGAAAACCAATGCCTATTTTTTGCAACATTATGAGGATAGACAAATCAGAACTATCCAATTAATTCAGGCATCCTCTTCTTTTTTTACTAATAAACGCTACTACATTTATCAGGTTTTCCAATAGTTTTAAATCACTACAATTTAGACGCATATCATTATTTTAAGTTTCAAATTGATATATCTAAATTTTCAAAGATATATATATTAACCTATAAGGGTGTATTTATACAAAACCTTAACGGCGAGTTTACTTACCTTTGTAAATAAATTAATTTTTATATGAAAAAAACAATACTCCTATTGATCTTCACAGCAATATCTATTAGTTTCTCCTTTGCAAAAAACAAGTACAAACTAACAAATGAACAACTTGCTCCTACTGTTGAAGTAGCTCATTCAGCTGGCAAACGATTGGTAAAAGGGACATGGCTATTGGGTGGTACTCTCTCTGCTAAATCGAATAGCTTGTCAGATATTGATTTATTAGTAGTAGATGTAGAGAATTTCGATCAACGTGCTTTTAATATCCGACTGGAAGGTTCCTACTTTTTCAAAGAGAATATAAGTGTGGGGTTAGGACTGCAATTTGGAGAAGATAAGGCAGAGCTAATAGCTAACTTGTTAAACAACTCCTACAAAAGAGATATCCGCAATTTTAGCAGAACGTATGGGGTGTTAGGTTTTATCAAAAACCACATTCCCGTATCTACCAACAATGTGTTTTATGTAACCAACCAAACAGAATTGTTTTATGGTTATAGAAGTGGTCCATCAGAAACATATATTAGCGACATATTGGAGCGTAAATATGCTGACAAGCATAGCATTGGAGTAAGCATACGACCAGGCATTCTTGTTTTCCTAACAGATAATTTTGCTTTTGATTTAAATATGGGTATTCTTGGATTCTCTCATTCTGTAGAAAATGTGGATTATGAATATCCTCCCAATAATCAACCTACAGAAAGCGACCGCAAAGGAGATTCAAAAAACAAATCGACAAACCTGAATCTGAAATTTGATCTCCTGAAAATAGGATTTGGTTTCTCATATTACTTTTAAGAACAAACAATAATGAATAAAAAAACAATTGGTTTCCTATTCCTTATAGGAGTGATAATAGCTGGATGCTCCACAAGAGATTACTTTGGAGAACTGTCTGATAAAGAGATTATTTTGTTTCAAATAGAGGGACAGTCTGGTTCTACTCAAATAAGTGGTGATACGATATATGTGAAAATAGCTGATGACCTTTATTTAACAAGCTTATCAACACTGAGTGCATCCAATATAAAAGTTTCAGACTATGCAACTGTTTCACCAAGTGTAGGAGAGAAAAAAGATTTTTCTAAACCTGTAGTTTATACTGTGCAAGCAGAAGATGGCAGCACCAGAGAATACTATGTGATAGTGCTAAGAGGAGGAGCAATCCAATCACAAATCCCAAATAGCAGCTTCGACCTTTGGTACACAGTGCCCTACTCTAATGACGGCTATGCAGAAATAGGAGAAAACGAGGGTGACAAGACTTGGGGAACAGGAAATCAGGGTGCAATAATTGCACTAAACGGTAATACATCTAAATTACCCACAAAACCTTACGAAATAGAAATAGGTAATTATGCAGCTGAATTAACAACAACAGATATGGGTTTTTTTGGATCAATTGCTGGAAAAGGAGTTGCTGCTGGAAATATTTTTACTGGAATATTTGAAATTGGAAATACAATCAATGCTCGTCCAGTATTTGGAATTCCATATACACAAACACCTGTAGCATTTAAAGTAGATTATAAATACAGCCCTACTGAAGGATTATTAGATGGAAGACGTAAGCCTGTTGATGGTGTAGATGCGATGGATATGTACGTGATTTTGGAAAAAAGAGAAGGCGATAACGTGAAACGTTTGGGTGTTGGATGGTTTAGAAGAAGCGAAGAGCAAAAAGAGTGGGAAACGCAAGAAGTAGAAATTAAATATGCTAAAGGAAAAGCTCCTGAAGGAGTAGAAGAGTATGCAAAACAAGCATTAAAATACGGTCATGATGGAAATACTGCTGCTACTGACCCAAGCATGATGCCAGAGGCAACCTGGGGAGATATTGCAATAGATAAACCAACACACATTCTTGTAGTCTTTACATCAAGTTACTTAGGCGATTATTTTATAGGTGCGCCAGACAGCAAATTAGTAGTAGATAATTTTGAATTGATTTTTTAAACTATTATAGCGAGCAAATAAATCAAGATAAGAAGATAAACTAAACCACTATGGATTGATGATCCATAGATAAAGTGATTACCTCAATAGCGATGATGAAGTTATAAGGAACTCTGATAGGTTACATCCTTGAACTCCGAACTTTCAAACGCTTCACAATATGACTAATACTCAACTTAGGGGGATAACTTAGATGTAAATCGTAATATATCTTGTGTTGTCTACCCTAACCTTTAATCTTATTTATACCCTATTAAAATATAGTGAAACCTCTTATTTTCCTTGATTAATCCTCGTTCTTGCATACTCAATATAAGTATCTTTCCCATATAAAACATCCTCATACTTCATACTCAATTTAATATCTGGTTCTACACCAAACTCAATATGTTGTTTGTCGGAATTGAAAGTAGGAGATGTTGAAAAACGAACTGACCAACCATTAGGTAGTTCTGAGGAGAAAGGGAAACCGCTTCCCCCACCAGTTTTGTCGCCAATAATTGTAACATTATGAGCGTGCTTCATGGTGCTAACAAATTCATTGGTAGCGCTATAACAGCCCCTATTGGTTAGTATAATTAATGACTTTTGATAACGTAGACTATTTGAACTATCTATGTATTTGGGATAAAGATCGGAGAAATCGTTATGTCCTGCACCCACTTTGTGAGAAATATAACCAACCAAGGTGCGTTCATTGAAGAAACGACTTGCAATTCTATCAACATTCACTAAACTTCCACCACCATTGTCTCTTACGTCTAAGATAATGCCATTGCATATAGACATACGACTAAGTATTTGATTTAAACCACTATTGGAAACATCGTTTGAAAAGCTTGCATAATAGATGTACCCCACGTTGTCTTCCAACACTTTATATTTCATGCTGCTGGCAGTAGAATAGTCAGTTGAGAGATAGTTATCTATAATATCTACATAGAAATTGGGAGGATAGTCTTCTTTCCAGCTCCAATAGCGAGTGATGTCGTGCGATGCAATAAGATTAACATGGCCATCTTTTAGTTCGGAAAGCATTTGACCCATTAATTTAAACAGGGCATCGTTACCCATATTGTTAGTGATGCGCGAGCTATATTCAGTCTTAACACCGTTCCAATCAATGTTTTTGTATTCAAAAAAACAATAGTTCTTATCTAAAATAGTCCAGAGCGCTTCAAAATTGCCTTGTGGGTTGTTTTCAAAATTATAATCATTGCTATCACAACTTGTCCCAATAAAACCAACTAATAATAAAATAAACAATCCAAATGATGAAAAAACAATCCTCTGTTTCATAATAGTTATATTTCTAATTAAGGCATTAAAAGTTGATTGAACTGACGAAAAGAATAACGAAAATAATTTAAGTCAACATTTCCATTAATCCCATCTATGTTTCCAGTATGCGAAAATTGCCACATAATCCAATTATCATCTTTCGTTTGAGGTTCACTATGCAAATCGCTCATCCATATCTTATTTTCGGGAAAGTGATCTTCAATATAAAGCTTGTAACAATCTTTGTTGGTATAAATTAAGGGTCGAACACCGTAGTAATTATACAAGTCGTGTTCTAATTTTATCAGTTCATTTATAACAAGTTGCATGTAGTTCTTATCTTTACTATATCGGTTTATAGGAGAATGCTCCACATCAATAGCTGGTATTAAATCATTAGAGCTGACGGTACTATTATGTATAAAATGCTTTGCTTGCAACGAACCTTCCAATCCAAATGTATAAAAATGATACGCACCCACTTTCACTTCTGATTGTTTGGCATTTTTATAATTCTCTACGAACTTCATATCTATATGCGAAGTACCCTCTGTCGATTTAATATATGCAAATGTTATCCCTTCATATTTTAGTCGTTTCCAATTAACCGAGCCATTGTGGCGAGACACATCTACTCCTCTAACGGCATACTTATGGCTGTATTTATTGTCATAAAATGAGTGATACTGTTCTCGTTTCGACTTCCTGATTGAATCGTAAACAATTAAAAAAACCGACGAGATAATTATCATTGAAACAATTATAGTAATTGTATACTGTTTCTTACGTCTCTTATTTTTATATTTTCGAGATGTTGATATATTAGCACGTCGGCTCTTATTCATTCAGATTTTAAATAGAAGCAATCATTTGCACGGAATCTTATTGATTCTTCCTTCATGCCTTCCTCCCTCAAAAGGAGTATTCAGAAATGTTACCAGAATCTCATAAATTTCATCCTCTTCTAAAAATCGACCTGGCAAAGAAAGTATATTCGCATCATTGTGTGCACGTGCCAACCAAGCTTGTTCTTTGTCCCAGCATAGAGCTGCACGAATGTGCTGATGCTTATTAACAGTCATATTTATTCCGTTGCCAGAACCACAGATAGCAATACCTGGATAACACTCGCCAGCTACAACAGCTTTGGCCAATTGATGACCAAAGTCTGCATAGTCAGAGGACTCAGAAGTATAAGTTCCAAAGTCAATATATGGAATTGCTTTTTCTTTTAATTTAGAAATAATGAAATCCTTTGCTAAAAATCCAGCATGATCACTTGCTAAGCCAATAGGTTTAACTGATTCGCCAAACAACGATTGATTATCAATTTTCATTGAGTAATTTTTTTACTTGATTGTAAACATTTTCACCAGTGAATCCCATTTTCTCATCCAACACTGTGTAAGGTGCAGAAAAACCAAATGAATTCATTCCCCAAATAGCGTCGATAGAACCAACAAGTCCAAGAAGTGTAACTGGAAGTCCAGCAGTCATTCCAAAAACTTTCTTGTCTTTTGGCAATATTGATTCTTGGTATTCTTTGCTTTGCTTTCTGAAAACGCCTTCAGATGGTACTGATACAATACGTGTTTTTACACCATCCTCATTAAGCAATTTGGCACCCTCAACCAATGTTGAAACTTCGGAACCTGAAGCTAACAAGATAATATCATAGTCTGCATCATCTTTTACAATGTATGCTCCTTTATCAATTTGCAATGCTTCTTTGAAACGGTTCTCTTTAGCAGGAAGATCAGTTATATTTTGACGAGACAAAATTAATCCTGTGGGTGTGTCAAAGTTCTCTAATGCCATTTTCCAAGCAGTTGTCGTTTCGTAAACATCAGCTGGACGCAATACAAGCATTGAATTGTTTCCACTGTGATTTTGGAGCTTCTCCATCAATCTTATTTGTGCTTCGTGCTCAACTGGTTGATGAGTTGGTCCATCCTCTCCTACCCTGAAAGCATCATGTGTCCAAATAAATATTACAGGTTGCTCCATGAGTGCAGCAACACGAATAACAGGTTTCATATAATCAGAGAAAACAAAGAATGTTCCACATGCAGGAATAACGCCACCATGCAAACTCATACCCACACTTACTGCAGCCAAGGTAAGCTCTGAAACACCTGCTTGAAAGAAAGCTCCAGAAAAGTCACCAGCTTGTAAAGCTTTGGTTTTCTTCAAGAATCCATCAGTTTTATCAGAGTTAGATAAGTCTGCTGAACCAACAATCATGTTTTCTACATTTTCAGCTAATACAGATAGCACGTTTGCTGAGGCAGCGCGTGTTGCTTGGTTTGCTTTTTGTTGAATAGCTTCCCAATCGATATTTGGCAATTCGTTGTTGAACCATTTTTTCTTTTTATCGGCTTTGTCAGGGTTTTCTTTCTCCCAGTTAGCTATTTTTTCTTTTCTTTCGGCAACAATTTTTCTTAGTTCTTCTGCTCTATTTTTATAAAGCTCGTCCACTTCAGGAAAAATTACGAATGGCTCATCATGGGTACCACCTAACCCTTTCAATGTATTAATGATACAACCACCAGCCGCAGTTAAAGGCTGTCCGTGCATTGAAACTTGACCTTCAAACAATTCGCCCTCAGCGGTCAATGCTCCAAGTCCCATAATGGTGTTACCAATTATAATGGTTGGACGTCTTTTTTCAGCTTTAGCATCTTTAAGAGCTTTGCGAATCTCTTTTACATCGTTTCCATTAATCTTAATAACGTTCCAATTCCACGCCTCGTATTTTTTTGCTACATCTTCACTGGTAACCACACCTGTTACAGTTGATAATTGAACACTATTAGAGTCGTAAAACATAATATAGTTATCCAATCCCAAATGTCCCGCAATTCTACCTGCACCTTGTGATATTTCTTCTTGAATTCCACCATCTGATATAAAGGCATAAATAGTTTGATTCATACTCTCACCTAAACGATGCTTCAAGAATTTAGCGGCTATTGCCGCACCCACTCCATAAGTATGTCCTTGACCTAATGGTCCTGATGTGTTTTCGATACCACGCATAACATCTATTTCGGGATGACCAGGAGTAACGCTTCCCCACTGACGAAATTCTTTCAGATCATCTAATGAGAAATTACCATTTAAACACAACACAGAATAAAGCATTGGCGACATATGACCTGGATCTAAAAAGAAACGGTCACGTGATTCCCAATGAGCATTATCAGGATCATATTCAATAAACTCAGAGAATAAAACATTAATGAAGTCAGCAGCACCCATTGCTCCTCCGGGATGTCCAGATTTTGCTTTTTCTACCATAGAGGCAGATAATATGCGAATGTTATTCGCCGCTTTTCTCATCAGATCAAGATCGTTCATAATTAAAAATATTTTTGAGGTTTATATTTATACTAATTTGTTGTATAATCTATTTGAAGTAATTTACTACTTTCACATTTACAAAGATAATGTTTTCGGTTAAAAGAACGAAAAGTAAACATCAAAAGACCCATCTTTTTTTATAACTTTGCTACGGCAATATTAAGCCCTAACAATCAACACTATGTCTTTAAGTAAAAACAAGATTAGCTACATCACATCTCTGAAAGAGAAGAAATTCAGAAACAAACACCATACATTTGTTGCAGAAGGATCAAAACTTATCTTCGATTTAATACAAAGCATGAAGTGTCAACTATTGGTGCTTTCAGAAAATATGAAAGACAAAATAGTTGCAATAGATGCGGAAGAAATTATTATTACTACCCAATCCGAACTAAAAAAAGCATCTCACTTTACCACCCCACCCGATGCAATCGCTGTGTTTTATCAAACTCTCCATGATTACACTACACTTGATTGCGCCAAAAAGCTTAATCTAATTTTAGATGGAGTGCAAGACCCTGGCAATGTCGGAACTATCATTCGCATTGCCGACTGGTTTGGAATAGAGAATATATTTTGTAGTCACGACACTGCTGATGTATATAATTCTAAAACAGTACAAGCCACCATGGGTGCGTTGGCTCGTATGAATGTTCACTATGCGAACATAAAAGATATTATTGCTCAACATCCCGATTTACCCATCTACGGCACTTTTCTGAATGGTGAAAACATTTATCAAGAATCACTTTCAAACCGAGGGTTTATTATAATGGGTAATGAAGGAAAAGGAATACGTCCTGAAATAGAACATATGATAACAAACAGACTTTACATTCCCAGCTTTTCAACCAATACTACCACTTCTGAATCCTTGAATGTTGCAGTTGCTACTGCAATAGTCTGCTCTGAATTTAGAAGAAGATGAAACTAATGTGACTATTATTTGATCCATTGTTTTTATTCGCCTATTTTTATTTTCACTTTGGTGGTGTCTGTTTTAGTCACCTCTATCGATTTCGGGTTCAACCTTCTATATTCAGGAGTTGTAGTTATTTTTACTACTCCATTTCTTCCACGTTCTCCAAACAGTTCTGTAGCTGATTCGTTTTTCAATACTGTTATTGACTCTATATATTTATCATCAAAGATTTTCAAATCAGAGCCTGGTGCCAACTCAACATCATCTATAATATAGAGAGGATTGCGTTCAGTGGAATCTGATTCTATTGAATCTGACACATTAATCGTTAGTTCAGATTTACTTCTTATGTTCTTCATCGAATTAAATCCATGTACTATAACCTCATTTGATTCTCGACTTAGCACCACCACTAAACTACTGTCAGTTTTGGAGAACTTGTAGTTCAGAGTTTTGAATCCATCTTTGGAGAAGCTAACAAGAGATGGCTCATTTAATGTCAATCTAAACTTGCCTTCATCATTTGTTGTTGTTGAGTTTTTACTATCATTATACGTTACAATAACACCTTCAATGGCAACATCCTCATGATTGATTACTTTTCCAACAAGAACAATAGACTCTCGTTGAAAAATAGTATGTATTTTATCTATAGCTTTTACATTTGCAGAAAGCGTTTGCCCAAAAAATAGCATTATACAAAATGCAAAAACAGTAAACAAAAGACTATTTCTAAATCGAAAAACACGATGTGATTTTATTTCTTTCATATTTGCGACAAAGTTTAAATGAATTTATATCGCTGTTTAAAAGTCAATGTTTGAGTGTTTATTATTCTGCAAGAACTTTCGTTGTATCCATTTTCAATTCCATGTTGTTCTCTTTTTTTAATTTGAAAGTAGTAGTATCTACGGAATCTTTCTTTTCTAAACTACTTTTGAATACGTTTTCTCCTCTCATCCGTAAATCCAACATTCTTTTGTTACGAGCCTTCATAGTGTCTTTGTATATTTCATATTTATCTTTCAAAGTAGTTATCACAGTGTCGGTTTTATTTAAACGCATTGGAACATCATCATCCTTATCGATAAGATTAAGGCCCTTGGTCGTTATTTTCACAGCTCCCCTTTCTCCTTCTTCACCATACATTCTTTTAGAAATTGAGTCTTCTAATACCTCTACTGATAAAACATTATCAGGATTGATATTTTTAATATCGAAATCATCTCCTCTCTTCATATCATCAATAATATACAATGGGTAATAATTTAATATTGAGCTCAATGAATCTAATATCCATTTATTTTCTGTTCTACTATTCATTTCACGACCAAACCCTTTGACTATCATTTCGTTTGATTCGGGAATCAAGACAACCACTAAGTTGCTATCACTATTAGCAATTTCCATTTTCATTGGTTGAAAACCAAACTTAATAAAATGTACAACAGTTGGATTGTACATGGTAAATGTGAACATACCGTTCAAGTCGGTATGCGTCGCTATGTCACCGTTCTTATCTTTCACCACAACGCTATCTATAGCATCATTGTTTGTATCTAAAACTTTGCCCACCACAGTTATTTTCTCTTGTTGTATCGCTTCAATCTTATTTTGAGAATCAGAAGAATACAAGTTTATAGCATATAATAACATGAGGGTTAGTGTCAAGATTGACACGAAAATGAAACTTCGAGTAGTACGGAATAAATATGTATTGTTTGTTTTCATAATTGAATGTATTTATGCAAAGGTTGATTATGGATATATATAATTATACCAAAACTCTTATTCCTATTACTGGTTAGTAAATAATCCAAAAGATATCTTTTATCTAATAGGATTCATAAATGTAAAACGATATCTCGACAAGATATGTTTGCTATGAAATCACAAAAAAACAATATTTAATTATCAAAAATGCGAGAAATTAAATTGATATCCACTATGGTTACAATATTTTTATGACTGATCATAAATATAGAAAAAACCGTGTAATAAATTTTACAAACGGTAGTTATTTTTAATCCTACTCGATTTGTTCTATTTGTTACACGGTTTTTATTATCCGTCACACATTATATGTCGTGTACTACATTTCTTATAGCATATGGTTGGTTTTCTATTTACTTATTCTTCACTTTCGTGGTTGAAATAAAAACCATTTGTAAGTTGTCCGGATCCTTTGTGTGAACCTTTAGTTGCAATAACAGTTAATTTATCCCCAACTTTAATTCCTTTTGCATCTAACAAACCATTTTTTTCTTCATTGGTTGATGCTCCATAACCAGGGCTAATGCCATACACATAAATCTCACCAGATTCATCTTTCAAGTTTAGTCTACCAATTAACTCGCTAACAACAGATGTTATTTCACCAGTTACCATATAATAATCGGTATTCGAGTCTGGTTTAGTAAGAACATCTTCAATTGAAATAGGAGTTACAGGAATAACGCTCTCTAAAACACCATTTACTAATTGATGACCATTGTGCTCACCACGTTTTCCTACAACAGTAACTATATCTCCTACTTTGTATTCTTTTCCATCTAAATCAAGACGATATACATAGGTTTCGCCAGAAAAGTCACTTATATGTATGTTGTTATTATATTTGGTATCAATTTTAGTGATAGCACCAGTCAAACGATATTGCGTATGACCAACTTCAGCTACTATAAATTCTTCAATAGTTGCTTCCACTATAGCTCCTTTTTGGAAAATAGATGTCTCGGTAGAGTAGGTTTTACCCTCTTGAACGGTGCGGAATTTAATTGTTGTTCCACGGTCACCTCCTGTATTAGGCGCGGCTTGAAATTTTACAGTAGCACTATCTCCTGCTGATTCAATAGACGCAATAGATAACCATGATTTGGCATCTTCGGGAATGTCAATCGATACGCCTTCTCCTTTCACAGTAAGCATTGCAGTAAACACGCCACCTTCGATAGGAAGTGAATCGTTTACAAGAGAATCAATTTGTATAAGCGATTTATTGAGCTCAACAACCATTACATTAATCAATTGAGCATTTCCACTGTGAGTACCTTTTGGTCCTTCAATAGTTACTTCATCTCCTACTTCAATACCAAGACTCGCAAAGTTTTTTTCTCCACCTTTTTTGTCAAGTGTACCGTAAATAAGTATTTCACCCGTGTCATCAGTCAATCTCCAGTTACCATATATAGTATTTTCAATTGTAGTAACAACACCCGATAATCGGAGCGTTTTTCCGTCTGGTGCAGCTTTAGCCTCAGCAACGGTAGCTTCAGATATCTGCATCAAACCCTGCATGATGTTAATTCTCTGAATTTTGCCGCCGCTCTTAAGTAAAACTTCTGCTGTTCGGCCATCTATAGCAGACGGCGCAGTAAATGTCAGCTCTGTCTCACCAGCACTTCCAGTAGTTGAAGAGATATTCAACCATTTCACACTATCCTTTTTGGTTATTACTTTCTCCGCAGTCCAACTATCTTGAGCTGTTACTGTAATTTTTGCAGAACCGCCTGCCTCTGGAAGAGAGACGAATGACTTAGATACTTGAATTTCATCCAACAATGTCACAGTATCTTCATCGTCACAACTTGCCATGAAGGCAAGCATTGCGATGATTAATGGGAATAAATATTTTAATTTCATATTATCTGTACTTTTAAATTAGTTGAAAATATATTTGATACCAATTGAAGCATACCAGGTTTGACCCAATGTGTAGCTTGAAGTAAATGTTTCGGTATTACCATCGATTGAGGCTGGTGTAGAAAATGTAGCCACACCGTCTGTATCAACACCTTCATATTTGAGGATACGAGGATCTGAACCAATTTCTGGATTCAAATATTTAGCTACCCCCCACTTATTGTTGAATAGGTTCATAACGTTTTTGATATCAAGGCTAAGTTGTAATCTATTTTTAATATCGCCAACATTCACAACAAAATCATGCTTGTAGCTAAAGTCTATGCGATGTACCCAAGGAGAGTAAAGGCTATAAGCTTCTGCATACTTACCTTGTTGGTTTATCAAATAACTGTTTGCATGAACATAGTCCATAAAACGAGTTTTGTCACCTTCCGAAACAAAACGGAAATCATTGTTTGCAACTTCCTCATCAGTTGGAACATAAATTGCGTCGTAGTTGTAACCATCACCATTAATATCGTTAGCAGTCATATACGAGTAGCTTCTACCACCACGCCATCCTTCATAGATTAGGCTGTAGTGATTACCGCTCTTATCGTGAGTAGTAAGCGAAGCTACAAGACGATCGGGAGTGGTATATTGAGAATTGTGCAATTTAATGTGATTAGGACCCTCTACTGTAGGAACATATGTAAATGCAGATTCTGCATTAGATCCTGGCATACCTGTTACATCTTTAGCAACTGTATGTGTATAAGCTGCCATCAAGCTCAGATATTCTGTTGGTTGCGCATTTAAAGTAACATTGGCTGTCCAACCATATCCACGACTTGTGTTTTCAAGAACAAATGCCTTTGTGCCTGTACGATAACCGTCAGGATAAATCGGACGATTGTCAACACCGTTGAAGCGAGCAAAACCACCTACTGATGGAGTACTCCAGTCAGATATAGAAACACCATTGATAGTTTTGTTATAGATTCCTTCTACAGTTGCAGAGAATGGAAAAGCTGTTGGAAATGCATAGTCCACAGCAAGTGAAGTTTTCCATACTTGAGGCATTTTAAAGCTTGGATCTACAGCCGCGATAGCTGAAGGTTTTTCTCCGTCTTCGGGCGAAATTGTATTAGGATAGCCTAAAGATACCAATTTCTCTTGTAATGCAGAAGGGCTTGGATAGCCGTCAGAATTAGTTATTAGACCTCCAGCAAATTGTGACATATCAATAAACTTGTTTCCTTTATCGTCTGTAATAGTGGGACCACTATAATCTTTAAAAATTATTTCATCATCCTTTGCATCGTAAATCTTTGTATTACCATTTATTTGTGCTTGATATTGCACCATTCCTCCGTTAGTTGGCATATTTGTAAAGAATACAAGCGGTAAGTTACCTGAGAAAAGACCTGTACCTCCACGAAGTTTTAGACTCTTGTCTCCAGAAGCGTCCCATACAAAACCAACACGTGGAGAAAACATAATATTTGTTGAAGGCCATTTACCTGTATCGATACTACGTCCAGAATAATCAAGTTCTTGAATAGCTTTGTTTGTTATCAAGTCATTATTGTTGAAGATAAGTGCATCCAAGCGAAGACCATAGGATAGTTTGAATCTTTCGTTTACACTCCAATCATCTTGTCCATAAATTCCAATTGTATTACTTCTGACACGAGCTGCAGGATTGAGTTCTCCATCGTAGCCATAAGTTAAGTTTACAATTTCAGGAGTTCTTTCCTCTAAGAAATCATCAAGACTTCTATAACGATAGTAACCAGTACCATTACGCATATAAGAGTTATCTGCCATCTTATATTCATAAGCGATACCTCCAATTATTTTGTGATTACCTAAGTAATAAATCAACTCATCTTTAATGTTCAAAACATCATTGTGAACACCGTTATTCCAAGTAAAGAGCTCGTAGCCCAAAGAAATATAAGCTTGATCGTCTTTCAAAATGTCGATGAAAGGGAATGGTGATGAATTTGTTCCGCGAACATCATCAAGTTTTGAAAATGTTGCCAAAAATTGGTTTGATAAGTTATTCGATAGACGGCTGTTTAAATCAAAAGAGTATGAATGAACAAGATTGTCTAACGAATACATTGAGTTTGCAAATGACATTGATTCTTTTGACATTCTTGCCTCAGACATGCGAGTGCCTCCGTCCATAGAAGTAGCATTGGGAGACATCCATGAAGTATTCTTTGTGTAGTTGTAACGCAAAGCCAATCGATGTTGGTTTGTGATATTCCAATCCAGACGAGCAAGAAGCTTGTTGTTGCTTTCATCTGCTGGGAAATTAGTATAAGATCCTGTGTTATATCCATATTTACTTCTTACAAACTCCGAAACTTCATTAAGATCGCTTTCTGTTGTGCGCGAAATAAAGTTGTTTTCATCAGCTATACCATCAGTTGAAGCTCTCCAACGATTGGCAATTGTTGGCGTTTTAGCCATTTCACCATTTACGAATAAGAACAATTTATTTTTGATAATTGGACCACCAAAAGTGAAACCATATGTTGTATTACGGTCTTTTTCACGTGCTCCTTGGATTTGTTGACCATTAACAGCGTCACCACGCAAGTTTTCATTTCTATGATAAACGTATGCGCTGGCTTTGAATGTATTTGTACCAGATTTAGTAATAGCATTTACACCACCACCAATAAAGTTAGTTTGACGCACATCGTATGGAGAGATAACAACCTGCATTTCTTCAATAGCTTCAAGAGAGATTGGGCTACCCCCACCAGGAAGGCCAGAACTCAAACCAAAGTTATTGTTGAAATTAGCTCCATCCACAGTAAAGTTAGACGAACGACCATCGGCGCCAGCAAAGCTCATACCATTACCTCCATAAGGAGAAAGACGAGTAACGTCTAAAATATTACGGCTTACTGTAGGCAAATTAGCTATCTCAGTACTTGTGATGTTTGTTACTGCACCAGTTTTCTCATTAGAGAATTTTGTGCGAAGTGCTGTTACTACAACTTCGTCTAACGATGTTGTTTCTTCTGAAAGTACAACATTCAATGCATAGTTTTCACCCAAGCTCAGCGTAATATTGCTTGCTGTGCTTGTACCATATCCAATGTAAGAAACTTCTACGGTGTAAGGTCCGCCTACCCGCATACCATTTAGGTTGAAGCGACCTTCTAAGTTGGTTACAGTACCATAAGTAGTTCCCGAGGGAACATGTGTAGCGATCACCGTTGCACCTATCACAGCACCATCAGCATCAGTTACCCCCCCACTCATACTGGATGTAGTTACTTGTGCTTGTATTATAGTAGCTGATGATACAATTAGTGCTACTAATAAAAACCTGATTTTTTTAATCATAAAAAGTAAACTTTAATTTATTAGTTATATAATAGAATTACGTTAATGTGGACTGCAAAAATACAATTAATAATCTACATTTTTGTTACATCTTACTGATAATATTGCGGTCAATTCTATTTTTAGATTTGATGAAGTATCAATGTATTTATATGTTATTAAAATAAACGCTCAATTAGTTAGTTTAATATTTTAAAGTAGCGTTGATATAAAAAAAAGCGTACAACCTCTCACATAAAAAAATGATTCAGTTGTACGCTTATTGTTTTAAAGATAAGTTAGGAATGTATCCTCTATTTAGTTAGATTACATCATTCCACCCATTCCGCCACCGCCCATTGGCATTTGTGGAGATGGATTATCTTCTTTAATATCTGTTATAACACACTCTGTAGTTAAGAACATGCCTGCAATTGAAGCGGCGTTCTCAAGAGCAACACGTGTAACTTTAGCAGGATCAATTACCCCTGTTTCGTAAAGGTTTTCGTATTTGTCAGTGCGAGCATTGTATCCATAGTCTGCTTTTCCGTCTCGTACTTTTTGTACAACAACAGCACCCTCTTTACCACTATTAATTACTATTTGGCGTAATGGCTCTTCTAATGCACGTTTGATAATTTCGATACCCGTAGTCTCGTCATCTGTTTCACCTACCAGATTGTCTAAATCTGCAATGGCTCTGATGTAGGCAACACCACCTCCTGGCACTGTACCTTCTTCAACAGCAGCACGAGTTGCAGAAAGCGCATCTTCAACACGGTCTTTCTTCTCTTTCATTTCAACTTCAGATGCAGCACCTACATAAAGAACGGCTACTCCACCAGCAAGCTTAGCAAGACGTTCTTGCAATTTCTCGCGGTCGTAATCTGAAGTTGTTGATTCAATGTGATTGCGTATTTGAGCTACTCTCTTATCAATTCCATCTTTATCGCCAGCTCCGTTTACAATAGTTGTGTTGTCTTTGTCAATAGTAATTTTATCGGCACTACCCAACATGTCAAGTGTTGCGCTTTCTAATGCGAGACCTTTTTCTTCTGAAATAACAACACCTCCAGTTAGAATAGCAATGTCTTCCAACATTTCTTTTCTTCTGTCGCCAAATCCTGGTGCTTTAACAGCAGCAATCTTCAACGATCCGCGTAAGCGGTTTACAACCAAAGTAGTTAAAGCTTCAGAATCGATGTCTTCTGCAATAATTAATAAAGGTTTGCCTGTTTCAACAGCTTTTTCTAATACTGGAAGCATGTCTTTTAGCGTAGAGATTTTCTTATCGTGAATAAGAATCAATGGATTTTCAAATTGAACTTCCATTTTCTCTGTATCAGTAACGAAATAAGGGGATATATATCCACGATCAAATTGCATTCCTTCTACAACATCAACATAAGTTTCTGTTCCTTTGGCTTCTTCTACTGTTATAACTCCCTCTTTGCTTACTTTTTGCATTGCTTCTGCAATCAAACGACCTATAGTTTCGTCACCATTAGCTGAAATTTTAGCTACGTTTTCAATTTTCTTTAAGTCATCTCCCACCTCAATTGCTTGAGTGCTTAGGTTTTCAACAACTTTCAAAACCGCTTTATCTATACCACGTTTCAATTCCATTGGATTTGCACCTGCAGTAACGTTTTTCAGACCCACTCCAATAATGGATTGAGCCAATATAGTAGCAGTAGTTGTTCCATCTCCAGCATCATCGTTAGTTTTAGATGCAACTTCTTTTACTAATTGTGCACCCATATTTTGGAATTTATCTTCCAATTCAATTTCTTTAGCTACAGTTACACCATCTTTTGTTATTTGTGGTGCACCATAAGACTTATCAATAATTACATTGCGACCTCTTGGCCCTAATGTGATTTTAACTGCATCAGCCAACGCATCTACACCTTTTTTTAGAAGGTCGCGTGCTTCCATTTCGAATTTGATATCTTTTGCCATAATTTAATACGTTTTAGTTATATAATTGGTTATTTATTTTTCGTAAACTGCTAATATGTCAGATTGGCGCATAATGAGTAATTTTTCTCCATCTATTTCTAATTCTGTGCCTGCATATTTTCCATAAAGAACTTCGTCCCCTTTTTTGACGATCATTTTCTCGTCTTTGGTTCCTTCACCTGTTGCAATTACTTCACCCTTTAGTGGTTTCTCTTTAGCTGTGTCGGGTATAATAATACCGCTTACTGTTTTTTCTTCTGCTGCAGCGGGCTTCAAAAGCACTCTGTCTGCCAATGGTTTGATATTCATGTTCTTTAAAAATTATAAGTTAGTTAATATATAAATTATTTGTAATCATCATTTCTAATGATTGATTTTCTACTTAATTATATAGCGAAAAGTGTGCCAAATTGTTTACAACGCTAAAACTGGTCGAAAATGACAATAATAAGTGGAAATACTGACAAAATTGCAGACTTAATTGATATAGGTATGACAATTATGTATTTTGAGATGCTTTTTCAATGACTTATATAAAAAATGGCAACCCATATATAGTTATGTAAAATCTTTTTCTTGAAAAAAAACAGCTTAATTAATAGTAGTTTCAAATAATTAGTTATATTTGCTTTATTAATCTAACATCTAACATTAATTCTATTAATAAACTAAATTATGTATTATGAAACATGAAGCTAAAGGTCTTTTCTTTTTAATGAAAGTATTATTCTTTCTGTTTGCTTTCTCATTATCAATGAATACAGTTGGGCAAACCAAAATCATTACTGGAACCATTAATGATAATGAAGGTTATCCGTTAGTTGGAGTAAATGTGCTTGAAGAAAATACAACTAACGGAACAGTAACAGACTTATCTGGAAATTTCACACTTGAAGTGTCGTCAGCTCAAGCCTATTTAGTGCTTTCTTATATAGGTTATGAAACACAAAGAGTCTTTGTCGGTCACAAAAGCACAATCGAAGTGATATTGGACGAAGACACTAAAAGTTTAGAGGAGCTTGTAGTTATCGGTTATGGTACTCAAAGCCGAAGAGAAATAACTGGATCTGTAACTAATGTGTCAGAAAAAGATTTCAACAAAGGTGCAACGCAAAATGCTGCGGATCTGTTACAAGGAAAAGTTGCAGGATTATCAATCACATCAACGAGTGGTGACTTAAATGACAATTCCATTATTCGTTTACGCGGTATTAACACGTTGCAAAAAGATAATGGACCGTTCATTGTTATTGACGGAGTTCCAGGTGGTGATTTAACTTCAGTTGCCCCACAAGACATTGAATCAATTACTGTGCTTAAGGATGCATCTTCTGCCGCAATTTATGGATCAAGATCTGCGGGCGGTGTAATACTTATCACAACCAAAAGAGGATCAGGCAGTGCACAGCGCATCTCTTATGATGGTTACATGGCTGTTTCGACTGTTGCTAATAAACCTGACATGATGTCAGGTCAAGATTGGCGGAAATATGTCTCAGATAACAATATGCAATCAACTGGAGATGCATTTGATCAGTATGGAGCCGACACCGATTGGTTTGACCAAATTATGCGTACTGGCATATCTCAAAATCATTCTGTATCTCTTTCAGGTGGTGGTTCTTCACATAATTACCGCGCATCTGTCAATTATATGGATATGGAAGGAATTATGAAAGATAATAGCTATGAGAATATTAATTTCAGATTCCAATTTAGTCAGCGTGCCATCAACAATCGTTTGAAAATAGGATTAACTGGGGTTGCTAATGTGCGAGATATTTCTCCAAGTAATAAAACCAATAGTGTTTTAGCTTCAAACTTTCTGCCAGTTTATCCTGTCAAAAACAAAGATGGTTCTTGGTTCGATCTAACTGAATGGCTGCAAGGTAATCCGTTAAGACAAATTGAGTTAAATAGTAGAAATATAAAGAACTTAGATTTTTACGGTAATGGTGACATAGAGTTTGATTTTACGAAAGACCTTACAGGAAAGTTGACTTTGTATAAACAACGTAAATCATTTGACTATTCTGAGTATGCCCACAGTGAAACCTATTCTGGTAGGGACCCAAAAGGATTTGCAAAAAGAGAATCGATTATAAACGATAAAGATCTTATAGAAACGACTATTAACTATAAATTCGAAATAAAAAACGACCACAAATTTACTCTACTTGGCGGCTACTCATGGGAAGAAAACATGCGACAAAGAGTCCAAGCACAAAATCGTTTTTTCATCACCAATTCACTGGGTGCAAACGACTTGCAGTCTGGACAAGATTTACGCCCAGAGGATGTTCTTTCAGAAAAAAACATGTATCGATTAATTTCATTTTTTGGAAGAGCCAATTATGCATTCAAAGAACGTTATATGCTGACCGCTACGTTACGTCATGATGGTTCGTCTAAATTTGGAGCAAACCAAAAGTGGGGAACTTTTCCTTCAGTATCTGCTGCATGGGGATTATCGCAAGAAGAGTTTTTAAAAGATGTTAGTTGGCTTAGTGATCTTAAGTTGCGTGCTGGTTATGGTGTAACAGGTAATCAAGATGGGCTTGATCCTTATAAAACACTTGAACTGTATGGACGTTCGGGATCATATTATGACTCAGGCAATTGGTTTACTGCTTATAACATATCTCAGAATGCAAATCCTAACTTGAAATGGGAACAAACCTCATCGCTCAATGTAGGTGTAGATTTTAGCATACTGAAAAATAGAATTAGTGGTACAATTGAATGGTATAAGAAAAATACTTCGGATATGCTTTATGAATATACTGTTCCAACCCCTCCTTTTTTGCATAATAGAATTATGGCAAATGTGGGAGATATGCTAAACAGAGGTGTTGAATTTTCACTTAGTGCCAATGTCTTCAATACTAATGATTTTAGCTGGAACACATCTATCAATGGAGCTTTTAATCATAACGAAGTTACTAAACTTTCTGATGAGCTGTATTCCACAAATAGAATCTATGTGGGAGACGTTGGTGGCATTAGGGGTATGTCGGCTACATCCTCTACAATTATTGAGGAGGGTTATCCTGTAGGACAATTTTACATGTTAAAGTGTACCGGAATTGATGCAGATGGCAAATACATTATTGAAGACATTGATAAAGATGGATCTATAACAGATGCTGATCGCACATATGTTGGTAACCCACAACCCGA
This sequence comes from Bacteroidales bacterium UBA3143, assembly GCA_002364735.1. Lineage (GTDB taxonomy): Bacteria > Bacteroidota > Bacteroidia > Bacteroidales > Dysgonomonadaceae > UBA2632. The sequence continues at coordinate 34,767 of DEZB01000068.1, forward strand.
TTTTATATTTGGATGGCAAAACTCATTCGCATATAAAAATTGGGATATGACTTTCTTTTTTAGAGGGATGTTGGGTAATGATGTGTTGAATATTGGAAAAATTGCTTATTCTAATCTTCAAAGCCTACCTGGTGCAAACGTTAGAAAAGAAGCTGTTAGTATTGGTCTAAAAGAAGCTCCCAAATTGTGTAGTTTCTACGTAGAAGATGGTTCTCATATACGTTTAGATAATTTATCTGTGGGCTATACCTTTAATACAAGCAAACTTGATTGGCTAAATAGCGCAAGATTGTATGCAACAGGTCAAAATTTATTTGTTTTGACAAACTATAGTGGATTAGATCCTGAAGTGAAAATGGATGGAGTTGACCCTGGAAAGGAAGAACGTGAGTTTTATCCAAAAGCACGTACTTTCACCGTTGGAGTTAGTCTAAGTTTTTAATATCCTAAAATTTTAAATTATGAAATTATTACATAAATATTTTTTGTTAATTATCTTGATTCTTGGTTTTTCTGTTTCATGTACAGATTTAGATGAGACTATTTATGATAAAATTCCAGCAGACGAATTTGGAAATAATCAAGCACAAATAAATTCAATTATTGCTCCTATATACAGAACTCTTAAAAACGTTTGGCCAGGAGATGGATTAGTATTATCAGAACAAACAGGAGACATGGCCATTACACCAACCCGTATTGGCGGGGACTGGTATGATGGTGGTGTTCATCAAGAGTTTGCACGTCACACATGGCAACCACGTAATTCAGTGATAAATGGTATGTGGAATCATGCAAACTCAGGTGTTTCAACATGTAATAAGGTTTTAGCACTTATAAAATCAAATCAAGCAATTGAAGAATCGCGTCGTGAACAAGTTTATGCAGAAATTAGAGGGGTTAGAGCTTTTTGGTTTTACATGTTAGTCGATTATTTTGGAAATGTTCCTTTAGTAACTGATTTTGAAGATCAGGAGCTACCTAAAACAACCTCAAGAAAAGAAGTGTATAGTTTTATCATTCAGGAATTGAATGAAATCAAGGATCTACTGCCTTCTGATGTGTCTACAGCTACTTATGGAAAGTTTACTAAAGGTGCAGCTTACTTTCTTTTAGCCAAAATGTACTTAAATGCAGAAGTGTTTAATGGCACTGTGTCTCAAACTACTTTTACAAAAGGTTCTCCTGAATGGCAGAAATGTATAGATGCATGTGATGAAGTTTTAAAACTTCCTTATATTTTAGAACCCAACTGGAAATTGAGTTTTGAAGTTAAGAATGAATCATCAAAAGAAATTATTTTCCCATGTGTTTTTAGCAGCAACGATCAGGGTAATCATCTATTCTTCAGAACTTTACATTATAAAGACCCTCTTGCACTGGGAATAAGTATTTCTCCATGGAATGGAATAAGTGCTATTCCAGATTATGTAAAACAATTTGATAATGATGACAAGCGAAAAGCTGGTTCATTTTTAATTGGAGAAATGCGCGATGCGAAAACAGGTGAAATTCTTATAACTCAACACGGAAGAGAACTAATTCATACTATCGATATACCCATGATAGATGGTAGTACTGCTAAGTATGATGGAGTTTGGGGAGAAGTTCAACAAGAAGTAGGTGCCCGCTGTTTCAAATGGGTTATTGAATCTGGATTATCTTCAGATGCTGAAAATGATTATGCCTTTTTTCGCTTGGCAGATGTTTATTTGATGAAAGCAGAAGCATTGGTAAGATTGAACAGAAATGCAGAGGCTTTACCTCTTATTAATTTAATTAGAAAAAGAGCTTTTGATAGCGAGGATAAATTGCTAACAACGATTACTTTGGATGACGTTTATAAGGAACGTCGATTAGAACTTGCTTGGGAGTGCTACTCACGGCAAGACAACATTCGTTTTGGTAATTTCTTGAAGCCTCGCTTCATGAAACCCGAAACAACTCCTGTTTTCAGAATGTTAATGCCAATACCCATTCAAGCTTTAGAGGCCAACAACCAACTTACTCAGAATCCTGGGTACCCTGGACTAAAATAAAAAAGGTTTTTTTTAAGTTTACTCTTTAAAGTAAAATATTTTGCTATCCAACTTTAAATTTACATCAAGGATTCTTTGTCATAGTACAAATGATTAGCCTTTTGAATTGTTGGGATAAGGTTTTACAAAAATAACAGCAATGCCATAATTTCAGAGTAGACAATATCTGAGAACATTAATAAAAAACGTCCAGACTAATTATAAAAGTTTGGACGTTTTTTTGATAAATAGATCGGAGCTTACTAACGTGAGTTCGGGATAAAAAAAGCTTCAAAAAAAGTTGTGATATAGAGGTCTTATTTGTATATTTATAGTTGATAATCAAACAAATAACAAACATTTCGCTCTATGATCACAACAGACAAAGTTATAGAAATCTTTTGTATAGCAGACGACTTTTGCAAAGAATATGAAAAGGAAATTCAGAATCATCAACTTCAAGCAGGCAACGTAACAAAAAAAAGAAACCGACAAACACAAATGTCTCAAAGTGAAATCATAACTGTAATGGTTTGCTTTCACTGTGGTACATTCCATAATTTCAAACATTATTATCGTTTTTATATTTGTGAACATATGAATAGTTACTTCCCAAATGCTGTTTCTTATAACCGTTTTGTAGAGTTACAACCTCGAACAATTGTACCTCTCATGTTGCTTCTGAAATTAGTTGGATTTGGAGAATGTACAGGTATTACTTATGTAGATTCTACTCCTATTAAAGTATGCCATAACAAGCGTATTTACTCAAACAAGGTATTTAAAGATATGGCCCAGAGAGGGAAAAGTACAATGGGTTGGTTTTTTGGATTTAAGCTGCATTTAGTTTGTAATGAGAAGGGAGAACTACTTAATTTTTCACTAACCAAAGGGAATGTCGACGATCGAAACCCTGATGTAATCAATGTTCTCACAAAAGATTTATTCGGTAAGCTCTATGCAGATAAAGGATACATTAGCCAGAAGCTTTTCGAGATGCTTTTTGATGAAGGAGTTCACTTAGTGACAGGCATACGATCTAATATGAAGAACAGTTTGATGTCATTTCGTGATAAGATTCTTTTACGTAAAAGATCAGTTATAGAATCAATAAATGATGAGCTGAAAAATATCTGTCAGATAGAACATTCTAGACATCGTTCTACTCATAATTTCATCATGAATATTATTGCAGCTCTTGTCTCATATTGTTTTTTCCCAAAAAAGCCTTCAATCAAATTTGAAGTGGAGAAATCAAACCAATTAAGTATTTGGGGATAATCTTATCCCGAACTCACGTTACTAACGTAAAATTTGCTTTTCAACCACCTCAATTTCTCCATGCAAATCAGTAATCTTTGCCAATGTAGGATTTATAGTCATTTTCTTCAACTTTCTGAGCTTCACTGTTTCCAACAATTTTTCTTCAAGTTCAGTAAGGGCCACTCTCGATGAAGCCAAAGAGTTTACCAATTCTTCCGACTCTTGCTTTTGTCCTCTCACTAAATGACTTTGCACGGTGAGAGAAAGAGTATTTATTGGTTCTGTAATGTTTGAAGAATCTTCTCCTGGAACTTCTTTCATTAGTTGATGTATTTCTGTAGCCAATTCTAAACTTTGTTGTAACAATCTTCTTTTCATCTTCTTATTAAAAATATTTTTTGTATACTATATTATATATTGGGATATAGGTATGAATTGGTGCAAACTTAGTTAAAAAAATTGGAGATATAATGCGATTTCACCTTTTTTGTTATTGATAAATAAATAATTGTCAGTTAATCTACTCATGATCATAAAGCTCAAAATAATGGTTTAGTCTACGAAATTTGGTCTTACTTATTATCAAATAAAGTAAAGAGTTACTCACCTTATTATTTTATCTATTAAAGATTCATCATAATCAAATCTTTGTCCTTTTCTTTAGAAATCAAACAAATCAATTATTTTATACTTTTTGTTTTGGAAGACGTCAAACAAAAATTGAGCTCCATAAGCTCTTTTTTTTCAATGCATTTTGCCTTTTATTGCTATCATTTTTCCATAAAATAAAAGTTTTTGAGCATTCCGAGGGCTCGGATTACATAAAAGAAACTCGTTTGTCCGAGCCGAAGAACTATTTATGACAATATGACAGATGAGAGGTGAGGTAATGTAGTATGAGGTGTGAGATAATGAGCTAAGGGGTGTGCTATATGATGTAACTCGTTCAGGCTACTTACTATTTACTCCTCACCATAATCATCACCGCTTCCTATTTCACCACTTTATACCCTCCCCCGTGTTTGCAAAACAAAAATACAAACCCCTATTTCACGTCCTTTATAAAATAAATCATATCTTTACACATCTTTTGTCTTCAAAATAAAATAATACAATTTCATTATACCTCTATGCAATTTACAAATAATATGTCAGTTTCATCGTTAGCAAAAGTTTCTATTCTTTCTATCTTCATCGTTCGTAACATTGGCTCAAAACAAAGCTATTCCTATAAAACCCATTGACACACAACGGGTGAAGGAAATTGAATTGCTATTAGTGGATAAACCTGCTGGATATGGTGATCCATGCAATAGAAGAGACGTATGGGATAAATTATTGAATTCAGGAGCATATGACAAATTTCTAAAAGAGACAGAAAGTTTTTCATTCCCAAAGTTCAGCAAAGAAGATTATTTTTCTTTGTCAGATGGGTCTGCTCCTTCTTCGGCACGGGGACTGGAAATGATGCGCGATAGAGCAAAAGGTTTATCGCGATTTACATGGGCCGAGTGTCTTGAAAACAAAGACAGGTATACCCAAAAAGTAGCCGATGGACTGCGAGAGCTATTAAATCAAAGCTCATGGGTTTCGCCACGCAGCGATATCGATTTCAAAAATTATAAAGACATGAGTTATACAGTTGAGTTAACAAGTGCACTTTATGCACACACCATTGCTCAAACACTCTATTTGATGGGCAATAAAATAGATCCGAAACTACGGCAAGATGCAATGGATGCACTGTATCTAAAGATATTTAATCCTGTTATAAATAGCATTCAAACAAAGAACACAGAGGAGAGCAAGTTTCTTGTTATGACTAACAATTGGAATCATGTATGTCTGTCGGGTGTAGTTGGTGCGGCATTAACCGTAATTGAGGATAAAACTGAACGTGCTATTTTTAGTTGGATTGGCGAATATTATTCACAAAACGGATTGGTCAGTTTTGAAGATGATGGGTATTGTTCTGAAGGAATTGGTTATTTCAATTATGGCATTGGTCATTTCATCATGTTGCGCGAAAACATTTGGCAAGCAACCAATGGCAGGGTTGATCTCCTATCGGATGACAAAATAAAAAAGATTGCCCTCTATGTGCCCAATATTGAAATAATAAATGGTATTTATCCACCTTTTTCTGATTCAAGTTTTAAAAACAAACCAGACTCCAGTATTGTGTCTTATTTGAGTCGCAATCTAAGCGTGGGACTATTAGAATATGACACACTCACCTTTATAGGAAAAACCACGGATATTAGAAATAACATAATGATGGCTTTCCCTAATTCAGCCTCTTTGGCGAAACCCAATAAGAGTGATCAAAACAGAGTTGACAACCTGAGATCGTTTTTCGCTCAATCGGGAGTACTTGTTTCTCGACCAATGCCTAACTCACCATGCAGGATGGGAGTGGCCATGAAGGGTGGGCACAATGATGAAAATCACAACCACAACGACCTTGGATCATATTCTGTTGTGCTTGGTCGAGAAATGATGGCAGGTGATCCAGGCAGAATACCTTATACCTCTGATATATTCAACAATAAATATCGTTACACTTATAAATCAATCGGATCGATGGGTCATCCAGTGCCATTGGTTGCAAGTCAAGAACAGCAGTATGGACGTGAAGCCAAAGGGATTATTTTGAACACAAAGTTTACCGAAATGCAAGACGAAATAGAACTCGATATCACTTCTGCATACAATGTTCAAGATTTGAAGCAAGTGAGGCGCATGTTTACATATAGCCGTGAGGGAGAAGGAAAGCTAATGGTTGTAGATGATTTTAAATTTTCAACGCCTCAAAATTTCGAAACAGCCATAATAACTCGTTCTCGGTGGTCGGAGCAATCAAACAATACGTTGTTGCTTGAAAGGGGTGATGAGAAAATGTTGGTTACAATTTCGTCACCTAACAGTGGCTTTTCTATAAAATCAGAACAAATTAGCGAAGGGGGTGAACCATATACCCGCATTGGAATCTATTTGAACCAGCCGATGCTGTCAGGACGAGTTAGTGTCTCTTATACCCTTCATGAATAAATAATTGAACATCCTTTTAATCCTTATAAAGATAGAACAATGAACAGAAGAGATTTTTTTAAATATAGCCTGCCCGCCTTTGGTGCGGTGATGTTGGCACCCGGATTATTCAATAGCAAAGCATTTTCTGAAATTAACCGTCAGTTTACAGGCGAGATCAATTTTCAGGAATATGATTTAATAATAAATGGTGCAGGTCTGTCGGGCTATTTTGCTGCCATACATGCGGCTCAAAAAGGGTTGAAAGTATTAATTGTAGACAAAAGGACAAGCCCTGGTTTTGACATTGCAGCCAAACGCAAATTATGGCTTGGAAGCGAAGGCTTTACCAATTGGGATGCAGGGTTAACAAACTTATTTTTTCCAACAGGCGAAACACAAGAGATATTTAAAAAAGGAGGCAGTGGTCCAAACGAAAGTTTATTTGGTGATGAACTCTTGCTATTTGCAGGGAGTGTAAAAAAAGGATTAACAAGGAATTTGCTGGTACACAAAGTAGATGTACTATTAATGACTGAAGTGTGTGGGCTGCTTACTGATGATAAATCAGTTCATGGCGTTTTATTAGCAACAAAGCATGGATTGTATTCTGTGAAATGCAAAAACTTTATTGATGCTTCCGACAATCTTATTTTTAGTCGTGAGTTGTTGAAACAAAAGTACAAAATTAAAACTGCAGGTTTTGTTCTGGAATTATTACGGGTAGACAATCCTGAAAAGAAAACCATTGAAGTATCAAAGGATTTTGGAATTGAGAATAATGAGGTTCACTTTCATTTGGGCAAAAACGCAGATAATCAAATGTTCGTTGAATTCAAATTTCCAGTTAAAAGCCAAGAGCTGGAAGAGATAGAAATGCAAGCAAGGCATATTGCAGCAAAATTGGGTGAAAAGCTACCGTTATTAGATGAGCGTTTAAAAGAATCACATGTGCATTACTATGCATTGGAGAGCTCCCTTGAGTTGGAAAACAATAGTTTTAAGAAGTCGCATCTTGCAGGGCACTCCGTTTTGGAAACAATGCATAATGAACTGACGTGTCAGAATATTTTAGCTATTAAATCAGCATCAGAGAGGTTAATTGACAGTGATATAATTACTGCAACTAAAAACACAAAACCTACAAATATATTGTTGATTGGTGGAAAGGTACCCATTGATAATTTCGATTTTGCACCTCACAATGAGCCGGGGTTTGTTAGCCCTCTTATGCAATGCAAATCAGCAATTGCGTCACATATACCTAATAAAGAAATAAAGACAGGAGTTTTAGTAGCTGGAGGGGGAACTGCGGGTGCGGTTGCTGCAATAGGCGCGTTGGAAAAAGGAGCCGACTCAATTGTATTAGATTATTTCAATGACCTTGGTGGTACTAAAACAATGGGCGGCGTGATGCCCTACTACCTTGGTAGGAACGAAACTCCATTTATTAAACAGTTGGAGTATGAATCTAACATGTTGGCTAAAGAGCTTCATTTCTCCAGAAAAATCGGAAGAAAAGCATTTCTTGCTGATCGTGTACGTAAACTGAATGGAAGGTTTATACCCAGTGCAATAATTTGTGATGCAATTGTTGAAAACAAAAAGGTGAAAGGTGTAGTTATATGCCACAATGGAAGGTTGACAAAGGTGATGGGCGACCTTGTGATAGATGCTACAGGAGATGGGGATATTGCTTATTTTGCGGGTGCAACCTACAGCCATGGAAATAGCGTGAATGGCGAAACGCAAAACTACAGTCAGTGGAACCTAACGGGAGGAGGCGAACCTCCATCATTCCCTACATCGGATTATGACATCGTGAACAACACCAAAATATCGGAACTACAACGGGGATTATTTTTATCTCACTATGAAGGATTTTTTTATGACTTCCACCCCTACCTTACCGTTAGAGAGTCACGACGAATTAAAGGATTGTATGAGTTGGACTTAATTGATGCTGCTGAAGCAACACATTTTGAAGATATGATTGGTCTTGCAAGTAGCGATTTTGATCCCCACAACGTGGGACACTCAGAATTATCAAGGTGTGGCTTCTTGCTCCCCCACTCTAACATTGTGCAAGTTGAAATACCTTACAGATCAATTGTTCCTGAAGGTTTAGATGGACTTTTGATAGCTGGTAAAGCAATAAGTCAAACGCATAATGCTTTGCAGTTTACAAGAATGTCAGCAGACATTATGCTACTGGGATATGTAACTGGACAGATTGCTGCACACATTGTAATAGAGAATATTATAGCTAAAGACTACAACGTTGCTACTTTACAAAAAGAGTGGTTTCAAAGAGGGTTTTTTCCTGCGGAGTATGCAAACAAAAAAGCGGGTAATGATATCAACAATGACGCTGAAATAGAACGCAGAGTAAATCAGTTAGCTGAGGGTAAAGAGGAGTATTTGTATGAATGTATAAAGTTGCCCAAGCAAAAAGCTATACCTAAATTGAAGTCAACGATTCAAAATACAAATGAATTAAACAACAAGCTAAAGTTGTCGAAAGCCTTGGCATGGTTTGGAGAGATAAGCGGATGTGCGTTTATCGAAGATGAACTGATAGAAATGTTTGACAAGGAACTTAGACAAGGTTATCCTGAAGGGTACATTGAAAACTATGATTTCATTCGTGGAAGAGAAAAAAATGTGTTGGAAGGTTTATATTGGCGCATCAATCAGAATATAGGTTTATTGGCAATGTCTGGAGATAGGGTAAGTAAAAGAACTATACTGCATATTCTCGAAAACACAACTTCTGGTGGTGATGTAATTAATTGGACAGGTGAGCGAGCCGATTTCTTCAATAGCAGGATCGACTTAAAGATAATTCCTTTTTATAACAGAATTCTCAATTTGTGTTTCTATGCGCAACGCAATCCCGATGAAAAGTTCAACAAAGGGTTAGAGAAATTACTAAAAGATGAGAACATTGGTGGTTTCATCACAGAAGAGTACCATTTAACAAGGTGGAGGGTATACAGCGGCAACTTAGAGTTACACATTGGTGCTACTTTGGCGCGTTGTGGTTCAAAAAAGGGTTATGAAATACTATTAGGATACTTCGATGATATTCATTACAACTTTAAAAACTTTGCTCTCAACGAACTTAAAGAAATTACTTCTGTTGACTATGGGTATGATAAAAAAGCTTGGAAAGAATACATCGCTTCTCTTTCTTTTCCGCAGGATACGAAAGCCCTGAAGAAAGAGATTGAATGGTAGGTGGTAGATTTAGTATAAAACACATATTAACATTATTATAAAATAATCATCTGCAAAAGCATTTTGTTTTATTAAAATAAATGATACCTTTACACTGATTCATTTTCATTTTATTAATAATGACACACCCTACAGATATACTTAATTTTAACAAGCTGTATAATGACTACTACCAACAGTTTGTTTATTTTGCATTGGGGTATGTGAGGGATGAGACAAAAGCACAAGATTTTGTTTCGGATGCATTTGCAGCGTATTGGGAATGTAAAGACACATTATTAACTGACACCAATGCGCCAGGCTATGTACTCACCATTGTGAAAAACAAATGCCTCAACTACTTACAACACAGAAAAATAAAACTGAAGGCTATAGAAGATCTAACTGACCATGCACAGTGGGTATTAAATACAAAAATCAATACCCTTGAAGCATGCAATCCTGATAAGATATTCTCACATGAGATTCAACAAATTATTGAAGACACAATTAACAAACAACCGCAACGCACAGCTCAAATATTCAGAATGAGTCGCTTTGAACAGCTATCGCACCGTGAAATAGCTGATAAACTAAAACTATCTACCAAGTCCATCGAATACCATATATCCAAAGTATTAAGCGAACTTCGCATACAATTAAAGGAATTCATAATCACCATTCTAATATTATTCTCGTTTATTTATTAAATATTTCAAATTTTGTTTAGGGATTATAAACCCTCATTTGTTATATTAATACAAGGGGCAATAACCATCAATTGCTTAATAATATATATTGAATGATAAACAAAGGGTTGCTACATAAATTTTTTGAAGGGAAGACATCCATTAGCGAAGAATTAACTATTAGAAATTGGATGGATGAAAATCCTGAAAACAGTGCTTTCTTTTTTAATGAGAGAAAGCTATATGACGCTGTTCTTCTTAATAAAAATGCTTCAACAAATATCAAAAGCAAACAGAAAAACTTGATCACTTGGAGTTCTTTTATAAATGTAGCTGCTGTAGTCTTATTCGTTATTACCACTGGCTTGCTTATCAACAAACACCTTGAAAACAAAAACAATGACAGTCAGCTTCACACATTGATTGTTCCACCCGGACAACGAATAAACTTAATTTTAGCTGACAACAGTTCAATATGGTTGAATGCCAACACTACATTCCAATACCCAAGTAAATTTTCTAAAAAGCAGCGAGAAGTTTATTTAGATGGTGAAGGTTATTTTGAAGTTAGTGCAAATAAGAAAAGTCCTTTTATTGTAAATACTACGAAAGGCGGTGTAAAAGTAACGGGTACTACATTTAATGTATCTGCTTATTCTAAGTATAACAAATTTGAAACAAGTCTTTTCAGTGGAAACGTTGGTGTTTACTTAAATAGTAATGAAGATGAAATTATCAAAATCCGACCCACTCAAAAAGCTACGCTTTACAATGGGAAATTGACAGTAGCTAAAATAAAGGATTACGATGAGTTTTTATGGAGAAAAGGATTAATTGCATTCAACAACGAAAAATTGGACGAGATTTTAGCCGTATTGGGACAATATTTTGATACAAGAATAGAAATAAAATCAAACTGTTTACCTGACAATACCTACACAGGTAAATTCCGTCAAACAGATGGTATCGACTATGCCTTAAGGGTATTACAAAGAAGCATACATTTCACGTACGAACGAGACGATGAAAAACAAATTATACATATAAAAAACATCTAAAGACTGACTGCCTATGAAGTGACAACCATAAAAGAGACCGACAAATGCTGGAACACTTGTCGGTCAGAATTAAATCAACACAATGAATCAATCAAATGTATTAATTATAAAACACTTACAAATGTATGAATAAAATCAATTTATCATGTGATGTTTTGACTAAAAAAACATCCTTTAATCATTTTCTATTGATTATGAGAACAGCAACCATTCTTCTATTTACCTGTGTTTTTATTTCCGTTGCGGAAACAGGCTATACTCAAAGTGCCAAGGTTACGCTAAATAAAAACAAAGTCAATTTAAAAGAAGTTTTGAATGAAATTGAAAATCAAACCGACTATCTCTTCATTTACAACGACGAAGTAAATACAAACAAAACAGTTTCTGTGAGAACAAAAAATGGAGCTGTTAACAAAGTATTGACTCACGTTCTAAAAGATTCGGATATTGATTTCATGATGGAGGGAAATCATATTATCCTTTCTTATATAGAAGCGAAAAAGAAAGAGGAGGCAAAAGAAAAGGAAGTAATAGAGGCGGTGAAGCAGCAGGGTAAGACTGTTAAGGGTAGCATAACTGATTCTAATGGTGAGCCTATAATTGGGGCTAATATAATAGAAAAAGGAACGAGTAATGGGACAGTAACAGATTATGATGGGAATTTTTCTTTAAATGTTAGCAATAATGCTGTTTTAAGGATATCGTATATTGGGTATATTGAACAAGAGATTGATACGCAAAATAAAAACACTGTGAACATAATTTTATTAGAAGATTCTAAGACACTCGATGAACTGGTCGTAGTGGGATATGGAACACAGCGAAAAAAAGACATAACAGGTTCAATTGTGCGTGCTGATATGACTGCTCTACAGGAATCTCCAAATGTAAGTTTAGGTTCTGCCCTTCAAGGCGTATTACCAGGCTTAAATGTTGGTGCCGTTACGCAAGCTGGGACTGACCCTGGAATTTCAATTAGAGGTCGGACATCAATTTCAGGTAGCAATAGCCCTTTAATTGTTTTAGATGGTATTATTTATCGAGGCCAACTAGTTGATGTTAATTTTAATGATGTTGAGTCTGTCGATGTTTTAAAAGATGCGAGTGCAACAGCTATATATGGATCACAAGCAAGTAATGGTGTTATTTTAATAACCTCCAAAAAAGGAAGAGTTACTGAGAAGCCAATTATTTCATATAGCTCCTCTTATTCTATTCAAGAAATCAGCAATAAAGATATGCTACCAGAAGACGGTGCAGGTTTTATAAGAAAAATTGGTGATAGGTTTTTATCTGAAAGCCGCACAGGAACAAATTTAAAAGACCCAAATCCAAACTGGGATCCAGCAAGTAAATTCTTTGGACCTGAGGTACTTAAAGGATATCAAAATGGAATAGAAAATAATTGGTGGAACCTATTAACAAACAAAAATCCATATATACACAACCAAAGTCTTAGTATAAGTGGAAGTAGTAAATCAAGTTCTTATTTTCTCTCTTTGGGTTATGTTGATCAACAAAACGTCTTGATTAATGATGATTTTAAAAGATATAATTTTCGTGTTAATTTGGACACAGAAGTTACTAACTGGCTTAAAATTGGAATCCAATCTTTTATGACAATAAGTGATTATTCTGGAGTTTCGCCTTCAATTAATGATGTTGTTTCACTTCCTCCACAAATACCCTATATGGATGATGAAGGAGAGTATATACTTCAAGTATATAGAGCAAGGTTAAACCCTTTCTATCAAATGGATCAACAAGATTTAAATAAACGAAACAATTTATTTGCTAATTTATATGCAGATGTTGATATCCCATTTATAAAAGGTTTGAACTATCGCTTAAATTTTTCTCAAAGCTTGATTGACAATAAAGAATTTAATTTTAATTCATATGCAGCGAACTTTACTGGCAGTTCAAATAAAATGAACTCATCTGCTTATGCGTTAACTGTTGACAATATATTTTCTTACAACAGAACGTTTGGCAAACATTCTGTGAATGGAACATTTGTTTATGGTTTAGAAGAAAGGGAATATGAATCAACCAACGCATATGCAGAACAGTTCGAGTCGAATAAATTAGGTTATAACTCACTACAAGCTGGAAAATCAGATTTGCAATCTGTTAACTCATCTGCTTGGGAAGAGTCTAGTTTATTCCAAATGTTAAGACTTGGTTATAATTATAGTGACCGCTATATCTTCACAGGGACAGTAAGACGTGATGGCTTTTCAGGTTTTAGTCCAGGAAATAAATTTGGAACTTTTCCATCGGCTTCTTTCGCTTGGCGATTGAGTGAGGAGAGTTTTATGGAAGAAAGTAAAACAATAATTGATGACTTAAAGATTAGACTTGCATACGGATCAAATGGAAATCGCACATCTGGACGATATTCAACACTTTCAAAGATTTCCTCTTCTTATGATCAGGGTTATTTATATGGTGATGGTTCTTCTGCAGAGCTAGGTCAGCGTATTAGTAGTTTACCTAATCCAAATCTTAAATGGGAGACAACAAATACTTTGAACTTTGGTGCAGATTTTGTTCTTTTTAATAATAGACTTTCAGGTAGTATTGAATATTATACTGCAAAAACTAAAGATCTTTTATATGATATAAATATTCCTATAATGAACGGATTTGGTAGTCTCCCAATGAATATTGGAAAACTGGATAATGTTGGACAAGAAATTTCTATTTCAGGCATTCCTATTGTAAACAAAGATTTTAGATGGGATGTGACTGTTAATTTTTCAAGAAATAGAAATAAAGTGGTTAGTATTCTTGGAATAGATAAAGATGGTGATGGAAAAGAAGATGATCTAATTTCTTCGAAAATATTCATGGATCATCCTTATGGTGTAGTTTATGATTTTAATATTATAGGTATGTGGCAGTTAGAAGATTATCACAATGGGGAAATTCCATCTGGTTTCACCTATGGAACATATAAAGTTGAAGACATTAATGATGATGGAAAATATTCTGCTGGAGATGATAGAAAAATTCTTGGGTACACAGATCCATCCTATCGTTTTAGTATCCAAAACACTCTGACTTATAAAGATTGGCAGTTTAAGTTCTTTATAAATTCTATTCAAGGAGGTAAGGATTATTATTATGGACAACCTGGAAGCTCCCTACCTAATCCTGATAATATTTATGGTGAAAATAGATTTAATTGGGATTATTGGACTCCCGAAAATCCTAACGCAAGATACAAACAGCTTGGTTATTACACAGTTGCTCTTGGCGAAACATTTTCTCCTTATGTTCAAAGAAGTTTTGTTCGTTTGCAAAATGTATCCCTCTCATATAACTTACCTGAATCACTTTTAAAGAACATAAAAATTAATAGAGTTAAAGTCTATCTATCAGGCGATAATTTACTAACTTTTACAGACTGGGATGGATGGGACCCTGAGACAGGAACTGGACTGTCGACTTCAGCTTACCCACTTCTTAAGAGTTATTCATTTGGAATAAATGTTGAATTTTAAACTTATCATATTATGAATAAAATAATAAATAATATAATAGTTTTAATTATAGGGTTAATATTATTTGGCTCATGTAATGAAACTGACTTTTTAGAGGAAAAGCCACTAGATTTTTACTCACCTGACAATTCACTTGTAAATAAAGCTGAATTTGAATCCTCTGTTAATTTTTTATATAATCGTGTAAGAAGAATACACTTTGGAGGTATTAATTTAGATGCATTTTTTGCTTTACGATATGCTACTGATTTTGCGGTTAATGTTACTGATTACAATCCTCCGACAAAATTGAATGATTATCAAAATACTATGGTACCTACATTTTCTGTTCCTAATATAATATGGGAGGAAAATTATATCATTATATCGAATGCAAACACTATAATTGATCGTGCTAAAATATCTTCTGAGTTATCGGAAGAAGACAAAACAAGTATTATTGGTGAGGCTCTTTTCTTTAGAGCTCTCTCTTATCGAATGTTAGGACATTTATTTGGAGGTGTACCTCTTATTTTGGAAGAGGTTATAACACCACGTCGTGATTATGTTCGTGCAACACGTGAGCAAGTATATAACCAATGCAAACTTGATTTATCGGAAGCAATATCATTATTGAAAAACATAGATGAGGTTGGAGATGGTAAAGTAAATAAGCAGGTCGCTCAACATTTACTTTCTGAAATATATATATCTCTTGAAAATTATGATGGAGCAATAAAAACTGCCTCAGAAGTTATTGACTATCCTGCAACTGGACTAATGAAAGAACGATTCGGGGCTCACAAAAATGATCCAGGAGATGTTTTTCGTGATCTTTTTGAGTTAAACAATCAGAATAGGAGCAGCGGGAACACAGAGGGTTTATATGTAATTCAAAGTGACTATCTAAATGCAAGTTCTAAACAGCGTAATTCCCTTCAATGGGCAATTACACCAGATATTGGCAATTTGACAATACCAGTAGAAACTGATGGTAAGACTATTAGCATCAGTGCTTATATGGCTTTTAATGATAAAATATCAGGTAGAGGTGTTGGATGGATGAAACCAACTACACATGTTTTAAGTGGTATTTGGAAAGATGATTTTTCTGGAGATATTCGGAATTCGAAATATAATATAATAAGAGATTTTCAAATTGATGGCGTTCCTTCTAATTCCCCGCATTTTGGAAAATGGTATGTTGCTGATGGTTATGCTAAAAATGCACCAAATCCTAAAGACACTCTTAGAAGCTGGTTTCCAGTTATTAGGAAAGCATCACTTTCTGCAGGAGATCAACCTGAAGAATATCTTA
Organism: Bacteroidales bacterium UBA3143; assembly: GCA_002364735.1. Taxonomy (GTDB): domain Bacteria; phylum Bacteroidota; class Bacteroidia; order Bacteroidales; family Dysgonomonadaceae; genus UBA2632. The sequence continues at coordinate 50,850 of DEZB01000068.1, forward strand.
AAAGAGATGGAGATGGAAATCCGATTGTATCACCATTTGGAGGGAATATTTTGGTCAATGCAAGTGAAAATGTTTTTAAGGATGATTATCTTTTCAGATTGGCTGAGACTTATTTACTTAGAGCTGAAGCATATATAAAGTTAGGAAATAAACAGAAAGCAGCTGATGATTTAAACGAACTCAGAAATAGGGCAGAAACCTTCCCTATTAATGCAAATGAAGTAGATATTGATTTTCTTTTGGATGAAAGATTAAGAGAATTATATGCAGAAGAAACTCGAATGATTACTCTAACACGTATGGGGTTATTATATGATAGAAACGTCAAGTATAATGAAAAAACTGGACTTACAATAAAGCCTTATCATAATCTTTGGCCAATACCTTTCTCAGAAATAGAGAGAAATATTGATGCAGAAATCGAACAAAATCCTGGATATACTAACTAAAAAAACATAATAACCGGGAAGCAATTCCCGGTTATTATATTATAGATTATAATATTGATATAAAATGAAAAAAACAAGCATTCTAATATTTACACTTTTTCTTTTTTTTATAGGTGC
>DEZB01000029.1:0-14018 GCA_002364735.1 Bacteroidales bacterium UBA3143
ATTACGCATTTCACGTCCATGCGCTATTTCGGTAGTCTTAGGGTGAGCCCTATACCATACAATAAGTTGATCAATTTCTGGCTTTATCGCCTGCAGTAGGGTAAACAACTCATTCACTTTGAGCAGTTCAGGGTCGTGCTCATCGATTATTCTAATTACATCCTCAGCAAACTTTGGTCGCTCAAGCTTAAGTAATTTAGAAAACTTTAAAGATAATAACTTCATGTTATGTAAAAATTTAAATTAATATTAATTGACACACTCTATCCTTCATCTTTTTGCATCTTCCTGTTGATGTAAAACATCAGAAATATAGAATAATGTCTCTACTACAACCCTTGCAGTAGATTTATTACAAATATAAATAAAATTAATTCAGAAGTGTGCATTAATTGGAATTATTTCTTGTAGTAAAATAACTACAACTGATTATCTGTTAGTTACACATATTTAAATGGTAGGGGTGTATTTTAAAAGACTGTTTTTTATATCTTCAGAATCTATAAACATCACACCACAACAAAAGCTCCCTCTCGGTTTCGAACCCATCCGATGGTAGAAAGGAACTCTCATTATCGGTTTCGAACCAGTTCGAAAGTGGGAGGGAACTCTCTTTTGCGGTTTCGAACGCATCCGAAAGCAGGTAGGAATTGTAAATATTGGTTTCGAACGCATCCGAAAGTAGGAAGGAACTCTCCTTTGTGGTTTCGAACCCGTCCGAAAGTGGAAAGGATACCTCCTTTGTGGTTTCGAACAGATACGAAAGTGGAAAGGATACTTCCTTAGCGGTTTCGTACGCATCCGAAAGTAGAAAAATAAATGTATATCGGTTTCGAACCAGTTCGATAGTAGAAAGGAACTCTCCTTTCGGGTTTCGAACACGTCCGAAAGCTCGGTTTTATTTTCCTTTTGCTCAAACATCCGTTCGATGGTAGAAAAAAATAATGATATCACATGTCGCTGCTGGCGAAGGATGGATTTAATTTTGATATTGGTTGTGTACTCGTCCGATAGGTGAAATAAAATTGTTTTTTGAGTTTTTGCATTGGCGAAAGGGGGAAAATTTTTGATCTTGGTTGGGCATATATTCGAGGGGATGGGTTATATTTTTTTTTTGAGGGGTGTGGGTGGTGAAAGATGGAAATTGGGTTTTATTAGATTTTATCGGATTAGGAGTGAGGGGCATCTTCACTGGCGTAAGTCTTCAGACTTGTGTCCAATCTCTCCTATTTTTAAAAAGGATTGGTCAGAGACCGTGTTAGCGGAAATATTTCAGCTAATTTGCACTTGAATAATTTTATCATTCATATTTCTCTAACTTATCAAAATATATGTTTATATTTGAAGTTACAATTAAAAACTACTGTCAACATGATTTTGAAGCAATTAAAACCAAGGAAGGCACTCAACAAAACTTACTTGAAGTTAAAAATAGATAGGGAGATATATATTCCTACTTCTCTAAGTGGATAGGTGAGGAACTGGTCACAATTTGTGACTGGTTCTGTAGTAAGTATTATTATTGAAACAAATTTTAAAAGAATAAGCTATGTTGAAAAAATTATATATAGTAATGCATTTAGAATCTTCAGATAATTATAATCAATTTTCAAAGAAGAGTGAGTTTATTCAACTATCTGATGAGTTCTTTAAAGGCTATTCAAATCAAATTAAACATCTAAAAAAAGACAAAAACACTAAAAGGGGAAAGATTGAATTTGAACCAAATAATTTAGTAGATATATTCTATTTTGAACTTAGTCATTTCACAATAGGTGTAATAAATATTAATAGTGAAGATAAGATATACACAATTAATAAAGATAATTATTCAGAGTATAGTACACACTCTTTAGTGTCTGAATTATTTTATGATCATTTAGTCTATAACTCAGAATTAGATTGTACAGTTATAAAAGAAGAAGATAAAGAAGCGAAAGAGATATCTATAATTCTCTTTAGTAGATTAAAAAAAGGAGAAGTAAGACCATATAAAATAGAGAATGAAAAGATAAATTTAGGTATATATAAAGATGTGGATTGTTTCAAATATGATATATTTTATATTGGATATGTCAATCATTTATCTAAAAACATCTTTTTCATTAAAGAAGAACCATTATATCCAATATATAAAAAATGGCGTTGGCTTACTTATAACCATTTAGGTGGTAGAACTTCTACAATAGAAGATATTATTGAAGGTAAACTTTCAAATGATAATGAAAGATTAATACCGAATAAGTTTATTGAAAAGTATAAAAATAAAAACTTTGAAGTTAGTAAGGAATTAATTGAAAAATACGAAAAAGAGCTTCAGGAAAAAGTTGAAGAGTTAAGACAAAATAGAACAAGAACAATAAATTTGGGTGGCTATTGGTCAAGATTTTTAGGAAACGGTTGGTCAATAAATTCAACATTCATAGAAAATTGTTTTATTGATGAAAAAGAATTTACAGAAATAGATATAATAAAAAGAGTAAAAAGGAATCTAATTTACTATCATTGGTGGGATAGATTAACTTTTGATGAATTGTGTTCTAGTATAGCAAATGGGTATTTTCTTAGAAGCACTAGTGAGTTAATTGGAGCAGAACCTCTTATAGATTATTTTAAAGGTAGATTTATATCAAAAAAAGAATTTATAGATTATCTTTTAAGCAACTTTAATGTAGAAAAATCTACTCTTGAACGAATGAGTTCACCACCCGGTGTATATGAATACAGTAATTTTTTTGCTGGTGGTTTAACAAATTCAATTAGAATATTTGAAAATGAATGCCGATTTTATTTTAATGAAAGAATAATAGGTGCTTTCTATAATGAAGATTTACTGTTCAGAGAAGTAAAAAAAGTATTTGGAGATAGATATGAAGTTATTTCACAGGGCAATCCTGAATGGTTAAGACCCCAAAGATTTGATATATATCTTCCAGAAATAAACTTTGCTATAGAGTATCAAGGAGAACAACACTTTATGCCAGTAGACTTTGGAGGTAAAGGAAAGAAAATAGCAGAAATACAATTTGAAGAAAACCAAAGAAGAGATAAATTGAAAAAAGAAAAATCAGATGCAAATAACTGCTTTTTATTTTATGTATATCCAAGTTATTATATGGAAGCTGTTATATCAGAACTGAGAAAGCTGATTAAACAGAAAGTGAAAAACAGCGATTTAATCAATGAACAAGAAGTAATAGAAATCGAACCTCATTTGTAACAAATGGTATCAGCGTGATTACAGATAAATATCTTCATCAATGAAATGCATGGCAATAAGCTTAGATTACTACTAAAACTACACTTTTTATGACACTTAAAGAAGATAATCATATACCTAATATTATAGAAAGCTCAATAGCTATGTCGGAAGCCAATACTTCTATCGAAATATACGAAGGGGAGTACTCATTAAAAAATGAGGAAGTAGATATCAAAATAAAAGGCATAATAAACTTTGAATGGTTTCCAGTCTCTGGCTTGTGTTTTTCGGGGAAAGTAATCTCAATGAATTCTGTCAATGATTTATTATTGACCTTGGATAAAGAATACAAAGTATTTTTAAAAGACCTGGAATTTGGAAGTGGCTTAATTATAAATACTAATACATTTTTCGGAAGGAATACTGATGGTACAATTGTTAAGGGGAGAATTTATAAACAAGCTGTAGATGGTGATAAAACAATACCAGTAGAAAAAATAGGTTTTTCAATTCCTAACTTTAGAAGTTTTCTAGGAACAATCGTAAAAAAAGACATTGGTACTAGTCGGAGAAGTTCAATGAGTAGATTGGAGTTAGAAAATGACGATTACATCATCTTAATAGACAAGGGTATAGATTATGAAGTAAAACGAAAATCTTTAGAACAAAATGGTGGTTATATTATTACTCATCATGGTGAATTAGAAATAAAGAAAGGTAGTTTAAGATTAGAAGAGACTTATGATATATTGTATTGTCTCAATACTTTTATCACATTTTTGAATGGAAGACGAACTGCGGCATTGTTTTTACAAGGCGTATTTGAAGATGACGTAGTCTGGACAGATTATTCTAATAAAATTATAGATCCTTATAAACATGTTCATTCTTGGGCACAAGAATATACAACTGAGGGTCTAAATGAATTATGGCAAAGCTTCTCTTCACTTTGGAAAGGCACAGATGATAAAAACTTTTTGAATACAGTAATTCATTGGTATATAGAAGCAAATAATAATAGTGGATTTACTGAAGGATCTATAATAATGGCTCAAACCGCTTTAGAGTTATTATATAATTGGTGGATAATTGAACAAAATAAATTAATAGTAGGTGAAGATTCGGAGAAGTTAAGTGCTTCAAATAAAATCAGACTTCTTCTTTCTCAATTAAATATTTCACATCTTGTACCGAGAAAATTTATTCAATTAAAAGAATTCATTGACAACAATGATAATATTATTGATGCACCTGATGCAATTATTCAAATAAGAAATGCAATAGTACATTCTCAAGTGAAAAAAAGAAAAAAACTTAGTTCAATTCATCCCCATGCAAAACATGAAGCTTTAGAACTTTCTATTTGGTATATTGAAATGGCATTGCTTCGAATTTTAAATTTCAAAGATAAATATATTAATAGATGTTTAGAAATTAACAACAATGAAGAGTTTGTTCCTTGGAAACGCAAAAAAGAATAGGATGTATTAGTCCCGAATCCGAAATCGACCAATTGGTTTATGAATTATATGGGTTGACGGAAGAGGAGATTGGGGTAGTGGAGGGGAGTGTGAAGTGAAATTTCTGAACCATGATTAAAGGATTGGAGGAGATGGCCTTGATAGGTGGTGTAGTTAGACATAATCAAGGGATTCAAGGGAATCAGGCGAATCAAGGTTCAGACAATTATAAAGGATTAAAAAGAAAGAATATGAAGCATGAAGAGTTGACACACAAAATTATTGGGTGCGCTATGGAGGTGCACAAACATTTAGGCAATGGGTTTCAAGAAGTAATCTATCAAAGAGCATTGGCTCACGAAATGGACATCAACAATATATACTATGAACGTGAAAAAGAAATGCCATTGCAATACAAAGGTTTTGAAGTGGGAACACGTCGTGTTGATTTTTTTGTGGAAGACAAAATAATGGTGGAGATTAAAGCTATTGTTAATCTTGAAGATGTGCATTTGGCGCAAGCAATGAATTATGTAGAAGCTTATAAAATGGATGTAGGATTATTAATCAACTTTGGATCTAAGAAAATGCAATTTAAGAGAGTGCACAATAATAAAATTCTGAACAAAGCAAATTTCTGAACCTTGATTAAAGGATTACGTGATGACCATGATGAGTAGTGTAGTTAGACATAATCAAGAGATTCAAGGGAATCGGGAGAATCAAGGTTCAGATAATTGGAATTGCACCATCAACGCAATCGTAAGAGGCACGGATGAATATCCGCACCAGCGAAATAATTATCTAAATATTTTCAAGTCATCAAAAATAGATTTACTTATAAATGAAAGAGACAATTAAAATTTTGAGAAAAAGCTTTTGTACAGAAGCATTAGAGTATCCATTAAAATCTTATTTACGTGAAACTTATTCATCAACATTAGAAAAAAAACTCAAGCTCTTTTTTGAAAAAGTAAAAGAGTTGCCTGATACTGATGAAGTGTTATATGAAATAAAAAGCAAAGTGTTTTTAATTAATAAAATAAGCGAGAGCTTATTGATAATAATCGATGAATACTTGAAAGGTAGACAAGTTGGTGCTTCCAAAGAATTTGAAAAACTACTAAGTGAAGAATCAGTAAAAAGCAAAGTGCTTGAACTAATAGAAAGTGTTAAGTCACATAATAAAGATGGATATCGACTTTTTAGAATTAGAAAATCTGAGGAAAACATTATTGAAAGAAAAGACATTTTTCACATACCATTTTCAAAAAGACATCTAGTTGCAAATCAAAGATACTCTATAGCTGGTTTACCTTGCTTGTATTTAGGATCATCAATATATATTTGCTGGCTCGAATTAGAGCGCCCCAGATTTTCGGACATTTACATATCAGGTTTTCAAAGTAATAATTCAATCAATGTTTTAAACCTTGCTTATGACTTAGAGCATATTATTAAAGATTTTTCATTGGGTAATATTGATAAAAATCAGTTCATTAATAAGTTTTTATTATGGCCACTTAATATGGCTTGTTCTTTTCAAGTAAAATACCCAAAAGCTCCATTTCACGAAGAATATATTATACCTGGTTTGCTTTTAGAATGGATATCATTAGAAAGTGAAAAAATAAGAGGGTTGAAATATTTCACTACCAAGTTAAGTTCTTCAATTAATAGCCAGTATTGTATTAATTACGTATTCCCTCCTAAAATACTGGAAAGAGACTTTGAATACTGCCCGGTATTAACAAAAGACTTTTTATTAACTAACCCTCTTTCTTGGGATTTGTTGACTATTTTGCCACCTTCTAACGTTATTGCGTTGGGTTCAAGTATTACAGCGGACAACCTTGAAGATGCCTTGTTAAATAACTATAACTATTCAAAGTTTGGCTTTGTAGAAGAGCAGGTATTCTCAATGACATTTGATAGAGTAAAAAACATATATTAATTCACACAACAAACAATACTTTAATTATGTAATTAGAAAATCAAATTTTAATGTTGGAAAAAACAATACTTGATGTTATGAAAAAAGAAATTTTATATACAACCGCATTAAATGAAAATGGCAATATAATTCATGTAAATGATACTGACAAAGGTGAAGCCTATTATTGTCCACTGTGCAAGGATAAATATATATTAAGAAAGAGTGGAAGGGTAGGTAAAGGAACTAAGCGACCACACTTTGCTCATAATAATTTATCGCCCAATTGTACACCAGAAGGTGTTTTGCATTATTCATTTAAAAAATCGCTGGTTGATTTATTGAAGCGATATAAATCAGAATAAAAACCGTTAAGAGTTAATTGGAAATGTAATATTTGTTCTTTTAAAAGCTGTTCAATTAGGATACAAACCAATTTATTAGAGATAACCGACAGAATAGAAGAAGAGTATTACTTGAAAGTATGTCAACCCGATATTACTCTGCTTGATAAAGATGGAGATGTTATTGCAGCAATTGAAATTGTGGTTACTCATAAGCCTAAAGAAAATACTTTGCTCTACTATGAGAAAAATGGAATAACGCTGATTCAAATAAATTTAGAGTCTGAAGATGATTTGCTTAAGGTGGAGGAGAGAATTTCTAATCCTGATATTGTAAACTTCTGTCTTATACCTGAATGTTCAAACTTCAAAAATCATGTAGTGGGTAGGATACTGAATGTGAAAAAAGTAAGGTGTGCCGATTATCGTTATCCAAAGCTGTCATGCATTGTTGCTGCAAATTGTGTTTTCGGGCCCATAACAACTACACTTTTTACTCTTAATGAAATTGAAGAAGCAAAAACAAAAGGTGTTTATTTTAAAATACTAAAAAATGAAACAACAAATAGAGAGTTTAGTGTTGTTGGTTGTAAAAATTGCGAATTAATTCAGGATAAAGAAAGGCGGATTAATGAAATAAGAATGAGTAAGTATAGAAGACGCCCTCTGTAATTAATTATTAAAAATCAGGTTCAGACATTTGAAAAAAATTAAATTTCTAAACCATGATTAAAGGATTACGTGATGAAGATGATATGTAGTGTAGTTAGACATAATCAAGTGATTCAAGGGAATCAGGCGAATCAAGGTTCTGACAGAAGAAGGATTGGATGATGGGCATGATATGTAGTGTAGTTGTATATAATCACCCTTCGACTCCGCTCAGGGTATGGTAATCAATGGAGTTGAGCCAGTCAAGGTTCAGACAATTAGAAATTAGTTGAAAGAAATTGCAGAGAGCTTCCCGACCCTAAAATGGGTCGAATATGAATAGCCCCGTATGAAATGCTGGATTTATGAATAGTAGTAGCGATTGGAATCCTAAAGGGATTCAATTATTTATTTAAACATTTGTATCACAGATTAATCCCACCTCAAAGTGTTGAACCCCTTTAGGGTTCGTTGGTGATTGGGGTTTGATTACCATGGGTTTACACCCATAGCTATTCACATTTAACCACTTTGTGGTTAATATAATCAAGTCTATCAAGCGAATCAAGGTACAGACAAATGAAAAAGATTAAATTTCTGAACCATGATAAAAGAATTGGATGATGACCTTGATAGAGGTGTAGTTTGATATAATCAAGAGAATCTTGCAAATCAAGGTTCAGACAATTTTAATTGCATCATCAACGCAATTAAAATAATTTCGCAAATCAATTGTTCAAACAATTATATATATGACATTGTTAATTGAGGAATAGGTCAATAAAAGTTATGTTAACGTTGAATATTCTGCAAATAATTGGAGTGATAAAAAAATTATGTATATTGTTTAAGATAGAGTCACAAAAATCATTTAATCATTCAAAACAACGGTTCAAACAATTAATGGTTGGTACAAGGGACATGACACGACCTCTCCTGTTCATTGAGGCGCAGATGAATATGCTCACTATCGAAAGGAACAGAACAGAAAAAACAAATTAAAAATTTATATATATATATGGAAAATGTGGAAGAATTAATTTTAGCTTCTTTGAAAGAATTATTGGAGTTGAAAAGCATTACAGAAGTAGATGGTGAAACAAAAAGCAAACTTATTTATCCATTAAAGCGAGATGGCACAAGAAGGATAAGTAAACAAGAAGCAAAGCTTATATTTGTTAAGCATATTGAACAATATGGCGATTATTATTATTCCGTAGAAGCACCAACAAGGAATAAGTATCCATCTGCTGGTTCAATTCCGATGTTGGGAAGCATTGATGTATGCTTGTATGAAGATGCCAATCGTAAACATTTAATTGAGTTCTTAGCATTGAATCAGAAGCAAATTTCCTATTCAAAAATTTTTGAGAAGCTGTATTGTGATCAAGAGGGTTTGAACAATTACTTCATACATATACTTCAAAAAGCAAATAAGAGTACCATTATGAATGTTGAAATCAAATACTCAGAAGCAATAGAGAGTGTTAGAGAGAAACAAACAACATTTCTATCTTGTTTGAAAATATTTTTATGCGAAATAGATGAAAAAAGGATATCAATGTATGAAATAGATGAGAGTGGGACGTTGTCATCTGCTCATGAAGTTTATAAATGGGAGGGATGAAAAGAGGTAAGAGGTAAGAGGACTGTTGTTAATGCCTGAGGCAAAATAGACAACACGCACAGGTTTGGAAACCTGCGCCAGCGAGGAATGGTAGCGATCACTTCACCACAATCAATCTTTCGCCTTTCTTCATAAACTTTCCGAAGGAGGCAACTTGTAATCCTTCTGTGGCTAATAGTGATTTTACTTCTGCAATGGCTGAAGGAGCTATAGCAATCATTAAACCACCGCTTGTTTGTGGGTCACACAGTATAAATTTATCATCATCGGAACGAAGTTGCACTTTATCGCCATAACTATCCCAATTGCGATAAGTTCCTCCAGGAATGCATTCTTGCTCCAAATACGCTTGCACTTTCGGCAGCAGTGGAATCATATCTAACATGATTTCGGCAGATAGATTGCTTCCCTCACACATTTCAACTAAATGGCCCAACAATCCAAAACCAGTAACATCTGTCATTGCTTTTATGCCCGCTATTTTTGATAGTTTGCTACCAATTTTATTGAGTTGCATCATTGAATTGGGTGCAAAGTCAGCATCTTCCTCTTTCAATTTTCCTTGTTTTTGTGCGGTGCTCAATATGCCTACACCCAAAGGCTTGGTTATAAATAATTCGCAATCCTCCTCGGCAGTATCATTGCGCTTGAGGTCTTTGATATTAACTCTACCCGTTACAGCCAAACCGAAGATAGGTTCAGGGCTATCAATACTGTGTCCTCCTGCCAGTGCAATGCCCGCTTCGGCACACATGCTTCGCCCACCTTCTAACACCTGTTGTGCCACTTCTGGGGCTAATTTGTCTAATGGCCAACCCAATATGGCGATTGCCAACAGGGGCTCTCCACCCATAGCATACACATCACTAATGGCATTAGCTGCAGCTATACGTCCAAACGAAAAAGGATCGTCGACAATGGGCATAAAAAAATCTGTGGTGCTGATAATGGCTGTGCCATCGCCTAAGTCATATACTGCTGCATCATCTCTGCTATCATTGCCCACCAATAGGTGAGGGTGATTCCCTTTTGATAATTCTGTATGTAAGATGGTACTTAAAGTCTGTGGCGAAATTTTGCACCCACAACCTGCACCATGACTATATTGCGTAAGTTTTATATTGTTCATCTATTTTATTAGTTCTAATAATTGTTTTGCATTTTCTGCATGATCTACTGTGTCTAAAGGAATGTGCTGCACCATTTCGGGGTTTCTGTTGCTCACTCCTGTGAGGTAGGCTTTGTCATAATATTGCAATGTTATCATGGCTACCCTATAATAATCTCGATTTTCTAAAGCAACCAAAGCAGCTTGTACGTTTTGTCCTCCCAAACGCTTTGCGATGCCATTAATAGCTTTCGCTAATTGATTAGGATCGAAAGCAGCGTATTCTTCTACTAAAAATTTGGCGCGTTCTTCCTTCGGTATATCGATAAAGTACAACTGATTGGATCGCATTTGCGCATACAGAGCTTTGGGTATCTGCACACAACCAATTCGTGCACTCTCATCTTCCACCCACAAGGGTTGTTGGCTATCTAAGTGACGCCAATACTCAAAGAATTTATTTTCGAAATATTGTGATGAGGGTTGAGGTTTCTCTCCTAAAGAACCAAAAGCCGATCCTTTGTGATGTGCCATTCTTTCTAAATCGACCACCTGTTCTCCAAGGCGTTTTAATTCATCTAATATAAACGTTTTTCCACTTCCAGTGAAGCCACCTAATACATTGAACTTAATTTTCTGTTCGAAGAAATCTAACACATAGTTGCGAAAAGCTTTGTATCCTCCCTCAATTACATACACCTCCTCGAACCCATTTTCATGCAAATGCTCGGCAAACGAATGGCTGCGCATACCACCTCTCCAGCAATGTACTGCAATGGCTCCTCCTTTTGCAACCGTAGCACTTTCTTCTAAAAACCACTGTAACTTTGGCGTAACATATTCATAACCTAACTCTACAGCCTTTTCTTTCGACTTCTTTTTGTAAACAGTTCCAACAGCTGCTCGCTCTTCATCTGAGAATAAGGGGATATTGACAGCTCCAACAATGTGTCCTTGTTGAAACTCTCCAGGAGAACGCACATCTACCAAAGGAATAAGGGGAGCTTTCTCATAATATTCTTGTATTGATATTTCATATAACATGGGTGCAAAGGTAGGGAAAATCAATATAACATGATTTAAACGAAAGATAAAATTGAAACATTATCCAAATTGATTTTAGCATTAATCCCACAACATCGTAACAAATTCATCTATTGGTACACTTTTCTTTTCACCTCTCACACTAAATGGCTATATTTACTTCCATAATAATTCACACAAATCATTTAATCATTCCAATCAACGGTTCAGATAATTATAAAGGAGTAGCTTTCTGCCCGATTGAATCTACGCAAATGGCATACTATTAGAGCGACGAATGTTTATATTATCAATCACCCCGTTTCTTCTGTTTTTTAGGAGAAACTCTACAATATCTGCAATTTCTTCAGGTTGTATCAATTGTGATTCATCAATATCTGAACGAGTAGTTTTAACCATATCTGTTGCAACTCCTCCGGGTGCAATGGTGTGGACTCTGATGCCAAGTGGTTGCACCTCTTTGGCCAACACTTTTGAGAAGCCCATCAGTGCATGTTTGGAAGCTGAATAAACTGCTTGATCTACATAACCCAATCGACCCACAACTGAAGATATATTTACAATGGTGGCACAAGATGATTGTTTTAAATAGGGGATGGACTCTTTACACAAAAAAAATGGAGCACGGGCATTTACAGTCAGTGTTTGATCCCACTCCTCAATGCTGGTCTTCTCCAACGATTTTGAAATAGCATATCCAGCATTGTTCACCAATACATCTAATTGTCCAAACATACGAATGGTTTCATCAATTAACTGTTTGGGTGTGTCGGGAGTGGAGATGTCGGCAACAATTATATGCACCTTTGTTCCAGACTTTTCTATTTCCTTTTTTAAAATATCGAGTTTGTCAGCATTTCTACCTGTAATGACCAAGTTCATTCCCATTCCCGATAAGCTATTGGCAAGGGCTGTTCCTATTCCTCCTGATGCCCCAGTTATTAAAGCAATCTTTCCTGTTAAATCCATACTCCTATTAAATTATTGATGTTATTTAAATGAAAACAAATGTAGTTATTTAATGATGTCTATGCAAGTATTGACGTGTTGTGAGCTATTTCGCTAAGAGCTAATAGTTATTTTTCCTTTGAGTGTTCCTAATTACGAGTATAGCTTAATTCAATTATTGTTTTCCTGTTTGCTACTGGTCTTTTCTATATTGAAAGTTTAGATAGATAGTATAAGCACAAATAAAAGTAGATTAAGTATCTTTGTTTTCACATTCTCATATATATATATAAACAAGGGCAATTATGAAATTTATTGGTAATATTATTTGGGTTGTTTTTGGTGGAATTATCGTCGCCATTGAATATCTTTTGGCAAGTATTCCTTTTTTTATTTCAATTATTGGTATCCCCTTTGGAATTCAAAGTCTGAAAATAGCGTCTGTTGCACTATGGCCTTTTGGCAAAAAGGTAGTAGTTACAGAAGGTAGTACAGGCTGCCTCTCTGTAATTATGAATATCATCTGGTTTTTTATTGGAGGCATTTGGATATGTCTAACCCACTTTGCATTTGGGTTGATTTTTTATATCACAATAATTGGTATCCCGTTTGGTAATCAACATATGAAGCTTGCTAAATTAGCACTGACACCTTTTGGGCGTGAAGTTGTGGAGAAATAGTTGTTAAATCTAACTGCTTTGTGGATAAATAGTGAAAATTGAAAAGAAGTAGAAGTAAAATGGTAAGTAAATTAAATTAGAAAATAGACAATATATTTATTGAGCCAATTAACTCTTTTAATCGGATCATTTCTAAATTTACGCTCTAATTAATGAATTGCTGAATAAACAATCTACAATAAAAATTTACTCTCCTCACTGCGATAGCGGTTTTCGATTAGCAATACACTAAGTCATCGCATGATAACTTAATTTCTAGCTTATCTAATTTCTCAAAAGCTTTTTTTACCTCTACTTGGTCTTTTGTTGAGAGAAATCGAGGTATCAGTATGTCCATATCTAAGATCTACGTAACCATGAGTTTGTAGATATGTATAGCATTATCATCAATTACATTGAAAAACAACAAGTGGATAATGCCAACATCCAAATTGCATTTGAGAGGGTGAAGTCTCACCAAATGAATCTATTAAACATGCAAAAGCGTAAACGAAGTAGTTTCTCAATAGGGAATAAAGAACTGACTCGCATGCGAAACGATTACTTAATCTCGTTACGACTGAGGGTTAAGTCCTTTTTGTTATCGCCAATCGAAGCGGAGCGTGATGCTGCAAATCTTATTTATTTTGTGATGAAGCCTTATGGTAAGAAGTATTATGTGGCAACCATTCTTCCTCAAACATTATTAGTGGACGATTTGGAGGAAAACTTAAAGTACAGCAATGATTTTAGAGACGCAGTTTCGCAGTTGGCACTCAACGACTTGATGAACACCATTATTGACCTAACGATACGCAAAAGTCAAATGATTTGATTTCTATTCTTAAATCTCCAATTGCATATTTTCCGTAAGAGTTTATATGTTGTTTACAATATTCGAAACATATATATTTGCACATCTTCTCCGTAGTTAAGTTCGTGCAAATTGTGAATAGACAAAGTGGAAAGCAATTGCATTTATTTGAAGGAATGCATTAACAGTTCGTACCTACGGCACTCTAAGAGCTATTGTTATTTATAT
>DEZB01000029.1:14058-36848 GCA_002364735.1 Bacteroidales bacterium UBA3143
TGTGCATACTCTACAGACAATGTTTTTTTAGGACAGCATTCCAAATTTGATCTTCATAAATATAGAGTTTCAAGTTATCTAAATCTGACTCACTGTAGCCGCTGCAGCTATTTGCATTTATTTGAAGGAATGCATTAACAGTTTGTACCTATGGCACTCTAAGAGCTATTGTTATTTATATACTACAGACAGTACGCTCCGCTAGAGCTGGAAAGCATATCTTAATTATAAGTGAACTGTTCAATGTGCATACTCTTCAGGAAATGTTTTTTTAGGACAGCATTCCAAATTTGATCTTTATAAATAGAAGAGTTTCAAGTTAACTAAATCTGACTCACTGTAGCCGCTGCAGCTATTTGCATTTATTTGAAGGAATGCATTAACAGTTCGTACCTACGGCACTCTAAGAGCTATTGATATTCATATACTACAGACAGTACGCTCCGCTGGAGTTGGAAAATGCGGATATAATAGAAATGTATAATTAAGGAGAATAAAATTTACTGTAAAGCTATTTACATTTTGTTGCTGATTATTTAATATTAAACCTGAGACCAATTTTCAAATTGAAGTTCAGGGGTCTATCTTTATAAATTGTTTCTATATCGCTTCCATTATTGAAATAATAGCCCAAACCTGGTTCAACAAAAACACCAAATTTAGAAGATGCGTTATATTGAACTCCCACGGCACTGTTTACAGAGAATTGAAGGGGACCTTCCTTAATGCTATTGTGTTCTGTTTGTTCAATATTGTTATTGAAAATATAGTTTGTATGAGATTTTCCTGCTACGTTTTTTTCGACTAAGCCGCCTCCAGAAACATAAAAGCTTAATTGCTTGTTGTCCCAGATATTGTACATCACATTTAAAGGAACACCAATATATTGCAACGATTGTTCTGTTTCATACAGGTTTTTGGCTGTGCCCGAAGTAAGACTGGATGAAAGATAGGTATAGGTTAAACCACTTTCGATACCAAGCTTGTCATTGAGTTGATAGCGTATTGATAGACCTGCTTTAACAGGTTGTTTGTGTTCGGTATTGGTAAATGTTTCTTCTCCAATGTTAGAAAATATAATATCTTCTGCCAGGCTTTGCGCTCTTATGGCATTGGCTGATAGTTGTCCTGGGAGTGTGGTTTTTGCCATGAGTTCGCCATAGCCACTACTTTCACCCGATGTATTTGGTAGGTTGGTGCTATACACACTGGCAATCAATCTGCCCTTATTGGTAGCTTTTCTTCTATAATCGTAGTTGTCAATTGACTCATCACCAGTTCTTCTTTTTGGGAAAAGATTATTATTTTCGGTTCGACTTTCTTTCTCTGATTGTGTCTGAGAGTTATCCGAATCTTTATTTTCAATTTGTTGACGCTCTTCTATTTTATCGTTTTCAATCTTTTCTGATATATCTTCTTTCTCAGATATTACCAAATCAGTTTGTGTTGCATTATTATTTACTTCTTGTTTGTTATAGGATGTGGTGTTAGCAGCAAGAAGGCTTTTATTTTCTTCTTTTGGTTGAATGATAGTGTTACTTTGATTTATGTCTGTTTCTTGAATAGTTTGTTCAGCTATTTGAGGCATTATATTGACAGGAGCAGTAGGCAAGGAAACATCATCTTTGCCAAGAAAGAATATAAGTGCTAACATGGCTGCAATGCCAGCTATACTGGTAGTCCACAAGATGACTTTTCTATAATTAACTATGGGAGTAGACTTCTTAATATGAAGCCCAATTTCAATGTCGTCCCACAATCCTAATGGCTCAGGCTCTCCATGAGATTCCATCTTTCTTTGCAAACTATTTTTCCATTTTTCTTCCATATTATAAAGTCTTCTTATGCTCATTTATTTTCTCTGCCAACATTTTCTTTGCCTTATGTAGCTGCGAAGCTGATGTGTTTTCTTTAATATTAAGAATAGCGGCTATCTCTTTGTGGCTTTTATCTTCAAAGACATACAGGTTAAAAACTGTACGGTATCCTGACGGTAATTGACGTATCATTTCTTGGATAGCTTGAGCAGGCACGTTATCTATATCGGGAATGTTATTTTCATCACTTTCCACATCTGGCAATTCCCATTCGTTTTGAATAAAATCGAACCGCTCATTATTTTTTAGAAACTTCAGCGATTCATTTACAACTATTCTTGACATCCACGCTCTAAGAGAGCCAACTCCTCGATACTCAAACTTATCAATTGATGTAAATATTTTAATGAAGCTCTCTTGCAAAACATCTTTCATATTGGCTTCAACAATGATATAGCGAGCGCATACTGCAGTCAGGTATTGGATATGGTGGTGGTATATTTCTTTCATTGCAGAAGAATCACCTTTCCGTACAAGTTGCAGCAACTCAAACTCGTTGTCGATATTGCTAATAGCCATGTGATGATATTTTATTCTGCAAAAATAATTATTTATTTGAGTAATTGTCAGGCATAGGCTTTATTTTAAGCGTGGTCGACAATTTCTTATGTTTAATTATTTGATAATAACAGAAATAGTTCCAACATACTCTAATTCGTTAGTTGCAGTGTTAGCAGTATCTTTTGAGTACCAATAATATAAAAAATCCCAGATAGGATAAATCTTACCTGGGACTACGATGTTTTATTTAATCTCTTGAATAAAACTGTTCTCATTTTGAAGAGCGAGTGACCCTTCGGTCTCTTCATTAGTGCGGTAATCAAATTCTGCACTCTTCTTTCCAGAGAAAGACATCCATGTGAGTTTTAGCTTAACCGTCTCGCCATTTGTGTCGGGTAAATCTTTTAAGCTAAAAGCAACTAATGCATCACCACTATTACCATAAATATCTCCATAGGCATTGTGTCTAAATTCAATTTCATATGGGTTATCCTCGTTCACACCAGTCATTAAGTTTACAAAATGTGGCTTTTGGGTATATCCCCAGCGTGTTCTAAAACGAAGGGTGAGGTAGCTATCTTCAGCAATTGTTACCCAGTCATTCACTATTTCCACTGGATCTGTACCATAAATTGCGTCATTGTCTTCTGAATCTACAAAAGGAACAGTGGGTTTGGTTAAAATACTATCAATCCAGTTGAGGTGAACTGCCTTGGTGTACTCTTTGCTTTCTTTATCTACTTCTACATAGTTAACTAAAGCCCTAACTTCTTTGTCTCCAAAAGGAGATTTGTCAACATTGGTTGGCAACAGTGTTGTCTCTGCATCCAATTGCAAATAAAAAGTATTATTGGGCGCATGCTTTACAGTAACTAAAGCGTTTGGATAATAGATGGCAATTTTATCATCGTTGTCATCTAAGCAAGATTGCAAGAGGAAAACGGAAAGCAGTAGTCCTACTGCTATAAATGTA
Source organism: Bacteroidales bacterium UBA3143 (assembly GCA_002364735.1). GTDB lineage: Bacteria > Bacteroidota > Bacteroidia > Bacteroidales > Dysgonomonadaceae > UBA2632. The sequence continues at coordinate 17,410 of DEZB01000029.1, forward strand.
AGTTTTGATAAACGTTTCATTGATTCTAATTTTAAATTGTTTTACTTCTAATTCATCTATTAAATCGCATAATCAACAAATCTTGCCTGGTTAAAGTGTAAACAATGTTAATAAATAGAATGGGTTTTGATTGAGTACATTTTTATAAAAGTGCTTATTTCTAAAATAAGGTAATAAGGTTGGGTGGTGTAGTTTTTTTGCAATGTTACTAAGGTTTGGGCAACTTACTACCATTTGTTTTTTCTTAGGACATATTGATTCTTAAATAATTTATTGCTTCTATTAAGTCTTTATGGATAAGGTTCAATCTACTTTATTTAACCAGCTATATAACAAAAATAATCTCACGCTCTTTCAGAGCTTTTGCTTCTGCTCTGTGTTCAATCACTGGGCGTTGTCCAGTGCTGATATCTTTTAGGGCGTTGCCCTAATGCCAGTTTCTTCAAATATGTATGATACCAATGAGAAGGATTCTGTTCTAACGCATTAGCTCTTAAAGAGCAAAAGAACATAGCGTAGGGGATGTCGCCCAACGAAGAAACAATGCAAGCACTGAAAGTGGCATAAGACCAATGTTCAATTATAAATGATATTGCATTATGCCAATAGTTTATAGTTGAGTCCACCAGGATGAATATTTTTAGCAACAAAAAAACTCTCTGAATAATTCAGAGAGTTTTTTTAATTAAGTATATATTTCGCTAAAGCGATTTGTTATGCTTTACCTGCACTGCCTAAAACTTTTTCAGTTTTGTGCATGTATAGTTTTTTCAATTCTTCGCGAGCTGGACCAAGGTATTTTCTTGGGTCAAACTCTTCTGGGCTATTTGCAAATACTTCACGTACTGCAGCTGTCATAGCTAAACGACCATCAGAGTCAATATTTACTTTACAAACAGCAGAAGTAGCTGCTTTACGTAATTCCTCTTCGGGAATACCGATAGAATCGCTCAACTCGCCACCATATTTGTTGATAGTATCAACATAGTGTTGTGGAACAGAAGATGAACCATGAAGAACAATAGGGAAACCAGGAATACGACGTTCGATTTCTTTAAGGATATCGAAACGTAAAGGTGGTGGAACTAAAAGACCATCTTCGTTGCGCGTGCATTGTGCAGGTGTAAATTTGAAAGCTCCATGAGAAGTACCAATTGAAATAGCAAGTGAATCAACTCCTGTGCGTTCTACGAAATCAACTACTTCGTCTGGCTCAGTATAAGTGCTGTGTTCTGCAACAACATCATCTTCAATACCAGCTAAAATACCTAATTCGCCTTCAACAGTTACATCATACTTGTGAGCATAGTCAACTACTTTTTTTGTAAGTGCTACGTTTTCTTCATATGGAAGATGCGAGCCATCAATCATAACTGAAGAAAAACCAGAATCAATACAATCTTTACATAACTCAAAGCTATCGCCATGGTCTAAGTGAAGAACGATTGGAATTTCGTATCCCAACTCTTTTGCATATTGTACTGCTCCTTGTGCCATGTAACGCAACAATGTTTGATTGGCGTATTTGCGTGCACCGCTCGAAACTTGCATAATAACTGGAGACTTTGTCTCAACACAAGCCGAAACTATTGCTTGCAACTGCTCCATGTTATTAAAATTGAAAGCTGGAATAGCATAACCGCCTTCAAAGGCTTTTGCAAATATCTCTTTAGAATTTACAAGTCCTAATTCTTTGTAATTTACCATATTAATAAAGTTTTAAAAATTATCTTTTATATTGAATGCAAATGTAATATTTAAATATTTAACAAAGAAAATATTCGCTGCAAGAGTGTTTAAAAATAAAGCTTTAAATGTGAATAATGTAAAAGCGATAGGTTTTGATGACAAATGGTAGTGCTGAACTCATGTGTGGCAATATTATTATTTTGAGACTTAATAAATTGTAGGTCTTATTTTTTATATCTAATTTTGTGAAGCATACCAATGCCTTTTATACTTACTAAAGCACGAAGTAAAAATATCGAAATAAACTCAGATTACTAAAATAATACCCTAATACATTTAAACTATTATGATAATAGGAATTCCAAAAGAAATTATGTTGGGAGAAGCACGCATAGCAGCAAGCCCCGAAACTGTAGAAAAATTTATCAAAGACGGTCAAAAAGTTTTAATCGAAAATGGTGCAGGCATCAACTCTCTTTATCACGATGAAGATTATGTTGCAATGGGTGCAGAGTTAGTTTCAGACCCACTTGATCTCTACAAGCGAGCTGACCTTATACTCAAAGTGAAAGAACCACTTTTTAATGAAGCCCTTGGCATGCACGAAGTAGATATGATGCACAAAGGACAATACCTTATCACTTTTATTCATCCTGCATCGCCTGTTAATCACGAAATGGTGAAAAAACTTGCTGCAGCTGGTGTAACAAGTCTTACCCTGGACGGCATACCACGCATCTCTCGCGCGCAAAATATGGATGCATTAACTTCTATGAGTACATGCGCTGGCTACAAGGGGATATTGATGGCCGCAAACGATTTGTCAATATTTATGCCTCAAATGTTTACTGCAGTGGGCATGTTGAAACCTGCCAAAGTATTGGTTATTGGTGTTGGAGTAGCCGGATTGCAAGCACTTGCCACAGCAAAAAGATTGGGAGCAATCACATATGGTGCAGACATTAGACCTGCCGCCATAGAGCAAGCCAAAAGTTTAGGAGCAAAAGCAATAGAACTGGGTGTGCCAGCCGAAATTGCAGTTGCTGAAGGCGGATATGCCAACAAACTATCAGACGAGTGGTTGATGAAGGAGCGTGAAGTATTAGCAGATATAATTACCGATATGGATATAATATTCTGTAGTGCTTTAATTCCTGGTAAAGTTGCCCCAATAGTGTTGACCGAAGAGATGGTTAAGACCATGAAGAAAGGATCGGTTATTGTGGATATATCAATTGATCAGGGAGGAAATTGCGCAATCACTACTCCAGGAGAGAAAGAAATTAAGCATGGTGTAATGATTCAAGGAATCAAAAATATACCTGGATTGCTTCCCACAAGTTCTACTTGGATGTTTGCTAACAACGTATACAACTTAGTGAAATACCTTACCAAACATGCTTATCTTGTAATAGACTTAGAGGATGAAATAATTCGTTCGATTTTGGTAACATTCAATGGTGAAATAGTTCACGAGGGAACCAAAGAAGCTATGGGCATCAATTAAATGCTTGCAATCAAATACTAAAGAGCTAATTGTAATTCTTTTTGGTCTAAAATTGTGAGCTCACTCTGAAAAGTCAATCTCACTTATTTCCGCTCCTAAATCCCCTCGTAAAGGGGGCTTTGCAGCTTACAACTTATCTCATTTGTTTATGCCGCCCATTCAGGGCTCACAGTGCGCGTACTGACCTATACCCCAGGCGTTGCCTGGGGCTGAATTATGTCGACCCTATATGCCTGAATTTAGTAGGGATAGGTTACACCTGTTCTTGAAATAAAATGTCTAAACCATCATTAAAGAATTGCGTGATTTATGTGATATGTAGTGTAGTTAGATATAATCACTCCTTCCACTCCGCTCAGGGTTTGGGAATCAATGCCATCATGCGCATCAAGGTTCAGACAATTAGATAAAGGGGGTGGATATATAGAGGTGGATATTATAGACATAGGTCAGAGACCTGCGCCAGCGGAGTTTTAAACATTTGCAGAATGATTAAATAAACACATACCCCATAACTCACACCTCATAACCCACACCCCATTTTCCCTCAATCCTTCCTCATTGCCTCAATCGGCTTCACCTTCACCGCTTTATAAGCCGGCATATACCCTGCAACAACCCCAGCAATAATAAGTATGGCAGTTGCTATAAGCACGTAGCCCAGATTGACAGTTGGGTCTTTAAATACCGACATTTGCATACCCTCACTGGATGCTTGTGCAGCGGCAGCCTGTTTCATCAAGTAGTTGGCACCCTCTGTTACACCTATACCAGCCAACATGCCAATGTATCCGAAAATGGAAGTAATAATAATTGATTCCAACACAATGATTTTAAGGATAGACATGGGCGATGCGCCGATGGCTTTACGAATACCAATTTCGCGTGTACGCTCTTTCACCGATACCAACATGATGTTGCTCACACCCACAATGCCCGCAATGAGCGTGAAGATGCCAATGATAGCAACAAACAGGGTGATGCCTCTAAATATTTTTTGTGTTTGAATGTAATCTTCTTGCGAGTTGTTTACATAGAGTGCCTGTTTGTCTTCGGCACTAAAACTCATGCTGCGGCCTACTTCTTTTCTTACATCCTCATTAAATGCCTCATTTTCAGCTTTCGTGTTCAGTCCTTCAACTGTGAAGGTTATGTTGTTAAACTTTTTACTTGGATTGTATATCATTTGATACGTCGAGAATGGTATATAAGCAGATGGATTGCCCCAGCCTTGTTTTTTAGTATTTACGCCTACCACCTTAAACATCAGTTGTTCTACTTTCACATATTCGCCAATTGCAGATTTTGTTTTAAAGAGTGTTTCTTCTATTTTCTTATCAATAACGATTACTTTGTTATCGTCTTTAAGGTCTAATTGATTTATAAAACGACCATCTTCGGGTCTAATAATAAGCTTTTCTATACCCCGATAATCTGGCATAACTCCCCTAACTTGATACGAGCCAAATTCATTTCCGTTTGATATAGTTTGATTTCTGTTCGATTGAGGAGTAACCAGTCTACTCTCTGCCACATCTGTTTTTATAATATCGAGTTCTTTATCAGCAAACTGAAGGTTTCGTCCTTTCTTTAAACCCATGAATGGCATAGATGTAGTTCCAGAACGCAATGAAACTCTGTTGACTGATCTTTCTTGAAAGTTTTCCATTACACCGTTCTTCAACCCATTGCCAGCACCCAGCAATATGATAAGTATGAAGATACCCCACGAAACAGATAGCCCTGTAAGGGTTGTTCTCAATTTGTTTTGATTGAGGGTGGAAAATATTTCTTGAAGTTGATCTCTCATTTTACGTCTTAATTATCCTATTAGAACTTCGTTCATAGTGCTGGTTTCAATTCTTCCATCTTTCAGATTAATGATTCGACGCGTAGTGTCGGCCACCGATTGTTCGTGTGTAACCAATATGGTGGTGATACCCGTACTGTTAAGGTCTGAAAGTACCTTCATCACTTCTTTCGAAGTTTTACTGTCGAGTGCTCCTGTTGGTTCGTCGGCCAATATTATCTTTGGCTTTGATATAACAGCACGTGCTATGGCTACGCGTTGTTTTTGTCCACCCGATAGTTCGTTAGGTAGATGGTGTGCCCATTCTTTCAATCCCATTTGGTCTAAATGTTCCATGGCGATGATATTGCGCCGCTTGCGACTTACATTTTTGTAGTAGAGTGGGAGGGCAACATTCTCAAGCGCATTTTTGAAATTGATGAGGTTGAATGATTGAAACACAAACCCAATCATATCATTGCGGTATTGAGCAGCACGTTTTTCTGATAAGTTTTTGATAAGCGATCCATTCAGGTAATAATCACCGGTATCGTAGTTGTCCAATATGCCTAATATATTGAGAAGGGTAGATTTCCCAGAACCTGATGCTCCCATAATGGAAACATACTCTCCTTCTTCTATCTCCAGATCAATATCCTTGAGTACATGAAGCGAAATAGCTCCTGTGCGATATGATTTATTTATTTTTCTAAGACTTATCATATATTTGAGTATTGGACAATTTGTAACCCAAAAAGGTTACATTGGTTTAATAATAGCAAATGTAATTTATTACTATCCACTATGCAATACCTAATAGGCATAACTTGGTGTGGTTGTGCTTTTTTAACGCTGAAGCAATAAGAGTTGATTTTGCTGTTACTTGTGATATTCATTGTTCAAAAGAAATTATAAAATAAAAAATGAGCTTCCTTCATACAGATAAAACAACATCCTAATTTTCCACTAAACTTGGCAAAGTAGAATTTAATAATTAATTTAGCATCCTCAATAAATAAAAATACCGAAATGATCAAAAGAATAACATTTATACTCTTTGTTGCACTCCTAACAATATCTTGTACAATGAATAAAAAGGACGATACGACTGAAAATACATTTAACGACTCCATTGCACTTGGTGGTGAAATGTATATGATGGTAGGAACTTACACTTCAAACGAAGGTAGCAAAGGAATCTATGTATACAAATTTGATACAGATACAGGCAAGTCCGACTCCCTCAGTATGGTTGAAGTTGCAAACCCATCCTATTTGGTGATTAGCCCAAACGAGAAGTTTGTCTATTCTGTTGGTCAAAACGAAGGAGAGAATAGTTTTGCCCATTCATTTTCCTTCAATAAAGAGAATGGCGAACTCACACTGCTCAATTCGCAACACACAGAAGGTAGCTCACCAGCTTACATAACGCTTGACACAAAAGGCAACAATGTGATTACTGCAAACTATGGTGGTGGTAGCATATCTCAATTTAATGTTAATTCGGATGGAACTTTGAGCCCACTTACCAACTTGTTCACATTTCAGGGAAAGGGAGAAGATCCAATTCGTCAAGAAAAACCTCACTTGCACAGTGTGCGTTATTCACCCGATGGATCATTTCTGTTTGCGGCAGATTTAGGAACAGACAAGATATATAGGTATAAGTCGATACATTCTGTTTTCGAGGGGCAACCTGCTATTCTTGAAACAGATACTGCCGTTTTCGCAACTCCTGCTGGAACAGGGCCAAGACACTTCGATTTTCATCCCAATGGTTTATACTTTTACGTGATAGGAGAGTTGTCTGGAGAAGTAATCGTATATGATTACAATATGGGCAATCTGCAACAAAAACAAAGAATAATTGCCGATTCATTAGGTGCAAGAGGTAGTGCAGACATTCATGTATCGCCCAGCGGTCGATTCCTTTATGCTTCAAACAGGTTAAAAAATGATGGTGTTGCAATATTTGCAATTGATGCGCAAGATGGAACGCTTACCAAAGTAGGTTATCAAGAAACGGTGAAGCATCCACGCAACTTTGCAATTACTCCCAATGGAAAGTTCTTATTAGTTGCAGGCCGAGATGATAATGCAATTCAAGTGTTTGCTATAGACAAACAAACAGGAATGTTAAGTGACACGCATCAGAATATTTTAATTGATAAACCTGTATGCATTAAGTTTACGAAACTTAATTAAAAGTCTTACGTCAGCTATTAGTTGTTCATTTGTGTGCATCAATAATTTCAAAATTGTGATATGAGAAAAGAGTTTTATAGAGATTTCATCTCTTTGAGGAAAACTGGTGTGATAGCAATACTCACTATCATGCTTTTGTTGTTCTCTTCTTGTGCTTCTATTGTAAATACGCTTTTGGGTACTTCAACGTGTGTGAATCCAGGGTGTGATAGAGATGCTTTAGGATATTCAGCATATTGTATATATCATTCTGATAGAGAACCGGTTGAAGTAAACACGAGGAATCTTTACAAGGTAAACAAACCATTGTCTGGGGATGTGATGAAAGTAAAAATAAAAAAGAAGTATTAATGCTTATACTGGTGCAGGTCTCCGACCTGTGCTCTCAGTTAGAACAAAACAAGTATAAGGGTTAAAGCGTTAGTTATATAGTTAAGTGTGATGTTAGTATTGTTTTATTGTTATTATTGGTAAAGTACGTATATGTTTAAACCTCAGTCATATCTTTTTAAGAATCTTATTCCTGAGCTTGTTTCCAAATATGGAGACAATGATGCGCTCGGGTTTATTGGTGAAGGATTTATCACTTATACTCAGATGGGCAAACAGATTGATGCCATGGTAGCTTATATGGAAGCTTTGGGTATTGAGCCAGGTGATCGTGTCATTCTTTATAGTCAGAATATGCCCAATTGGGGTATTGTCTATTTTGCAACACAATGCATGGGAGTTGTTGTTGTGCCTGTATTGCCCGATTTTAATGCATTCGAATTGGATAATATTATAGAACACTCGGAGGCTAAGGCTATCTTCATCTCTAAATCATTAGACTTTAAAATTGCCAAGCTTGAAAATGTTAGCACTGAATTGATTATTAGGCTTGATGATTTTGATTTGCTTAAAGAAAGTGAGTCATCTCCATTATATGATGAAAATGAACAACCGAAAGGCACATATTCACCCAATGAAGATATAATGTCAGTTTTATTGTACACTTCTGGCACTACTGGTACACCCAAAGGAGTAATGCTTTCACAAAGAAATATTATTACAAACATCTATCAATCTAATCATGTACAAAAAATTACAGGAAGTGATCGGTTTCTTTCTGTATTACCATTGTCTCATACTTATGAAAATACCATTGGATTCTTATTGCCTTTGGTAAATGGTGCCAGCATTAGCTATCTGCGGAGACCACCTTCTGCGTCTGTTTTATTACCTGCTCTCGAAAAAGTAAAACCTACAATGATGCTTATCGTACCCTTAATTATTGAAAGGATATACAAAGGGAGCATTCTGAAAAAGATAAATAGCAAGAGCATCACTCGTTCTTTATATAAATTTAGACCAACTCAAAAGATGCTGAATCGCGTGGCTGGTAAGAAGTTGTATGAAACTTTTGGAGGTCAACTTAAGTTTTTTGGTGTGGGAGGTGCTAAATTAGATGCACAAGTGGAACGTTTTCTTCTTGATGCTAAATTTCCATTATCTATTGGGTATGGTTTGACAGAAACATCGCCTTTGGTGGCAGGCGGAGCTCCTGGTAAAGGAAAGTTTCAGGCAATAGGTCCTAAAGTGGTAGATGCTGAGGTTATTATACACAATCCTGATCCCACTACTGGTGAGGGAGAGATATGGGTTCGTGGCAATAATGTGATGTTGGGTTATTACAAGAATGAAGAGATGACTAAAGAAGTCTTGACTGATGATGGGTGGTTTAAGACGGGTGATTTGGGCTCTTTTGATAAAAATGGCATATTAACACATAGAGGACGTCTTAAGAGTTTGATTGTTGGTGCAAGTGGTGAAAATATCTATCCCGAAGAAATTGAATCATTGATTAATAAGTTTGAATTCGTGGAGGAGTCAATAGTTATTGAAGACAAAGGTGGTTTAGTTGCTTTGGTTCACTTTAATATAGAAGAGTTGGAGCAAAAGTTAAAAGAAATGACCTCTGATGCTTCTATAAAGATAGAGGACAAAATTGTTGAATTAAAGGCTGATTTGTTAGAATATATCAACTCAAAGGTTAATAAATCATCCAAATTGCAAGACATTATAGATTATGTAGAACCATTTAAGAAAACTGCAACAAACAAGATTAAGCGTTATTTGTATAAGGCGGAAGATGTGAAGAAATAGGGGTTTATTGGTTGGGGGAGAGTATTGCCTATCCACTGTAGAGGCGTTGCATGCAACGACTTAGAATATAGAATCTTTTTCGTTATCAATTAACTCATAGTCTTCATTCAAATAAAAATCCAAATCGGTTGCATTTTTCTCGTAAAATTCATCTGCTGGAATACCATCAATTACATAAATTCTATGGAATTTCATTTTTCCTCCAACGAAGTAAGCCTCCTTTATAAATTCACGTCCGTTTTTATCTCTATGAATCTTTTTTTTCTTTTTCTTTTTCATTTATTGAATTACCTGCTAAACTATGTATTTGAAAAATGAGCAAGATTGAAAAATAGAATGAATATTGATTGTGTACATATCATTTCTAAATATAGTGCTCATTTGCTATTTGTTTTGTTGTTAATAAGCTAATAAGGTTTGTGACGGGGGTTATCTCAATGTTACTAAGGTTCCCGAAGCCTAATTACATTAGTTCTGTCTTGTGGTGTTTTGGCACTTAATAATAATCTGCATATATTCAAAATTCACTGGCTGGCGCAGGTCTCTGACCTGTGCCTTGGATGTAAAGTTAGTGGCACAAGTCTGGAGACTTGCACCAGCGTCAACATGAGCCAACTTTTTTACTGTTTACTGTTTACTATTCACTATTCACTTAAAGTTCACCCTTCAATTATCTCCCAAAACGTATCAGGCAAATACACATTTTCAACATCCGCAGCTTCTGCAAACAGCGGTGCCATCTCCTCTTCAGTAAACCCAGCTATTCCGCATCCTATTCGTGTAACAAGAAATTCTAACTCAGGATTGTTTTTTGCAAATTCAATAAATTCATCTACGTAAGGTTTTATCTCCTCTATTCCTCCATGCATTGTTGGTATGGCATATGATTGTCCTTGCAGTCCGACACCTTGTCCCCAAACAGCACCAAACTTCTTTGCAGCTATTGCAGCAGCTCCGCCTCCATGGCTCCCTTCGAGGTTACTACCGAAAACAAATATTTCGTTTTCGTTCAAATCATTTATTCTATCAGGCGAAATGCGTTGTTTCATATTATTTTGTAGGTTTTAAATTAATAGTGTTCAAAACGATTGAATAGATAGAGGGGTTGATTTTTGTTTCTCAAGTAATATAGTTGAAGACACAACCAACCAGCTTCTATAATGACAAATATAGCTTTATTCTTTCAAATAATATCAAATCTTGATAATTTTTGTTTGTAAGAAATATAAGCAATTAAAAACACTTATGTCAACAGTTAATTTCAAATTGTAAGTATGTATAACTGGGTTGTAATTTTATAATTGTTATATTTGCCAGTTTTTTAATGTTGAAGCAGTAAGATAAGTATTAGCAATAGAAGATTTAATAATAATGGAGAAAAAGTTATATTCAAGGAGAAAATTCCTAAAAATGAGTGCTTTTGGTTTGGGTGGGCTTATTGTAACGGAACGCACCTATGATTTTTTTAAAGAAAGCACAGTTGAGGGAAAAATTGTAATAGTGGGAGGAGGTGCTGCTGGGATTACTATGGCAGCCTATCTTGTGGATAAATTAAGAAACCCTGACATAACCATTATCGAACCCAATGAAATTCACCACTACCAGCCTGGCTATACCATGATTGCGGGCGGAGTTTTTAAACCCGATGAAATTCTTAAACCTAATAAGGATTTAATTCCCCGTGGTGTAACTTGGTTGAAAGACAAAGTAATGGAACTAAACCCTGATAACAATAGTCTTGAAACAGAAAATTCAGGAAAAGTCAATTATGACTATTTAGTACTCGTGCCTGGTTGTCAATTAAATTACAATCTTATAGAAGGAATTGACCCAAATAGGTTGGGTGAAGGAAACGTACATAGTATATATACACACGAGGGATCTAAAAAGTGTTACGAAGCACTTAAAAAGATGCCAGATTTGAAGAATGGGAACTTTGTTTTCACTGACACATACACCAAGCTTAAATGTGGTGGAGCACCTAAGAAAATTTGCTTAATGGCCGAAAACTACTTGCGTGACCATGATGCAAGAGAAGATAAATCTTTCAGTTATTATGCAAATGGCACTAAGTTGCAGACACCAAAGATTCATGGTGATCGATTGGTTGAAATCTATAATGAACGCAATGTTGAAATACATTACAAACACCGTTTAGTGTCTGTTGACACATCGCAACAAAAAGCAGTTTTCGAGCTTTTGCCCGAGGAAACTCAAGCCGCTACACCAACTGATGCCAATTATGAAAAAATAGAAGTTCCATTTGATTTTCTTCATATTGTGCCTCCAATGAGTGCACCCGATTTTGTGAAAAACTCCCCATTAACTATAACGGAAGGTTCACTTAGACATGACGGTTGGGTAGACTCTAATGAATTTACACTGATTCACAACAGGTATCCAAACATAATTTCTTTTGGTGATGTGGCAGGACTTCCTACCAGTAAAACGGGAGCAGCCATTCGAATTCAAGCACCTGTGGCAGCTGCCAATCTTGTATCGCTAATGGAAGGAAAAGAACCTAAAAAGTCTTACAACGGCTATTCAGCATGCCCCATTGTTACGGAGTATGGGAAAGTTTTGATGGTTGAGTTTGTTTATGGAGAAAAAGTTAAGCCTTATAGTTATACGAAAAAGGTTAAACCTACAATACCTTTCCTTGATCCAGCAATGGAGCGCAGTATGTGGTGGATTTTGAAAAAGCATGGTTTAAAACCGATGTATTATCAAGGAATGTTGAAAGGGTTAATGTAGGAAATATATTAGTGAAAAAGAAAAAGCAGTAAAGTATGTATGTATTTTACTGCTTTTTTTTGGTTTTATACAAGACAAACAGGGCATACCCTATGGTCCACTTTCCCTACGTTTGTAACCAAGGGTAAATGGTTTACCCTTTGGAATATTGCAAAGCATTAAAATCTATGAGTTTATTCCATAGGGTGAAGCGTTTGTAATGCAAAACACGCAATTAATAACAATGAGCAAATCTTTAAAACTACTGATAACCAGCACTACGTAGAAGTAGCACTGTCTGTAGAAACATACAAACACAGCATCTCTAACTCCGTTAGGAGTGACCTGTATATTGGTCAAATCAAGATGCTTCATAAACAATAAGGTAATAAGGTTAAAATGGTAGAGACGAATCTCAGTTACTAAGGTTCAACAAGGGGATTGAAGCTTAGCCATAAAGATTGGAATAGAATCAGTAGATTAATTAAGAGCAGATAGGTATAAAGATAAAACAAATGGAAGTAAGATTCCTAAACCTACTATTTAACAAAATGAATCTTACGCTCTTTCAGAGCTTTTGATTTTGTTATGTGTTCATTCACTGGGCGTTGCCCAGTGCTGATATCTTATAGAGCGTTGCCCTAATGACAGTTTCTCAAATATGTATGATACCAATGAGAAGGATTCTGTTCTAAACGCATTAGCTCTGAAAGAGCAAAAGAACATAGCGTAGGGCACTTCGCCCTACGTAAATGATAAAAACAAACCTAAGCCCTGAAAGTGGCGTAAGACTAATATTTCTAACTACACACATTTTTAAATCGTAGAGGTTGGTCTTGAATACCTTTTGTGCATTTTCATTTTAAAACTACAATATAAATTGATTTAATATCATATCATATACATCAATCTTATACATTCCCAAGTTATTCCTTTTGATGTTCATTTGAAAAACGTGGTGGACTTAGTAACACTGCCATAAAGCCCTCACCACAAACCTTATTAGCTTATTAGCAATAGATCAAATAAGAAATAAACCCTGTTAGCCGAGATGCTTTTGCATAATAAGGGTGACTCAATAAGAAGAGGCACTTAACGGCGGAATTTTGGTAGGTATTATAATAGAAAATTATCCTTATATATACTTATAAAGCACTATTAGTACACCCGGCGAGAATCGAACTCGCATCGTCGGAACCGGAATCCGATATTCTATCCATTGAACTACGGGTGCATTGTTTTTGTGTTAGAGAACAAAGGTAGACTTATTCCACATTAAATCTACTGTTTCGTTGTGAAGGAATGGACTTACTTTTTGCACATCTTGCTTTGATAAGTAATTCTTAAAATCAAAAGTAACCGCTAAGTTATTACTTCCATTTTTAAATTGATAGCTAATAGGAAACATGTCTATGTGCGACAGTGACCATTTAAATTCGGGTGTGTCTGCTTTTGATGAATCAAAGAAAGTAAGCGGTGTGATTTGTGGCAGTATGCTACTTTTGTCAATCTCTTCCCACTCTTTGGAAAAGAAACGAATGTTGCTATCGCAAACCTTACTGCAAACAGTTTTTATCATAGCTACAATTTGCGTGTTGTTCACCAATGGTAATAGCTTTATTTGCATAGTGCCCACCCCCGAGGTTTTTATTGATAAAAACGTTTCACTGTAAGCCAATTTTTCAATCTCCCCTAATGCATATGGAATAACAGATAGAGAAGAATCTACCAATAGCATTGTTTTGTCAGCTTCGGTAAATGCAGGCAAAAACTCATCAGGCATTGTTTTGAATACTTCATCTATTTTTTGCCCGTAACCCAAAAATGTGATGCAACTAAAAAGGAGTAATATATACTGTTTCATTTGTTTTGTTTAATGTGTAAGAATGCCAATTTGTTTAGCATTGATAGTAGGTTTTCCACCATCTGTACCTTCCGTTACTTCAAATTTGAAATAACGTGCGTTCACGGGTTCATCAAAATAGATGGTGCGTGGACTTGGATTGTTTTTAATATTTCCAAACTCAGTCTCTTTTGTAGCCTCTTGCCAATTCTTGCCATTGGTGCTTACATAGAATTTAAATTTGTAAGCTGACTCTGAATCCTCTATGGGTAAATATGTAAATCCTGCAATCTTTAATTCCGAACCTTGAATGTCGACTGTTAAAGGTGAAGTTTCAATAACTTCTGCCCATTCATTTTCAATATGATTTAAGTTTGCGTCTGTAGCACTCTCAGTGTAATCACCAGCATAGTATGCTCCAACTTCTTTAATATTAGCTCCATGTCGGGTTTCGGTTATAGTAATGCGAATCATTTCGGGGGAAACATCATCAAAGCGAAGCAATCTTTTGTAACCAACGGTAGTTCCTTCAGCCAGTTTAGTCCATCTGCCATTTATCAACCCCTCCACTTTAAACACTTCCACACGTTGACCTTTCTGTATGTCTTCCTGCACTAACACTGTGTTTATGGTCTCGCCTTCTTTTACCTTGTATTCTCTGTAATCACCATTTTCAGCTTTCCAATAAGAATGTGTATCAGCCAATTTGTTGTCACTGAATGTTCGCTCAATGTATTCGCCAAACTGTTTTAATCTTGCCACATCCGTTTCGTGAATCAAACCACGCGTGTCGGGGGGTATGTTTAACAACAGTACAGAATTCATCCCTACTGATTGATAATAAATATTGACTAACTCTTCCAGCGTTTTCACTTGAGCGTCTTGTTCTGGGTGATAAAACCAACCTGGACGAATTGAAACATCCACTTCCGATGGATACCAATAGATTGCGTTTGCTTGTTCTATTAGTTTACGGCTGCCCAAATCTTTTGCTGTAGCAGAAATTTCTAATCTCTTATTTTCTTCTACAGCATCTTCATGAATAGCTGCTCTTAATGGCGTAACGCTCCATTCTGTTTCTCTACCAAGTCCTTGCTCATTGCCCACCCAGCGAACATCATCACCCATTATTGCTTTCACAGCAAATGGTTGTAAGCTATCAATTACATGGTAATAGGACTTCCAATCATATTCTTGCTTCTTTCCATTTGGTCCTTCACCATTTGCACCATCAAACCACACTTCGTGTATTTCGCCGTAGTTGCTCAAGAGCTCATTGAGTTGTTGAACAAACATTTTATTGTATTCGAGCGAGTTGCCATAACTTTTCGCATTTCTATCCCAAGGAGAAAGATACACACCAAACTTCATGTCATGCTTTTCACAGGCGTTCCTCAGTTCTCTAACTACATCACCCGCACCATCTCTCCATGAAGAGGAAGCAACAGAATGTTCCGTTGTTTTTGTTGGCCACAAGCAAAACCCATCATGGTGCTTTGCAGTTAAAATAATCATTTTGAATCCACCATCTTTTAAAGCAACCACCCATTGCTCTGCATTAAAATCGATAGGGTTGAATAGGTTAGGATCTTCTGAGCCATCTCCCCATTCTCTGCCCGTAAATGTGTTGATGCCAAAATGAATAAATGCAGTTAGTTCAAGTTGTTGCCATTCATATTGTTGTTTGGTGGGTACAAGGTATGAAGCCAGCTTTAGTTTCTGCTCGGGAGAAAGTTTGTCAGTGAAGACAATCTCTTTCTCAATATAATTTTTTTGTTTAGTGCAGCCAATGCTCACCATTAATAGGAGCATTGTTGCAATAAATGTTAGCTGTTTCATATTTTAAATTATTTAGAGATGTGGATTTATGGTAACAAAGTTAATTTGTTTATTGTAAGATACAAAAAAAGTCGCACGGTTAGTGCGACTTTTTCTTAAGTTTTTCTGATTCTTGGCTTAGTTCAATACTTCTTCCACCAATGAGTCTGCTGCCATTTCTTCCATAACAATTGTTGTATCAACTTCAAGAGCAGATTGCTCCATTGTTAAATCTGTTACTTCAGTAGTTGTTTTGTCAGTTGGCTCAGTTGATTTTGCGTTATTGCAAGCTGCGAAAGAGATAGTTGTAGCAATGGCTACCAATAAAAATAATTTTTTCATTTTGTTCATCATTTGAATAATATGTGTGCTATTTTAAAAAGCATGCAAAGATAATAATTTAAACATGTTATATAACATGTTTTCCGCTCACTTTAGTTAAATATAACAAACAAAATGAAGATAAATAGATAAAGACCTTAAAGTAACGATGCTAATTTTTGTGGTTAAACTATGATTATTGAAACTTGATCAATGAAATATCAATTAATGATCGTGTTCGTCTGCCAAAGCTTCTTCTCTCGTTTTATGAACCGTTCCGCGATTATGTTCTATAGGAGCATAAATAGAATATAATTTCAATGGCTTGTCCGAATCATTTACCACATTATGCCATTTCCCTGCGGGTATCATAATTGCAAAATCATCCTCCACTTTTTTCTGATACGACAAGTCTTCTTCAGCGTCACCCATCATAACAATGCCTGTGCCTTCTTCCACTCGTATAAACTGGTCATGATCCATATGCACTTCCAGCCCAATATCCTCGCCTGGCAAAATGCTCATAACAGTCAGTTGCATAAATTCCCCTGTCCATAAAGCAGTGCGATACGTGTCATTTCCTTTTGTGTAGTCTTCAATATTGAAAACAAATGGGTCATCACCAAAGTCACGATATTCTAAAGCTCCCTTGTTTGTTTCGGAAACATTGGGTTCGTTGGCTATAGCTGGTTTCTTGCTATCGGTTTGAACACACGAAACCATTAAGAAACTCACCATAAGTGGTGTAATAAAATTAAGAGTTTTAAATTTCATAATTGATTGTATTTTAATATTATCATTAAACATAGCAATAAAGATAACGAAAATGAGTTGATTAAACAAATAGATTTCTAAAATTGTCTCTGGAGATGCGTTTTAGAACTTATATTGTAATCTTAGCGTAAATATATCATCTTTCAAGTTTTCGTTGTATGTGTCAAGGTTTTCCGATTTTTCATTATTTACAAATTCGTAATAAGCCTGTAGTCGAACACTGTTGGTGACTCTCCACAATAGTCCCATTCCAAGAGTTTTATAAGTTACATCTCCTATGTCTGTTCCATTTTGGCCTATTTCATTGGCAGCAACTTTGGTGTTTGGGTTATACCAGTCATATTTTAGAACTGCTGAAAAGGGAGTAGTGCCTGCATCTTGAACAAATATGACATACCCTCCACTTAAATTACGGATATACGTATCTATGTTTGGCAATGAGGATGAGTTAGGGCTTTTACTACCTACCTTACTGCCCGGCTGCGTTCCCCACAGGTATTCACCCCTTAGCTTTATCTTTCCCAGAGGGCTTGCTGTGTTAAACTGACCATCTATTCCAAAGTACTCTCTTTTGGCAAATTTGCCTATGTTGGACGCATCGCTATTCAACACAAATGCTTTTCCTTGCATGGTGTATATATTTTGAGTTCCTTGATAAACGCCCCCGTTGTAATATGACACGCCAAAACCAACATCAATCTTAGCACCTATCTTTTTTTCTGCAAACAGGTGACCTATAAAATCTTTTCTGTTATCCGTCTCTTGTTTAATTCCGTTTCCAGCAAAAAAACCAGCCTCCAATTTCAGAAAATGCCAAGGAGATGTTTTTGCAGGTTGCAAGGTAAGCATTGCGCCCACATCACTCTCTTCAGGAAAAAATGTTTGAAATATGATAGAACGTTCGGGAGATTCGCGCACAGAAGACGAATAACTAATTTCGTTGCCAAAAGGACGATCAAAAACCCCCGCCCGCAGTGCAATTGTGCCGAACCATGGGTCTTTCACATTAAGGTAAGCATCTTTTAGGTTAACCCCTTCATCGGTAATATCTGGTAGAAATACGACCGATCCAATGCCATCTTCGTAGCTAAACTTGATGCGACCACTACGGATTCCTATGCGATTGAACGAATTTGCGTTATTCTCATTTGCACCGCCTACCTTAAGTGAGGCATCTCTTTGACCATACTGAAATTGGGGTTGAATATATCCTGTCACTTTTAGTTTTTGCAACACTTTGATTACTCCGTCTTGTGCTTTCGCTTGCTGTTCAAGCTGATCCAGCGTATTCGACTTCTTTTCTTGTTGAGCATGCCCAACGGTATATAAAATTAAGCAACTAAGCAAAATGGTGATTCTTTTCATCCTTCTACTAATTTTTTTTCTACGTTTTATAATTCCGCCCAATCATTTACCATTTCATATAGGCTACTTATTCTAATTACTGCACAAAGCTAAAAAAAAATGTGTGCAAAGCAGGGGTTTTTCACTTGAAGTTGAAAATTGAGAATGTGGAACATAATATTCAATTAATTGTGCAAATGTACAATCGATGCACTCGTCTTGGACTTTAATGAAAAGCATATTACGTAGCAGAAAGGAATCCATCGATGTTTTTGTACAAAAAAATTGAGTTATTGTAAAACAGGAGTTTTGTAAGATTTACATCGCCGTGAAAATGTATAAAACAGATCAAAATTGTAAACACAACAGTGAAATACTTTCAAAATATATATTCTCATTTTGTTGCCATCTTTATTTGGTCATTTATACGATTAAATCTCCTTTACCGAGGTGAAAACTTTATATAATGAAAATGTTTTGTTCAGTCTATACTTCAACTTCTTACTTCTTGGTATAATTATGCTAATTTTTGGGCTAAAAAGCAGATTTTATTACTTCAAAACATTTTCACTAACGTGAATTAAATTTTCAACCCTTGTTCGTTTAATCTACCGCTGTATAAAATATTTTTTGAGGGTAACTATATTTGTAGAGATTGCTTATAAAAAAAGTACTGTTCTTGATAACTGCTCTACCGAATGAAAAGCATCAAGGTTTAAACATATTTTCCAATTATCTCTTCTAATATATCAGCAGCTTTTAGAATTAAATTACTACATCCTTCATCTTCGATTGGTCTATTGTCTTTAATAAAGCTGCAATTTATGTTTTTAAATTCATTTGTGAATTGCTCTATCCACAAATGAATTATCTCTTTCAATTGGACGTGATTGGTGGGCATATCGTCTGTAAATAAAACGCCAATAGCAGCTATTCCACCTGTTAGCATACCGCAAGTGTTTCCAGTGTACATACCTCCTCCAAAAGGAGTTATTAGCTTTAAAGCTTTTTTATCTAAATTGAGGAAGTAATAATCGTTAGCCCCATTTAATATGGCTTGGGCGCAATTGTAGTGATAGAGCTCTTTTTTGGAGCCATATTGTAATTCATAATCAAGGTATTTTTTTACTTCATCTCGTAACATTAATTGATTGCTTGTTGATTTTTAATATTTGGTTGCTTACAAATTTAAGAAATATTTTTTGTGAATGTATGGTAATGTTTTTTTATCGTAGAAGGCACAGGTTAAAGACCTGCGCCCAATGTCATTA
>DEZB01000031.1 GCA_002364735.1 Bacteroidales bacterium UBA3143
TATAAATGATTTTCGTATGAAACAAAGTGTTTTATTCATTCTTATCTATTTTTCGTTTCTAACTACAGGATTTGCTAAGCCAATAATGCCTGAAATAATGAGTGACAATATGGTGTTGCAACAAAGAACAAATGTAAACATTTGGGGAAAAGCCACTGCAGGAAAAACTATTGAGGTAAAACCATCTTGGTCTTCAGCCATCTCAAAAACAACTGTAGGAGAAGATGGGAAATGGATAACTTCAATAACTACTCCCGAAGCAAGTTACACGCCATATTCTATTTCCATTTCTGATGGCGAAGAAATTGTTTTAAGCAATGTATTGATTGGAGAAGTGTGGCTTGCTTCAGGACAAAGCAATATGGAGATGCCATTAAAGGGATTTTATAACAATCCCATTATGGGGGCAAATGAAACTATTGCAAATTCTGCAAAGAATAAGGGTATTAGGTTTGTTACTATACCCAAGGTTGCATCAATGACAGCCAAAGATACAGTTGAAGGCAAATGGAAAGAGTCAAATCCTAAGAATGCAGCTGACTTTAGTGCTACTGCTTATCATTTTGCACAAACACTTACTAATTCACTGAATGTTCCTATTGGGATTATTGTTTCAAGTTGGGGAGGCACTCGTGTAGAGGGTTGGTTGAATCGAGAGATTTTGGAAACCTACCCAGACGTTAACCTTGATGAAGAGGTAGTTAATGCTATGAGCTCATCCTCCAGACCCATGGTAATGTACAATGGAATGATACACCCATTAATTAATTACACCATAAAAGGTTTTATATGGTATCAAGGCGAATCGAATGTTGGTAAACACGAAGTGTATGCACAGCGGTTTGCCAAAATGGTAGAGTTATGGAGAGCTGATTGGGGTTCAAATGATTTACCTTTTTATTATGTAGAAATAGCTCCTTTCAATTATGGAGATAGACAAGCACAATATTTGAGAGAAGCACAATACAAAGCGCAAGCGTTAATTCCACACAGTGGGATGATTTCGACCAATGATTTGGTTGAAGGGTATGAAATAACGAATATACACCCGAGAAACAAAACAGATATTGGCAAAAGACTTGGCTATATGGCTTTGAATGACACTTATGGTTACAAGAGCATTATGGCTCGTGGACCTGAGTATAAGTCGATGGAAGTGAAAGATGGGAAAGTCATTTTGTCTTTCAATAATGCTGACAATGGTTTTGCTGGAACTGATGGTTTAGAAGGTTTTGAAATAGCAGGAACTGATGAAGTGTTTCATCCAGCAAATGCTATTATTGATTATTCGAATAGGACAGTTATTGTGTCCAATGAAAACATAGCTAATCCATCATCAGTACGCTATTGCTTTAAGAACTTCCAAGTGGGTAATCTCTACAATACACGGGAATTGCCTGCTGTACCATTTAGGACTGATGATTTTGATGGAGAATAAACAATTAAAAGCATCGTTTATATTTAATAAGATGTATAAAAAAGAGTGGAAAAAGCACGATTCTTTTTAAATCTTCAACTTTAAAATAAATCAATTTAAGAGACATATATTTTACTGAAACATATTTAGTCGGTATATCGAAAAAAATCATTCTATTAAATAAAATAAAATATGAATTCTTTTAGGTTGTTTACCTATTCTGTATCAATAATTACTCTATTTATTTTCCAGATTAATTGTAAATGGACTAACACTAAAGTTCCATATAAGAATAACAATAATAATAAAACATGGAAACAAATATCTCAATACTTCGTACCTCCTGAAGAATTGAAAAACAAATATGGTGAATATCGCTCACCATTATTATTCGAAAATGGTGACACTGTAAGAATTAAAACTGATTGGGAGAAAAGAAGAATTGAAATAAAGAAAAAGTGGATGGAGTTAATGGGCGAATGGCCACCTATTATAACAAATCAGCAGATGGAAATTATTGACACCATTCAGCGTGAAAATTTTATACAACACAAAATAAGATTCTTTTGGATACCAAATGAACAAACCGAGGGTTATCTGCTGATACCAAACAAGAAAGGAAAAAAACCTGCTGTAATAACTTTATATTATGAGCCAGAAACTGCGGTAGGTCTAAATAATAAAGAAAACAGAGATTTTGCTTACCAGCTTGCTAAGGAAGGGTTTGTTACTTTATCATTGGGTACAACTAAAACAACTAAAAACAAAACCTATTCTTTATATTACCCATCTATTGAAAACGCTATTGTACAACCTTTATCAATATTGGGGTATGCTGCAGCAAATGCATGGGAAGTTTTAGCGAAGATTGATAATGTTGACACTTCTAAAATTGGAGTTGCTGGACATTCTTATGGAGGTAAATGGGCTATGTTTGCATCATGTTTATTTGAAAAATTTGCTTGTGCTGTTTGGTCTGATCCTGGTATTGTGTTTGATGAAACCAAAGGCTCGTCTGTTAACTATTGGGAGCCATGGTACTTGGGCTATTATCCCCCACCTTGGAAAGGCAGCTGGAGTAGAAATGGAGAACAATCAAAAGGACTTTACTCTACATTAAAACAAAAAGGTCTGGATCTGCATGAACTTCACTCACTTATGGCGCCAAGACCTTTTTTAGTTTCAGGAGGTTCTTCAGATCAAGTTGAAAGATGGATACCATTAAATCATTCAATTGCTGTGAACAAGCTGCTGGGTTACGAGGATAGAGTTGCAATGACAAATAGAGTGGAGCATTCTCCAAATGAAAAATCTAACAGGGTAATCGTTCAGTTTTTTCAAGCATTTCTAATGAAAAACAATAAATAGTCTAAGTATTTATCTATTTACGTTATTTGAAATAGCCTTTGCGTTAATTAAGAGTAAATAGTAGTTTTAATATCTAATCTTTGATTTCCACTATGAATTTACATCTAAAATAAAACATGAAAAAATATCTACAAGAGAAATAACGATTTTACTATATCATATCTTATTCACTAATTAAATATGCCTAAAATGAAAAGAAAACGAAAAGAAAAATTCGTAATACGGAAAATACTTCAAAGATTGTTTTTCGTAAGTTTGTCCTTGTTTGCTTTTTTATCACTCAACGCACAGCAACAGGTAGCAGTTAGTGGTAAAATAATTGATGCGTATAACAGCCCACTTCCAGGAGTAACAATTGTTATAAAAGGAACATCCACAGGAACTGTAAGTGATGCAGATGGAAACTACTCGCTAAAAGCTCAGGGAGATGCTGTGTTGGTATTTTCTTTTGTTGGAATGAAAACAGAAGAAGTTAATATTGGAAACAGAACCATTGTGAATGTGACTCTCGAAGAAGAGAGCATAGGTTTAGATGAGTTTATAGCAATAGGTTATGGAACAATGAGAAAAAGTGACCTAACAGGATCGGTGCAAAGAGTTGATGCTGATAAGTATAAAACACAATCTATGACACAAGTTACAGACATGTTAGCAGGTACTGTTGCAGGGTTCAATGCCAATCAAGCAACATCTGCTCAAGGCGGTGCCTCAATGGAAATAAGGGGCCCAACATCTTTAACTGCAAGTACAAGTCCATTGATTGTGTTAGATGGAGTAATATATAGCGGTACTCTAAGGGATATCAACCCTTATGACATAGAGTCAGTAGATATTCTTAAGGATGCAAGTTCGGCTGCAGTATTTGGAGCAAAAGCTGCTTCGGGTGTAATTATAATTACAACAACAAAAGGAAGAATAGGAAAGCCTACAATCAACTTTTCCACAAAAGTAGGACTTACAGAAAGTTATAATGAAAGACGAGGTTTAGGACCTGAGGAATATATCCAATTCAGACAAGATTATTTCAGACAAATGTTTCCGAAAATAGACTATAATTTTTACACTCATCCAGATAAACTTCCCTCAAACGTCTCAATTAGTCAATGGAGAGCTTTAAGTTCCGGAGCTCCATTAGACGACAACACAAATGAATGGATGGCGCGACTGCGACTTTTTCCAACCGAGCAGAAAAACTATTTAGCTGGCAAAACGATGGATATGTATGATAATGTATTCAGAACTGGACTAAGACAAGAGTATGACGTTAGTATATCTGGTGGAACTGATAATGTTAAATATTATTGGTCAATTGGTTATAATGATAATGAAGGAATAAGGGTTGGTGATAAGTATTCAAGTGTGCGGTCACGCATAAACGTGGACTTTATAATAACAGATTGGTTAAACGCGGGAGTTAATGCACAATTCTCTGATAGAGATGAATCTTCTGTGCCAGCAAGTCTTAGTTTTTATCCAATCAGTCCTTTTGGTGAACTTTATGATGATGAAGGAAAACTTGTAAGATATCCTCATGGACATACTGACACTCCTTTATTAGATTATCACAGAAATTCGTTATTGAACAAAACTAACAATTTGTTTACTAATCTTTATGCCGAAGTTGCATTCCCTTTGGGAATAAAATATAAATTTTCTTTTCAACCACGTTACAGTTCCACTAAAAGATACGAATACACAACTATAAATGAAGAGTTGGCAGGATTGCCAAATGAGGTGCCTTCAGGAAAAAGAAGTGAATCATCAGCAATGAATTGGATGATAGATAATTTAATTACTTGGAATAAAACTGTTGATGTACATACTTTCGATGTAACCTTACTTGCAAACATTGAAGAGAACAGCGGTTGGTCTTCTTACATGACAAACAAGAACTTTAGCCCAAACCAAGAACTTATATATCACGGGTTGCATTTTGGAGATTCTCCCGAAATTTCAGTAAATGATACAAGGAGTACAGGAGATGCTCTTATGGCACGTTTAAATTACACTCTAATGGGAAAATATCTTTTAACATCTTCAGTAAGAAGAGATGGTTTCTCAGCTTTCGGGTTGGAAAATCCACGGGCCACTTTCCCCTCTTTTGCACTTGGATGGATAACTTCTGAAGAGGAGTTCTTTAATATCAAATATATAGATAGATTAAAATTCAGGGCTTCGTGGGGAGTGAATGGTAACAGAGACATTGGTATTTATTCGGCACTTGCAAGAACAGGTGCAAGTCCGTGGTTCGATGGAACTAATACACGAATTGGTATTTATAATTCGGCTTTATCTAATAGATTACTTAAATGGGAGAAAACAGCTGCATTAAATTTTGGTGTGGAGATAGCTTTATTAGATAACAGGATTGATTTAAGTGCTGATTTTTATCACATGAATACTACTGATTTATTAATGAATAGATTGCTACCAAGAATTACTGGATTTAGTAATATTACATCGAATCTTGGAGAATTACAGAACAGAGGAATGGAATTTACTTTTAACACAAAAAATATAATCAATCAAAATTTCCAGTGGGGTTCGACCCTTACATTTGCGTTTAATAGAAATAAAATCATAGAGCTTTTTGGAGATTATAGTACATACACTCTATTGAATGAGGAAAGGACAGGAGATGTGCCAGATTTTTCAAACGGCTGGTTTCCTGGTCAAGCAGTCGATGTGGTATGGGACTATGATGTTATCGGGATTTGGCAATTGGATGAGAAAGAAGAAGCTGCTAAGTACAATATGGAGCCTGGAGATTTTAAAGCTGTTGACGTAAATGACGACGGGCGTTATGTTGACTTAGTTGACAAGCAATTTATTGGACACACTCAACCAAGATATCGCATCGGATTTAGAAATGATTTCAATTTCTTTAAACACTTTACTGCTTCTATATTTATGAGGAGTGATCTCGGTCATATTGGATCTTACAATGTAGCGCTTAATTCAGGACACGAATCAAATGATAGATGGAATAGAAATAATGGTCCAGTTCCTTATTGGACAGCAGAAAAGCCAAACAATGAATATGCACGACTTAATCCTTATACAGGAAGCTACGGTGGTGGTCTTACAATATACAAACCGCGATCATTCGTTAGAATACAGGATGTGTCATTGACATATAGTTTTCCTCGTGAGATAGTAGAGAAGATAAAACTCAACAATCTTCAAGTTTATATCTCCGCAAGAAACTTAGCTACATTTACTGATTGGCCAGGATGGGACCCTGAGTCAGGCATGAGTCCTATGCCAAGAACTTTTACTCTTGGATTTAATTTATCATTATAAATAACATCTTAAGATACTCATAAAATGAAAAAATATAATATACTTGTTCTTATTTTAATAATGATTTTCTTCGCATCATGTCAAGAAGATTGGTTAGATCCTGATCCATTGTCATTTTACACACCAGAAAATGTGTTTGTAGATGCAGCGGGTTTTGAAGCAGCATTAGTAAGATGCAGAAAGGAAATGAGTTCAGAAAACGGTCAAGAGTATTCTCCTTTAATAGCTGAAACAGATTACTCAGATTTAGCAGTCGCTTTACGACAAGCTGATTTTACAAAAGTTACGCCAAGTACAAGTTATCAACTGCCCATTTTAAATTTCTTCATCAATGCATACTCTTATATCAAAAATGCAAACACAATAATTTCAAGAATTGATGATATTGAGTGGTCAGATCAAAATTTAAAAAACAGAGTTTTGTCTGAGGCTCTTTGGTTCAGATCGTATTGGTATTTAAGGCTTGTCAACACCTATGGTGATGTTCCATGGGAAGGAAAAGAGTTAACAGGACCGAAACTTGATTACTTTTCAACAAGTAGATGGGCTATCTTAGATAAAATTCAAGAAGATGTGGAGTTTGCCTTGGGGAATCTTCCTGTAAAACCTCCTAAATTAGGTGATATTACTAAAGGTGCTGCAAATCATTTACTGACAAAAATTTATTTGTCGAACTGTAAGTTTGACAAAGCAATTGCAGCAGCTACTGAGGTAATTGATGGTCCATATGCTTTAATGACAGATCGGTTTGGAAGCTCTACAGAAGAGACTTATCATGGAAATAAAGGATATATTGAACACAATGTTATGTGGGATTTACATCGTATTGATAATAAAAATGATCCTGCTAATACAGAAACTATTTATACAACAATCGACAGAGCTGACGCTCCACCTGAAACTTGGTGGAATAGTATTGGCGCAAGCTTAATGCGTAACTTTGGTCCATCCTACTGGAAGGTATTAGACTCTAAAGGAAATAGAGCGAGCAACTGGTCATTTACTGGTGGTGATACTTTAGGTATAGGAAACGGAGATGTTCGTCCAAATAGATATTGGCAATACAAAATTTGGGAAGACAATAATTATACATGGAAAACAACACCAGATCTGCGAAGAGCTGATTGTAACTGGATTGAGATGGGTGATTCAATCGCAGAAATTATTACATGGGATCCAAAATCTCCTAATTATGGAGAACCTCTTAATAAAGATTTTTACAAAAGTTTAGATGATACTATAGATACTTGGTATTCATGGCCTCAAAATAAGGTTTATATACCCACTCCTAACCACCATCAGCCCAGAGGAGGACAGGGAGATATGTATATTTTCAGACTTGCGGAAACTTATCTACTTAGAGCCGAGGCATATTACTTCAAAGATCAACTCGCATTGGCAGCTGCTGATATAAACAAGGTGCGCAATCGAGCAAAAGCACCACTTATTACCGCATCGGATGTAACGATTGATTACATATTTGAAGAACGTGCACGTGAACTTTTTGCAGAAGAAATGAGACATTGTGAAATGGCGAGGGTATCTTTGCAGCTTGCAAAAGAGAACAAGGAAGGCTATAACTTAGCTAATATTTCTAAAAAGAATTGGTTCCATGATCGTGTTTTGCGTGTGAATGATCATTATCACATTCCAAAGTATTTCTTTTGGGGTGTTGAAGCAACTTTACACCCAGAACATATGTTGTGGCCCATTCCTCAAAGTGTTATTACTGCAAACACCTTAGGAAGGATAAATCAGAATGTGGGATATGATGGAGCTAATTTAAATGTCGCCCCATTAGAAACAATTCCCAAAGATTCCGATCAGTAATATTGATAGGATGTGCAGAGTTTAAAATTAAACTCTGCACAATACTTTAAAGCACATAATCTCTATCGTAATTTAAACATAAACTATGAAGCATCAATTAAACATTTTGAAAACTTTCTTGATTTTTTCATGTTTAGCTTTACCTTCATTTAGTCAGTTGAAAAATGATATGAAACAACGTGAAGCTGATTTGGAACTTATTTTAAAGATTCTTCCTGCCGAAAGAACTACGAATGGAAGAGTCTCTTTTCTTGATAAAACTTTTGTGGATTGGTTGAAACGAACTGGAGAATTACCTCCCAACTTTGATCAAATGCCTTCAATACCATTCCTGCCAAACCCACTGATAATTGATGAAGGAAATAAAAACATTCCTGTAGTAACGCAAGCTCAATGGAATGAGAAAAGGGAGTGGATGAAGCAACAACTTATGAAATATATTACGGGTACAATTCCTCCAGCTCCAGACAACCTAACTTCAAAAATAGTTAGCAACACTATGGATGGTGAAGTGAGTCTTCAAATGATTGATCTTTCTTTCGGTCCTAATCACGAAGCTAAGTTAACCATGGAGTTGATGATACCTCCTGGTGAAGGTCCTTTTCCTGTTTTTCTGACTCAATGGAATCATAGAGAGTGGGCTCAAGTGGCAGTGAGACGTGGATACATAAGTTGCGTATATGCAGGAGCAGATGTAAAGGATGATACTGAGAAATATTCGGAAATATGGGCTCATGAATATGACTTTACCCGATTGATGCGTAGAGCGTATGGTGCTTCACGAGCTGTTGATTATCTTTATACTCTGTCAAAAGTTGATAAAGAAAAAATTGGTATAACCGGTCACTCACGAAACGGTAAGCTCTCTTTGATGGCTGCAGCATTTGACGAACGTATTACCGCTTGCATACCAAGTAGTGGCGGTACAGGAGCAGAGGTGCCTTGGCGGTTTTGTTCACAGAATTATGATGTTGAAGATATAGCATTGCTTTCATCTGCTCAACCAGCATGGTTGCATCCACGCTTGCGATTTTTTATTGGGAGAGAACATAAACTTCCAATTGATCAGAATTCACTGATGGCATTAATTGCTCCTCGTGGGCTGATGCTCAGCACTGCATTGTCAGAGGGTGCAAGTAATCCATGGGGAATAGAACAAGCATATAAAGCAACTAAAAAGGTGTATAAGTTTTTAGGAGAAGAGAATAAAATAGCTATAAAGTCTCGAAATGGATTACACGGTATCTCTGCAAAAGACATGGAAGATTATATTGATTTCTTCGATTATGTGTTTGATAGGAGTCAATACAAGCCAGAGAACAGACTATTCTACAACTATTCTTTTGATGACTGGAGAGATAAAAGTGGAGAGAGTATTGATCTGATGAATTTTCCTAAGTTAGAAACTTTAATGAATGCAGAGTCCTTAACCGAATGGGAGAATAAAAAAGTTGAAGTTTTAAAATCCATTAAGTGGGCACTTGGAGATAAACCAGCGGGGGTAACTAATATAGGACCTAAGAGTTTGAGTAATTCTGGTAGAGGTGAAGATAGTTTTGGAACCTATTTGAAACGACCTGAAGCTACATCCAAAATGGGAAGAATGAATGTAACTCCGTATAGTGGATTTGGTGATCAGTTATTTGGTTATTTATATTATCCTTTAGATAATAAGGGTGAAATAAAGAACAAAAATTTGCCTGTTGTTATATACTTACATGAATACGACTATTCTAAAGGTTTTAATTCTTATCATGGTGTAGAAAAACTTATTCAGTCTATTGTGGAAAAGGGATATGCAGTTTTCACTTATGATATGATTGGTTTTGGTAATCGTGTCGAGGAGGGTACGCGCTTTTACGATCGTTATCCTCATTGGTCTAAAATGGGAAAAATGGTAACTGATGTTAAAGGAGCTGTTGATGCTTTGACTAATTTGGACTTTATAGATAATGAAAAAATTATAGTTGTGGGATATTCTTTGGGTGCAACGGTAGGATTGTATGCAAGTACAACAGATGAACGAATTGCAGGTGTTGTCTCCGTTGCTGGATTTACACCAATGCGTACAAACACATTGGATAGGGGTACAGAGGGAATAATGGCTTTGTCAGAACTTCATGGACTCATGCCTCGATTGGGGTTCTTTGTTGGTAACGAGTCACGTATTCCTTATGACTTCGATGAAGTTTTAGCTTCAATTGCTCCTCGATCAATATTAGTTATTGCACCAGAGTTAGATAAAGATGCCCATATAGAAGACATTAAGAATAGTGTAAAGCAGTCACAAGAAGTCTATAAGTTGTATGATGCTACAGCAAACATAGAGTTATATATTCCATATGATATTAATCGTTTTTCTTTAGAAATGCAAGAGAAATTATTAAATTGGTTAAGTTTAAAATTCTAACAAATTTATCAAAATCAAAAATATGAAATCAAAAAATGCTATTATTATCTTCATACTTATTGTGACTACATTAAATTCTTTTTCTCAAAATTATGATGAATCAAAAGTGGGTGAGTACAAACTTCCTGAACTATTGGTGCGTGAAGATGGCAAAGATGTAAAAACCAAATCTGAATGGGAGAAAATACGTCGTCCAGAGATTGTAAAGTTATTCGAGAATAACGTATATGGTAAAGTTCCTAAAGATTTTGATAACATTGATTTCAAAGTTGTGAATAAGGATGAAAGTGCAATGAACGGTAAAGCAACATTAAAAGAAGTTGCTATTACTGTTTCGAGAGGCAACAGATCTATTACTATTAATTTAATTATGTTCACTCCAAACAAGGTGAAAGTACCCGCCCCAATGTTTTTAGTTATTAATCACCGAGGTGTACAAACTATGGATGTATCTCGTCAAAATAAAGATGGATTTTGGCCTGCAGAAGAGGTAATTGATGCAGGATTTGGTATTTCAGGCTTTGATGTAATTGACGTTTCACCTGATGACAATGAGAAGTTTAAAGAAGGAGTCTTAGAGGTCCTTTATCCAGATCAAATTAAGATGAGTAATGGCATGAGGGGTTTAGGAGCTTGGGGATGGGGAGCAAGTCGCGTTATCGATTATTTTGAAAAAGACAAGTTAGTTGATGCAACAAAAATCATTTCAGTAGGACATTCACGTGGAGGAAAGTCATCGCTATGGTTTGGTGCTCAAGATGAACGAGTGGCTATTACAATTTCGAATGAATCTGGCAATTCAGGAGCTGCATTATCAAGAAGAGATTTTGGAGAAACTGTTGAACGAATAACTAAAAACTTTCCATATTGGTTTAGTGCGAATTATCAGCAATATGCTAATAATGAAGATAAGCTTCCCGTTGATCAACATATGCTTTTAGCTCTTATTGCTCCGCGAGCTGTCTATGTTGCAAGTGCTGCCGATGACTTATGGGCAGATCCTAAAGGTCAGTATTTAGCACTAAAGGAGTCTCAACCCGTATTCAACTTGTATGGAATTGAAACAAACTTGCCGATAGAAATGCCAAAAATTAACGAACAAGTCATTAGACCTCATATGGGATTTCATAATAGGGAAGGAAAGCACAATATGACACCTTATGATTGGCAACAGTTTATCAATTTCGCAAATGATTATTTCAAAAAATAAAATATTAAAAAGATCACTTATACTTCATCCACTTAATCATTTCTTTAAGAGAAGGCTTCTTACCATACATCAAAATGCCCACTCTGTATATCTTGGCGGCCATTATCGAAGTTAGGATAAACGAACCATATAGCAGAACAACTGATAAGAGTTTTTCCCAAAGAGGAACTCCAAAAGGGAGACGTACCATCATAACAATGGGCGAAGTGATAGGGATGAGAGAACACCAAAAAGCCAACGGTCCATCGGGATTGTTGATGCTATAGAATCCTGCATAGAAAGCAAACAACATCAAGATTGTAATAGGAGTCATAAATTGTTGTGTGTCTTCTTCGTTGTCTACTGCTGAACCAATGGTTGCAAAGATGGATGCAAACATCACAAACCCTCCAATGAAATAGATAAGAAAAAAGAAAATGATTTCAAACCAATTGACTGTCATGATAGAAGCTAAAGCTCCTTCTATATCAAATCCTTGAGTAGCTACGCTACCACTTGCAGTAGCCATCTCTGATGCTTGCTCAGGGTTGATTAAAAAAGCGGATGCTCCGGCAAACAATATGCCTATCATGATTCCCCAAAAAAGTAACTGAGTTATTCCCACTAAGCCAATTCCTACTATTTTGCCAATCAACAAATAAACGGGTTTAACTGACGAGATCATAACCTCTACAATCCGGCTGCGTTTCTCCTCCATAACAGCCTGCATTACCATGCTTCCGTATATCATAATAAACATGTAGATGAGAATTGTAAATGCACCTCCTACAACTGAGGCAACTACTGTAGAAGTTTCAGATATACTGCCATCTTGGCCCCATTTCATCGTTGAAAGAGTAATTTCGCTACCTGACTCAATTATTTGTTTTACTTGTGTGATTGTTTTACTATCAACATTGTCTGAGTGAGACAAAGCTTCCAGCTTTTGCTCAGAAACTTTCTCAGAAAGAGTTCTCTCAATTGAAGAGAGTAGATCGATAGGAGCTTGCTTTTCTGATAAGAAAGAAACTGCTTTAGGATTTTCACTCAAGTCTTCAGTTATTTGCAAAATTGCATAGACATCTTTCCCCAATCGAGATTGTTGATCTCCAACTTTTCCATCACCTATAATCTCAAATTTGTAGCTTTCAGAGCTTTTAAATTCTGATGCGTACAAACCTGACTCGTCAACAACTACAATTTTTCGTTGCCCCGAATCTTGTATTGTTGACAACCAGTATGGAACAAACACCAAAGCCGTGAAAAGGAACGGCATGAATATAGTTAGAAGAATGAAAGATTTTTTGGTTACACGTGAGATATATTCGCGTGCTATAATGATTTTTAATGCGTCCATAGTTAAGATAGTTGTATTACTTGGTAACGGTTTCAATAAATACTTCATTCATGGTAGGGAGTTCTTCCTCAAATGCGGTAATTTTATATTTATCCAGCATAAGTTTAATCAATTGTGAGTGCTCCATCTCTTCGGGTTTTCTGACACGCACATCAATGAACTCATTATAGTGTTCGTTTGAAAGTACCTGTAAGTTTAGAGATTCATTATTGAAAGAATCTGTCAGCAAACGGAATTTATAAATATCTTTTTTGTGTTCATTTCTAAGTTGATAAACACTTCCTTGTAATACCACTTCCGATTTGTTGATTAATGCGATTTCATCGCACAAAGCTTCTACCGATTCCATGTTGTGTGTGGAAAGAATGATGGTTTTGCCTTCTGCTTTTAGTTTTAGCATCTCTTGCTTAATCAGCTCAGCATTAACAGGGTCAAACCCACTAAACGGTTCGTCAAAGATGAGCAGATCTGGATTGTGGATAATGGTAGAAATAAATTGCACTTTTTGCTGCATCCCTTTAGATAGTTCTTCTACCTTACGATTGTACCAGCCCATTATATCAAATTTCTTGAACCATTTAGTTATCTCCTGATGAGCATGGTCGCGCGACATACCTTTTAGTCGTGCAAGGTACATTGCTTGTTCACCCACCTTCATTTTCTTATAGAGACCCCGTTCTTCTGGCAGGTAACCAATTTTGTAGATATCCTTTCTTTCTAACGGGCTTCCGTTTAAAAGCACTTCGCCACTATCGGGTGCAGTAATGCGAGTAATTATGCGTATAAGTGTTGTTTTTCCAGCACCGTTTGGGCCTAAAAGACCAAAAACAGCACCTTGAGGCACTTTAATACTAACTTTATTTAGTGCAAGATGTTGGGAAAACTGTTTCACCACATCTTTGGTCTCTACATAATACATAAAAGTAATTATTTATATCAAGTTGTAAATTTCAAGTCTCTAATACTTTATTATTACCTGTTCTCCAAGTATTTTTGCTAAGATTTTTTTTATCTCTTCAAGCTTCTTTTTTTCTTCTAATAATTTAAGTGTCGTTTCAAAATCATTGTTCTTTTCAGCCTCTTTTGCTTTCTTCATTAACAACGCAATTTGTTGCATGATATAGGCGTTCTTCAATTCTGTAGTAACACGTGGAACAAGCACCTCTAATAAATTCTCTTCCAATAATCTTGATTTATTTCCCTCCAGATCCTCTCCGAGAGATTTTGCATGAATCTTGCTCAATTGATAGCGGTCGCTCAACATTTCTATAGCCAACTTACTAATATTACTGTCTGAATGTGACATAAAATACTTTGCAGGCTCGAAGTTAGAGTTTGCTGACTCTCTATAAGCCTCTTCAAATATATGCTCATACAGAGGATTAGTTACTTTTATATTATCGCGTTCTAAATCCGAATGTACAAATTCTATTACAGTGCTTCCTTCTTCCACCAAAACATCTATTTCCTCAGCATGTTTACCTTTTTTTATTTTCTGTTTTTCGAAAACTTGAAAAATAGGTTTCATTCCATAGCGAACAATATAACGAATAATTTGCCGCTCATAATTTTCAATACGGCTTTTGCGACGTTTGGCTGGTATATTAACTGCATTGTCCTCTGATTCTACTATTGAATTATCTTTGCCTGATTCTGGTGAAAATCCCCTTATAGGTCTTTGCTTTTGATCGTAGCTGCGCATTCGAATCTTGTTCACCTCTTGAATCAAAAGTTTTTCATTTATCTCCAGCAAGTTTGCACTGTCTTTCACATATACAGAACGTTTGATTCCATCGGGAATAAGTGCAATGCTTTGAACAATGTTAGAAATCAATCCAGCTCTTTTAACTGGATCGTCTTTAGTTTCATTTAAGAGCAACTGGGTTTTGAATCGAATGAAATCGACTTCTTTATCCTTGATGTACTTATTGAAACTTTCAGCATTTTGTTTGCGTGCAAATGAATCGGGATCTTCACCCTTTGGCAGTAAAACAACTTTTACATTCAGACCTTCTTCTAACAATAAGTCGATACCTCTTAGCGCAGCCGTTATACCTGCAGCATCACCATCATAAAGCACTGTCATGTTTGGTGAAAATCGTCGAATGAGTCGTATTTGACCAGCTGTAAGTGCTGTGCCCGAAGAGGATACTACATTTTCGATACCCGCCTGATGCATAGAAAGCACATCAGTATATCCCTCCACTAAAAAACAGCTATCAGCTTTCACTATTGCTTTTTTCGCAAAAAACAAGCCATAAAGCTCTCTACTCTTTGAATAGATATCGCTTTCGGGTGAATTTATATATTTGGCTAATTTATCTGAATTGCGAAGTATTCGTCCTCCAAAAGCCACCACCTTGCCAGATAAGGTGTGCACAGGAAAAATTACCCGACCTCTAAATCTATCGTATAGCGAGCTGTTATTTTCTCCTCCTCCAGCAAGTCCTGTCTTAACAAGAAAATCCTTTTTATAACCGCGCTTCAACGCCTCTGAAGAAAAAGCATTACGTTCTTCTAAGGAATAGCCCAATTCGAATTTACTTATAATGTCATCTCTGAAACCACGCTCTTTGAAATATGTTAAACCTACACTTTTACCTTCGGGATGCTCGTGCAACAAGTTTTTGAAATATGTGCGAGCATATTCGTTGATGATAAACATACTTTCTCGCTCACTTTCCAAAACCTTCTCTTCGTCGGTCATTTCTCTTTCGTGCACTTCTATATTGTATTTCTTAGCAAGATATTTCAGCGCTTCATAATACGAAAGTTGCTCGTGTTTCATAATAAAGTGAACAGCCGTTCCTCCCTCACCACAAGAGAAGCATTTGCATATATTCTTTGATGGAGAAACAGAGAAAGAAGGAGTACGATCGTCATGAAACGGGCATAAACCTAAATAGTTGACACCTCGTTTTTTGAGCGTAACAAAATCTGACACTACTTCTAAAATTTGAGCAGTATCTTGAATTCGGTCTATTGTTGTTTTATCAATCATTTTATTGGGAATACGAAATTAGGTATTAAAGTTGTAAGTAAATCACAATTAGGGAAAAATATCTTACATTTGTAGTGATTGAATCTATTTAATAAATCTAACAAAATTATTTCAATATGGATACCATTAACTGGTCAAATTTATCATTCGGATACATAAAAACCGATTATAATGTGCGCACTTATTATAGTGAAGGAGCTTGGAGCAAACCCGAAATAACTGACTCTGAAACTCTAAACATTCATATGGCTGCTACATGTCTTCACTATGGACAAGAAGCATTTGAAGGTATGAAAGCCTTTAGAGGTAAAGATGGAAAAGTTCGTATATTTAGAATGCGCGAAAATGCACAACGGCTGCAACATTCATGTCGCGGCATCATGATGGCAGAGCTTCCCGTTGAATTGTTTGAAGAATGTATAATGACTGTAGTAAAGAAGAACGAGCGATTTGTGCCTCCATACGAAAGTGGAGCATCATTATATATTCGTCCATTGATTTTTGGTACAAGTGCACAAGTTGGGGTAAAACCATCAAATGAATATACTTTTTTGGTTTTTGTTACGCCTGTTGGTCCATATTTCAAAGAAGGGTTTAAACCAACCCCAATGGTTATCATGCGCGAATTTGACCGAGCTGCACCACTTGGAACAGGAACCTACAAAGTAGGGGGCAACTATGCTGCCAGCATGCAGTCGGGAGTGAAAGCTGCAGAGATGGGATATTCTGCTGTAGTCTATCTCGATGCCCGAGAAAAGAAATACATTGATGAGTGTGGTCCTGCCAACTTCTTCGGTATCAAAAACAATACTTATATAACGCCAGAATCCTCATCCATACTCCCCTCTATTACTAATAAGAGCCTTATTCGATTGGCTAAAGATATGGGCATGAAAGTTGAGCGTAGACCAGTTCCGGTTGAAGAGTTGGCAACATTTGAAGAGGCAGGTGCTTGTGGCACTGCGGCAGTAATTAGTCCTATTTTAAAAATAGATGATTTAAGTGAGGGTAAGACTTATGAGTTCGTTAAAGATGGTAAGCCTGGTGCGATTTCTAAAAAACTTTACGACAAACTACGTGGAATACAATATGGTGACGAACCAGATTTGCATGACTGGGTGACTATAGTGGAGTGATTGGTTTTATGACAATAAGAAATGAATGATGAAACCAATTACATTCCAGAAATAAAACACAAATTTCTCATCTTATGAATATAAAACTATTTTATATAACATTCTCTTTACTTCTTGTTTCTCTTTTGTTCGGGTGTACAAATAAGAGTAGCAAAACAACAAACAGCGCCAATGTTTTAAACATTGGCGTAATGTCCTCCATGGATTATCTTCCTTTGGCAGTAGCTCAATATAATGGTTATTTTGAAAAAGAGGGGGTAAGCGTTATCATTCATAAATTTTATTCTGCAAACGAACGTGACGCTGCGTTTCAGAGTGGAAATTTGGATGGAACTATTTTAGACTATACTGGTGCGGCCATACAACGAGCTGGTGGAATAAAGCTAAAAGTTGTATCGCAATGCGATGGGACTTTTGTGTTGATTGCTGGAAAAGATTCTGGAGTGAAAAGCATTGAAGATTTAAAAGGAAAACGGTTGGCTGTTTCACGCAATACTGTCATTGACTTTTGCACCGATTTGGTTTTACAAAAAGCTGCTATTCCCTTAGATGACATAGAGAAAATGGAAATAAACAAAATACCTCTTAGATTGGAAATGTTGAGGAATGGCAAAATTGATGCAACTATGCTACCCGATCCTTTTGCTACTATTGCTTTGCAAGATGAAAACAGAAGCATTATAAATGTGAGTGAGTTGGATATACGCACCACAGGTATTGCTTTTCACGAAAATGTGATTGTACAAAAAAGGAAAGCTGTAGAAAATTTTTATCGTGCTTACAATAAGTCAGTCTCTATAATAAATTCAGACCCCTCATCCAATTTTCACTCCCTGCTCGTTTCAGAGATTGGTTTTCCTGCCAATCTTGTATCTAATATAGAACTACCCAATTATTCAATGGCTCAACTTCCTCAAGAAAGTGATTTAGAAAGAGTTGAGCTTTGGTTGAAAACGAAAAACTTGGTTTCTTCTGAGTTTGACATCACCACATTGATTGCATCAGATTTAATTCCATGAATTCTTACAACATGAGCAACGGAAAACTATCTCTAAATAGCGTTTCTATTAATTTAGGCAAAACACCAGTGCTAAAAGATATCTCTTTTTCTTTAGAAAAAGGGAATACGCTTACTGTTGTTGGTCCTTCAGGTTGTGGCAAGTCAACTTTACTGAATGTATTAAGTGGGATTATTAAGACCTATACTGGCGAAATATATATGGGGTCTACTTTGCTGAAAGAAGCAGGGTTGACTTTTGGGTATGTCCCTCAAAACTTAGGTCTGCTGCCTTGGAAAAGGGTAAAAGAAAACATTATGTTGCCTCAAAAGATAAACAAAAACAAAAAAATTGATGAGAATGAAGTAGATGAAGTTTTAGCTAAACTGGAGTTAACCGATTTATTATACAGATATCCGTCACAACTAAGCGGTGGTCAACGTCAGCGAGTTGCATTGGCACGTGTCTTCATTTCACAACCCGATATACTTTTGATGGACGAACCTTTCTCTGCTTTAGATACCCTTACAGCAGAGACTTCGCGTGAACTGTTCTTAGATTTATGGAGAAAATACAGACCAACAACAATTTTCACTACACACAACCTGACAGAAGCGGTTAAATTGGGCAAGAATATTTTGTTGTTAGATAAACAGCCTGCAACGGTGTTGCGATATGTAGAAAATCCATTGTTTGGAAACCAAGATTATGACGAAGCCAGTTTTGTTTCGTTTAAGAAACAGTTGATGAGCTGGATTCGAGAAGGAGCCAATAAAAAGAAAGCCAAGCATGCTTAGCATAAAGAGAAACAAACTTTTTGTCCTTCCAAAATCGTTTCGTCTTTTATTTGGAGGTATTCTGTCATTCAATGTCATTTGGTGGTTATTAGCTGTTGTGTTTAATAATAAGGCACTTCCAAATCCCATTGATGTTTATTCAATACTCCCCCGAGCATTATCCCAAGGAATGTTTGATCATTCTATGGCAAGTTTACGTCGTATATTTATAGGCGTATTCATAGCATTAGCTTTGGGCATGGTTGGCGGAATATTAACTGGTCTAAACAAAAAGGCAAATAAGCTACTAAATCCCTTGCTCTATCTTTCATACCCGGTTCCAAAATTAGCATTACTTCCCGTAGTAATGATTTTTTTTGGTATTGGCGAAACTACAAAAGTAGTGATGATCGTTTTGATCATTGTTTTTCAGCTCATCATCTCTATTCGCGATGCCATCCGCAACATCGATAAAGAGAATTATTATGTGCTCTCAACACTTGGTGCTTCAAAGATGCAACAAATATGGCACGTTGTATTACCTGGTATTTTGCCTGAAACTCTTTCCGCATTGCGTGTGACAGTTGGAATAGCAACTTCTGTACTTTTTGTGACCGAAACTTTTGGAACGAACAAAGGTTTAGGCTTTTTTATTGTTGATGCATGGATGCGTATAGACTACATGACAATGTATGCAGGTATAGTAATGCTGTCAATTATCGGATCGCTACTCTTTATGTTGTTAGATGTGGCTGATGCCGTTTTTTGCAAATGGAGTAGGTTGAGGAGTGGTAATTAAGAATAGTATTTACTTTTTCTAACATGTAGTTTTTAGTACTGGACAAAGTCAAACTATCCCTCAAAGAAAACAGAGATAATAACACAATTTGGAATAAAAGAAATTAGAAATCAGATCCATCGTAAGGATTATGCTTTAATATTTTGAAAATACAGTCCACTCGATCAATTCAAATGCAAAACAATGCTTTTTATATAATTGGACAAGTCAATTATGAAATGGTAACAGTTACTCATCCATATTTGTTGATTCCATAAACTTACTTGGAGTTACTCCAAATTCTGCTTTAAAGCTTCGGGTAAAATAAGAGGGATTATTGAATCCTACTTGGAACATAACCTCACCTACATTTAATCTATTCTCACGCAACAACTGTGCTGCTTCTTTAAGACGGATTGATCGAATAAATTGATTGATAGAAAGACCTGTTAATGCTTTAATTTTACGGTAAAGTTGATCGTGGGTAATGTCCATTTCATCTACAAGATTTTGAACAGAGAAGTCAGAATCAGTGATATTCTCATTAATTTTCTGAATCACTTTTTTTATAAACGCTTCATCCGTAGATGTGGGTGTTACATTATCTATAGGAGAATCAAAGACCATAAACTTCTTTTTAAGAAGTCGACGATGTTCAATTAGCATTTTAATTCTTGTAAGCAAAAGAGATTTATTAAAAGGTTTCTCTATGTATGCATCTGCTCCCTTTTCATATCCTTCAATTTTATCATCTACTGTATTCTTTGCCGTCAATAGTATTACTGGAATATGGGAAGTATCTAAATTTTTTTTTATCTTTTCAGTCACCTCTATTCCATCCATGCCCTCCATCATGATGTCGCAAATCACCAGTGATGGTTGATGTCGCACTGTTAATTGCAATCCATCAGTTCCGCTGGAAGCAGTATAAACTTTATAATAAGGAGTGAGTATTTCCACTAAATAATTCAGTATATCGTTGTTGTCATCAATTACGACAATATTATCATCCTTTTGAGTGTTTGATGATTCTTGAGTTTCTATCGACAATTCCGATGCTGACAATTCTTTTAGCTCATAGCCAGTTTCATAAACTTCAAATTGATCATACTCTGCTCTTAATGGCCAACTAATAGTAAAAGTAGTTTCTTTATCTGGAATACTTTCTACCGTAATGTGACCATTAAGCAATTCAACATAGCTTTTTACTAAAGCAAGCCCTATTCCTGTTCCTTTAGAGATATTATCATTATGCGTTGATCTATAAAACCGAGTGAATACAGTATACAATTCACTTTCCGGTATTCCCACTCCTGTATCTTTTACATGCACAAGAACATTGGTTTCATTAACACTTATCTCCAAAAATATTTGACCATTGGAGGGTGTAAATTTAATAGCATTAGAAATAAGATTATAAAAGATAGATTCTAATTTTTGAGGATCTGAGACTATAATAACTTCCTGATCGGGATAAATGATCTCGAAATCAATTTTTTTTGAAACTGCTAAATCATTGAATTGAGTGTAGATATAATGAACGAATTTATTTAGATTAATCTGATATAACTTAAGGGTTAGATTATCGGTTTCCATTTTTCGAAAGTCAAGCACTTGGTTAATCAGATTGTGCAACATCTTAGTGTTTTTGAGCACCCTTCTTGTTTTGCTACGAAATTTTTCAGATAATTCCTCTGATGCATGCATTTCCTCCAATGGCCCCAGCATTAATGTAAGTGGAGTGCGTACATCATGTGAGATATTCGTGAAAAAGCGCATTTTTTCTTGATAAAGTTCATGCTCTTGCGATAATCTTAGCTTTTCGAATTTGAACTCTTCTCTTAACACAATTCTCCGTTTTAAAACTTTGTAAATTAGGTACACCATTACAATAAGTAAGAGGGCATACACACTCCTTGCTAAGTTGGTTAACCACCAAGGCTTTTGTTTTATAATCAACAACTCCCTTGTTTCAGGATTCCAATTATTATATTCGTCTGACACTTTAACCTTTAAAGTGTATGTCCCTGGGGGTACATTGGTGTATGTTGCAATCGCAGAAGTGCCTATTTGCTCATTCCATATTTCCTCAAAACCTTTAAGTTGAAAGCGTATTTTTTCTTTTTGAGTATGTGAGAAAGACAATGTGTTTAATCGTATTGAAAAAGTCTGAGAGAATGCTGGTAGTATAATTGTATCAGAGTAGTTTAGTCGTTTCTCAAGAATTACTTTTCCTCTTATCTTTTTATCAGGATATACTCTCTCATTAAAAACCTTTAATTCAGAAAGTAATATGGTAGGATATGCTTGCTTATTTAAATCTAAGCTTGGGTTAACTTGCACTAAACCATTATCAGAGGCAGCTAAGACAACATTATGTATGGAGTCGAAAACGACATCATGAAATGAGTATTCATTCAGAAAAGTACCTGTTTTAATTAAATCCTTATCTATTAAATGCAACCCCTGATAAGAACTTATCCAAATATTACCTGATAAATCCTCTGTAATGCCTGTATTAATAAGACCTTCGAAACTTTTAAATGTTTCTGGCTTATCTTTATCTTGATACTTCACCATAACACCATCACGTAATAGGATCCATAAGTTACGTGCAGAGTCTATGTAGAGTGATTCTACACTTACTACATCATCCGATAACTTCATGTTATTATATTGTCGCTTCTCAACTATTGCCCCATCTGATGATAAAGAAAGTTTAAATAGACCCTGTTGTAATGATCCTATCCAAACTTCATTACCAATAGTGTCAAATAGTATTGATCTTATATCAGGCTCTTTTAATCCCTGATCAGACAATAACTCAATGCTTTTTAATGTTCTCTGATCAGTATTGTAATAAAGAAGACCATTTTTAAAAGTCCCAATCCACAAACCATTAGTATTATCTGGAGTAATTGCATAAATCCTATCTTCTTTTAAAAGAGAGAAGATGCTTTCAATCTCCTTTAAGGGTTTCATTCCCCACGTATTAAAGACCTTAATACCTTTTCCCCAAGTTCCTATATATAACCTTCCCAAAGATTGGTCGTGAAAAATTGAAGAAACAGATTGTACCTCATTGTTGTGAATTACAGATTTAAAATTCTTATCTCCAATTGTGTATTTGCACAAACCATTGCCGTGAGTACCTATCCAGTAACTATCTGCTTTTTCTTTAACAATACTCCAAGTGATATTAGCAAAAGCGTTATTTTCGTTTTCATCATATATAAAATAATAGGCATCTTTTGTTAAGTCTAATTTATTTAAACCTCCAAACCATGTACCTATCCATAAGTTATTCTTGCTGTCAATCAAAGAGCATAAAATATAATTAGAATTGATACTGCTTTTTTTGTTTTGGGAATATATAAATTTTTCAACTGTATCATTATCAGCTTCTCTATTAATTTTAAACAATCCTTCACCTTCCGTTCCAACCCAATCAGCATTCTCATTAGAAGAAATAGATCGAATTATTTTCCCATCTAAACGCCAAGGTCTGCTTAGGTATTCTATTGAATTGTAGTCTAACTTATTGATGTGTTCAGCCCTAAATAACCCAATATTTGTTCCAATCAATAAGGTCTCTTTGTAAATAGAAAAGACATATGTTTTATTTGAATTGAGTATTCGCAATGGTTGATCTATTATAAACTTAGCAGAAACTTGCCTTACCCTTGTGATGACAGAGCTTTCATCTCCGACAAAAATAACATCTTCTATACATGCAAGTGCATGAATTGAGCCTTTTAGCTGAATTACTTTGGTTAAATCAGCTGATGTGTTTTGCTCTAAAGAACTAAATATATCATTTAAAGCAATACAATACAGCACGCCTTTTTCACTTCCTATCCAAACATTATCATCCTTATCTAAGATAAGCGATGTTATTGTGGTGACTATTTCCCGCTCTTCAACTTCAGTTCTTATTGGAATAATTATTTCTTTGTATTTATTATAGAGAAAAAGACCTTTGTCTAACGTTGCAATTAGAACGAAACCTTTTTTTATAGGTAAAACACTCGTCACCTTATTGCTAAAGAGCGCTGTATTGTTCTGGTTAAAAATAAGGAAATTGCTTCCATCAAAAATATTCAATCCAAAAAGAGTAGAAGCATATATATACCCTTCGTCATCTTCAGCCAAGTAATCAACATTGTTGAATGATAAACCATCAACAGATCTATATTGGATAAATCTATTTTCATCAGCTAAAAGCGTTGTAGTCAATAGCCACATCACAGCAATTAAGAATAAAATAAACTTGTTCATGTTAATCCCTATTTCTCTTGCAAAGTTATCATTATTTCATTGATTTGATAAAATGCAAACGAGTTTGTGTCAATAAAAACCGAATATGTGTCAAGCAAACGAAAATATGCAAAAGATAGTCGAATCCGCTCTAACTCCTTGTTAGCAATATTTGTAATTTTGCTGTTGTTAAAATACTAAATTTATTAAATCTTAAATTATGGCTAAAGTATTATTCAAAGCATTTATGCTGACATTGTTGCTCATGATAGGTTCAACTGTCATGGGGCAATCTCGTTCTATTAAAGGAACAGTAACAGATATGGAGGGGGAGTCTATTCCTGGTGTTACCATATTAATTAAAGGTACAACTTCAGGAACTATTACAGATTTAGATGGTAATTACAATTTAGATGTAAGCTCTTCTTCTGATGTATTGGTATTCTCATTCATTGGGATGAAAACTCAAGAAGTGTCTGTTGGCAACAAGAATGTTATTAACATTCAGTTAGAAGGTGACAACATAGGTCTTGATGAGCTTGTTGTTGTAGGTTATGGAACTGCACGAAAAAAGGACCTCACTGGTTCTGTAAGCAGTATCCGTTTGGAGGATAGCCCTACTGCAAATATTCCTAATGTGAATACATTAGAGGCTATGAAGGGAAAAGTTGCGGGTTTGAATATTGGAAATGTGACCTCTGCAGGAGGACAGCCAAGTTTAGAAGTGCGAGGTCAAAACTCTATAAGAGCTGGTAACGCACCGCTGCTCGTAGTTGATGGTCTTATTTACGAAGGTGGTTTTTCTTCTATCAACTCTAATGATATTGCATCGATCGATATTTTGAAAGATGCAAGTGCTGCAGCTGTTTACGGTTCTCGTGCTGCAAATGGAGTTGTAATAATTTCTACAAAGAGAGGTAAAACAGATAAACCTCAAATTAACGTAAACACTTATTATGGTCTTCAAAACTGGACTAATAAGCCAGATATGATGGGTCCCGAAGAAGCTTTACAATTCCGTATTGATGTTAAGAAAGCAGGAGGTGCAACTGGATCAGACCTTGATTTGAATCAAATTCTCAATCAAAAGGAATTAGAAGCATATCAAAATAATCATTTTGTTGATTGGTTTGATGAAGCAACTCGCCAAGCATCAATTAAAAGCGTTCAGTTAAGTATCTCAGGTGCTACTGAAAAAGTGAAT
The DNA here is from genome assembly GCA_002364735.1 of Bacteroidales bacterium UBA3143. GTDB lineage: Bacteria > Bacteroidota > Bacteroidia > Bacteroidales > Dysgonomonadaceae > UBA2632. Next base: position 25,025 of record DEZB01000031.1, read on the forward strand.
TACTATGTTTCTGGAAATGCTTTAGGTCAAACAGGTATCGTTAAAGGAGATGATTTTGAAAAAAAATCGGTTTTGATGAAACTTGATACCGATATTACTGATTGGCTAAAAGTTGGAACTTCGTTAAATGTTGATATTCGTGACTATTCAGGAAATGAAGCCAACCTTTACACCGCAACTTATATGAGTCCATTTGGTTATACACATGTAACAGAGCCCGGATTTGAACATTGGCTTGAAAGATATCCTGGATCTGTAACAACTTGGCACAATCCGTTACTCGCAATTGATAATTACAATTTAGATAAACGTTATACATACCGTGGAACTGCATTTGCAGAAGTGAAAATTCCATGGATAAAAGGATTGCAGTATAGATTTAATTATTCAGCACATCGTTATCATAGAGAAAACGAGGGGTTTACTGATGAGAAGTATTATGTAAACACTTTGAAAGTTGAAGAATTAGCCAATCCAGGTAAATACCTTAAAGATGCAAATGGGTATAAAAATAACTCTACACAGGATAGCTATTTGTTCAATAATATACTTTCGTATAACAAGACCTTTTTGGAAGATCATTATATAAGTGCCACTCTTATGTCTGAAAGACAACAAATGGTGAGCAAGCACTCTAATCTTTCAGCGAGTGATTTTCAAGAGGTTGGTAGCACTGCTTTAGGAATACATGCCTTGGAGCTTGGTAACAATGAAAAGAGAAGTATAGATACTGGCTATTCTAAACTTACACAATTGGCATACCTATTTAGGTTAAACTATAATTACAGAGATAGATACAATGCTTCTTTTAGCTATAGAAGAGACGGATATTCTGGTTTTGCATCAGGAAATAAGTTTGGCGACTTTAAAGCTTTTGGTTTTGGTTGGACGCTCACAGAGGAGTCATTTATGCAAGATAGAGCAGATTTTCTAAATTTTCTAAAACTAAGAGTTTCGTATGGTGAGAATGGTAACCCATCTATTGGTTCTTACGGTACTTTACCAAGTATTGGAAATTCAAGTTATGTTTTTGGTGATGAAACTGTAAATACTACTTATCAGTCAACTTTAGCTAATAAGAACTTGAAGTGGGAACAAACAGGTGCGACTAATATTGGTGTAGATTTTTCGATCCTAAAAGAGAGAATATCAGGTTCAGTAGAATTATATAATTCAAAAACTACTAATCTTTTAATGACTCGCAGATTACCAATAATGACAGGATATGGAAACATCTTAGCAAATATTGGAGAAATCAACAATAAAGGAATTGAGGTAAATTTAAACACAGTAAATATTAGAACCAGAGATTTCTCTTGGGAAACAGATTTTATTTTCTGGAAAAACAAAAACAAAATTGTAAGTCTTTACGGTATTGATGCTGATGGAGATGGCGTAGAGGATGATGATATTGGTAACAGATGGTTTATAGGAAAATCGCTTGGTGCTATCTATGATTACACTGTTGATGGAATTGTGCAAACTGGAGACACTGAGTATCAACAAAAATATGGCGTGAGTGCAGGTGATTTGAAGATTGTAGACTTGAGTGGTCCAGAAGGGGTACCTGATGGGAAAATTGACGAACACGATAAATCAGTTATTGGTTACTCTAAACCAAATTTCACTTTGAATATAGCAAATACATTGACATACAAGAATTTTAATCTTTACTTCAATGTCAACTATGTCAATGGAAGCAACAATCATTACATAGCAGGAAACCAAAAAGGGCTAATGGGTGCACTTGTACCTGAAGTTTCTAAGTGGCTAAACCTACCTTACTGGACACCTGAACGACCAAGCAACATATATCCACGACCTAATTATAATAATCCTTACGGATATGGTTTCTATCAATCTCATTCTTTTGTGAGACTTCAAGATGTAACTTTGGGATATACGTTTGATAAAAAATTAATTGAGAAAGCTAACATTACAAATTTAAATGTGTATGTGAGCGGGAAGAATCTTTTGACTTTTTCTGACTGGATAGGATGGGATCCAGAAAGTGCTACACAAATTGGAGAGTATTCTCTACCAGGATTAAGAATGTTTACATTTGGATTAAACGTTACATTTTAAACGACTAAACTATTTATAAAATGAATACATTAAAATTTAAAATATTATCTATTCTCCTTGTACTATTTGTTACAAGCTGTAACGATAGCGATTTTTTGAAGGAAGATTTAAAAGATCGATTTACTACAGAGAATGCCTATTTAAATGTTTCTCAGTTTAAAACTGGAACAAATCAATTATACAGGCAAGCAAGAGCGTTCTATAATAGTGGTGATGGTGTCCGTGATTGGATCAAAAATGGTTATGGCACTGACGTAATCCCAAGCAACAGTCGTGAGGAAAAAGTACATAGCTTCTGGAATAATCTAACCCCAGACACTCAGTTTCCAAACGACTGGTACAACAGAAATTTTGAAATGATCAAAAACTGTAATGAACTATTGCTTCAAACAGAAAATGAAAATATAGAGTGGGTTAGTGAGACTCAGAAATTAGAAATTCAAGGTGAGATTCGTTTCTTTAGAGGTTTTTCTTATCGCAATTTAGCTATTTTATTTGGTGGTGTTCCTATTGTGTTAGACCCAATAACAAGTCCAAAACTTGACTTTAAAAGAGCTACACGACTTGAAACCTATTCTGTTGCAATGGAAGATCTGCTGTTTGCAAGTCAAAATATGGCTATCACTACAGACCAGCCTGGAAGAGCCGTGAGAGCTGCTGCTGATCATTTCTTGAGCGAAGTATATATTAGTCTGGGAGATGAAGCAAAAGATAAATCCATGTACCAAAAAGCAATAGCTGCTGCTACTCGTGTAATAGATGGAAGTGATGGAGACTATGAATTAATGCGTACTCGATTTGGTACCAGAAAGAATGAAGAAGGTAAAGATGTAAATTGGGATCTATTTAGAATGGGAAATCAGAATTATAACACTGGTAATAAAGAGTCAATCTGGACGATACAATTCGAAAAAGATGTGGCAGGTGGTATGAATATTTATGACAGACCATTATTCGAGCGAGCTTTTTGGCCCAACTTCTGGAATTCAAATAAATTTGGTTTCGCAGGTCCAGCACGTGATTGGACTGGTAGAGGGGTTGCTTCAATGAAACCAAATAACTACTTTAAATATAATGTATGGAAGGATTCTGAAACAGATACGAGAAATGCTCCATATAATATTGAAAGAACTTACTATGCTCCAAAAGTTATTGTAAATGGAAAGCAAACTGATAGGGATACTGTTTATGTTACTAATGTAACTCTTGCAAATGGAACTGAAATTGTAGTTTCATTACATCCAGGTGATGAGATTAAAAAAGAATGGTTAACATCTCGTGATGACACCCTTACTCAGTTTTATCCCAGAATTTGGAAATTTGGAACAGATAAGCATATAAATGGTACTCCAGATAATGGTTACGTTAGAGATGCTTATGTTGCAAGACTTCCTGAAACATATCTATTGAGAGCGGAGGCATATATGAAATCTGATCAAAATGATAAGGCTGCAAGTGATATAAATACAGTTAGATTAAGATCAAATGCTTTGCCAATAAATGCTTCTGATGTAAATCTCGATTTTATATTAGATGAAAGAGCGCGCGAATTGTATGGTGAAGAATGGCGTACTTTTACACTTGCAAGACTTGGTCTTATATATGAACGAACTAAGAAATATGGCTGGCCAACTGATGCTGCTGCAGTAGAAAAGCATCACAACTTATTCCCAATTCCTCAAAATGCTATAAATGCAAATTTAGAATACAAATTAGAACAAAATCCAGGTTACTAATCTAACCTAACCAATATGGCAGATGATATTTATTTTTTTATGTCGTCTGCCTTTTTTATTACTTGAACTCATGCTTTTTTTGATAAGAAAAAACAATTTATTTCTTCTCGAATAAAACAAATAAAACCATCACCTTATGAAAAATATATTTAATTATATTATCGGAATCTCTTTGTTTTTTATCATTAGTTGCTCATCACAAAATAACGAGCACCCCAATTATACAGTTAATAAAGAATCAATGCAGTTGATGAAGGATGTAATTTATTCTGATACTGTAGTTGATATAAAATTCCCTACAACACATCCAGATGCTCAGTGGTATCCCAATGCAGGCTTAGGGCTTTTCATGCATTGGGGCATCCATAGTGTGGTGGGTGCTCAGCCTTCGTGGGATATGATTTCAAATTATCCGCATGGTGGAAAAGTGGCACCACCTGAAAAATATTATGCATTAGTAGATAGTTTTAATCCTCAGCATTACAATCCAGATAAATGGTTGAGTGCAGCTAAAAAAGCAGGATTTAAATACGCTGTTTTAACTACAAAGCATCATGATGGATATGCGCTATGGCCTTCAGAATACGGAATTGGAACCAAACAATATATGAATGGTAGAGATTTACTTAAACCTTACGTTGAGGCTTGTCGAAATAACGGACTTAAAGTAGGCTTCTACTTTTCTCCCCGAGATTGGCATTATCCTGATTTTCCGTTGGATGATGTAAATTTTGATTTTAATCAACGTGGCAACTTTCCTCAATTAGTAGATACATTATCGAATGAAAAAGATTATGAAAAATTCATGGCGTATACTCTTGCACAAATTAAAGAGTTGTTGACCCAATATGGTAAAATCGATGTCATATGGTTTGACGGAATGGGATGGAGAGATATCGATGATATGAAGACAAATGAAGTGTATGCATGGATTCGTACGCTACAACCAGGAATTGTTATTAATGATAGATGGTCCAACATAGTAAATCCTGATGACCCAAATGGGGAAGGAATGCCTATAGGAGATTTTTTATCTCCTTTTGAATGTGTAAAACCAACTTTTAGACCTAATACTTGGTGGGAACATTGTGATATTTGGACCCGTGGAGGCGGTGGTTGGGGATACGACAAAACAGGGACATTCAAAAGCTGGCAGTGGTTTTTCGAGCATTTTATAACAAGCCGATCAATGGATGGAAACTTTTTGCCTAATGTAGGGCCTGATCCACAAGGAGATATGCATCCTAATTATTATGAAACAATGGACAAATTAGCGGATTGGATGGAGCATAGCAAAGAGTCTGTGTTTAACATTCATTCGATAGCAGAAAGCAACTTATCAAATGTAATGATGACAGCCGCCAATAATAAATGGTATCTACACCTACTCCCCGAATTTGATGATCTGGTGCAAGTTGGGACAACTAAAAAACCAGCATCGGTAAATTTGCTACGCACTGGAGAATCAATTGATTTTACATATCACAACAGTAAGGTTCAATTTAAAGTTCCCTCTTCCAAGCGAACAGATATGGATGATGTTGTAGTTCTGAAGTGGATGTATTAAAACTAAAAAGAATTTATGATATGAAAATGACTTTATAGATTAATGAAATGAAATACATGTTATGTATTTCATTTATCAAATCTACATTGAACTTTTTTAGTAAAAACATCTATGATTAAATAAGTTTTCGAACTTATATTCTACTTCATAAATACAAATGATTATACAACTCACAATGCGTAATATAAGATATTATTCTATCAGTTTCTGGTTATTCTTTTCCGCACATATTCTTTTCATATCTAATGGTATGGCACAGGAAGGAAAAGGAGACTTTTATACTGATATTGCAAAAACAAAATATCAGGAACGATATAGTTTCCCGATGGAGCGTCCTAAGCCTTTTGAATTGTCTCAAGATAAGGTAGTAAAATGGGATAATAAGATTGGTTCAATTTTTACTCCTATGTTTAAAATTGAAACTGAAGAGCAAGTAGTTGCTGCTTTAGATCAATTAAGAACTAAACATGAGATTTTTTTGAGAGATATTGCTCCCAAAATTGAAGAAACGCGTAAAAGACTAAATATTTCAGCAATGCAGTTTCGTTACGAAACAAATGAAGATCAAAGAGATATTAATTATACTCTTTCTGGTAAAGGGAAGTGGGAAAACATAACCATCCCTTATTATCACGGACCACACGGACCATCAACTGCATACTATCGCACCGAGTTTGAACTTGATGAATCTATGCTATCAGAAGAAGAGCTTTATATCCACTTTAATGGTTCCGACTATTACACCGATGTATATATTAATGGTCATAGTGTTGGGTACCATGAAGGCATGCTTGATGAATTCGAATTCAATGTTAGTAGATATGCGGTTCATGGAAAGAATACACTTCTTGTACGAATTCGAAATGATTTTTCAATGTTAGGTAGTGAACAATTGATACGCCGTTGGGGAAATAAACTTGCAGCAAGTAATAGTCCTGGTTGGGATGATCCTTTTTTCGGATGGAATTGCGCCCCTGCTGGTTACGGACTTTATCAAGATGTTTATTTAGAAACAAGATCGAATACATACATTGCTGATATTTTTGCACGTCCCGATCTTAAAAGTAATAGTGTAGAACTTTGGGTAGAGACAGAAATGCTTAATGGGTATAATGCAGATGAATTTAAGCTATCAGTTAACCTTTATGGGCAGAATTTCGAAGCCCTTGTTGCAAAAGATTTAGAAAACAGGGTGGAATTGGTGGGTGGACGTGTCCTTTCTAAGATGATAATTGATATGCCAAATGATAAGTTGCGTCTTTGGTCACCCGATACTCCTTGGCTTTATCAGATGCAAGTAGAACTCTACGATAAAACAGGAATAAAGTTGTTAGATAACATGAAATGTCAATTTGGAATGCGCTCTTTTATTATTTCTGAGACTTCAACACCAAAAGGGCGGATGTATCTTAACGATAAAGAAATTCGTCTTCGGGGCACCAATACAATGGGGTTTTTGCAGTTAGATGTAATGCATAAAGATTGGGATCAACTCAAGGACGATCTGCTTTTGGCTAAGTTGACTAACATGAACTTTATACGAACTACTCAACGAATAGTACCAAAAGAAGTTTATGAGTATGCTGATAGGCTTGGAATGATGATGCAAGCAGATCTACCTCTTTTTGCTTATGTTAATCAGAAACAGTTTCATGAGGCAATTGCTCAAGCACCTAAAATTGAGAGATTGCTACGAAACCATCCATCTGTAATTATGATGACTTACATCAACGAATCAATGGGAGGTGAAAAACCACATGCTATCAGTCGTGGTGAATATGAAAAAATGTTTGAAGCATTGGACATTGTTGTTCATCACGAAAATCCAGACCGTGCTGTAAAATATGTAGATGGTGATTATCAAGCACCCAATAAAGGTTTGCCTGATGATCATTGTTATAATATATGGTATCCCGATCATGGCACCGATCTACCTCTTATGATGCGGGGTGCGTGGGAACATGTGAAAAAAGGCTGGATGTATGGCTGTGGAGAGTTTGGTGCTGAAGGGTTGGATTATCCCGAAATGATGAGACGTCGCTATCCGAAAGAATGGAATGAAAAGAAAGACGGAACATGGTCACCAGAGCAGTTAGTAACTGTGCGTGGTGCAAATCAAACATGGGAGAAATATCCATTTTGGTTTGAAGCTGGAAACACTATGGAAGAGTGGGTGAAAGGTAGTCAAGAACATCAGAAATGGGGAGTTGATAAGGTAACGCGTGCATTCAGACGAATGCCAAGAATGAATACTTTTGCTATACATCTATTTATAGATGCATGGCCCAATGGATGGATGAAAGCAATTGTTGATACTGAACGTCGTCCTAAAAAGGCATGGTATGCTTATCGAGATGCTTTAACTCCTCTTTCAGTGCAAATTCGCAGCGAGCGAAATAGCTTTTTTAGTGGTGAAAAATATCCAGTTGAATTGTGGGTTTGTAATGATATGCATGCTACTCCAGATGCTGAGTTACGTTATCAGTTGGAACTCGATGGTAAAGTTATTAAAACAGGTAAAGTTAAAGCTGATATGCCTAATGTTACAGATGGTTCCCGATTTCAAGGCTTTTTAAATGTGATGGTCCCCGATGTTGAAAAGCGCACTCCATTGACGCTACGTTTAGGGCTTTTTGATTTAAAAAGCGGCAAACAGCTACATGAAGATTCACATATTTCAAGTGTCTTCCCCAAACTTCTAATACCTGATAATAGGGTGTATATTATCGGCAATAAGGATAGTGTTTCAATTGCCAAAGAGTTAGGCCTGAGAAATGTTGTTTATCAGGGAAATGTTAAATCGAGTGATGCAATTATCATCGAGAAATATGAGTTATACGATATACGTCGTGCCGAAATCGATGAGGCAGTACAAAATGGGGCTCATTGTCTCTTGTTGGATATTCCAAACAAGATTGTAAAAATTGGTAGCAACGTTAATTCTGATAACACCGTTAAGCTTCTAAAACAAAAAGGTGTCTATTCTCCGATTCAGAATATATCAACTGAACATGAAGAAGAAGGTTGGTCTTGGATAGTAGCCCGAAGCAAAAAGCACCCATGGTTAAAGCGAACGCAAGCCAGCGATTTTAAATATACTTATAATAGTAAAATGAAATCGCCAACCCGACAAACTTATGGTATATTTGAAGCAAAGGGGTTTACACCTGTAATGATTTATAAAAACAATCCTATTATCGCTGAGAAAAAAGATGGAAATGGACGTTGGGTAATTAGTCTTTTGGACGTGAATAATCAACTCGATTGTAATCCTGCTTTAGCTGAGTTATTTATTAAAATACTCAGTAATTAAGAGTGTGATTTATTAATTTAAAAGCTAATTAATTTTCAATCATTTCATTTTAAACAAAAGAATTTTATACAAACAAATAATAATAAGAAACATGAAGCTATTATCTTTATTACGGATTATAACACTTTTTACTTTAATCCCTCTCGGTATTATAAGTTGCAATGGTTCACCACAGATATATGTGAGTAGTGACGGTAGTGATCAGAATGATGGTTCAATTAATGCCCCTTACTTATCGGCAAAGAGAGCATTGGAGGAAGTAAGAAAGAATAAAGCGAAATCTCCTAAAAAGAACTTTGTAATCAATTTAAGAGAAGGTTCTTATCGCATTAATGAGTCATTAGCCTTAGATTCACTTATGTCTGGAATAACCATTCAGGCATATAATGATGAAAAGGTTGTTTTGTCAGGTGGAGTTTCAATTTCCCCCGAACTTATTACGCAATCGGATACACATTACTCAATAGACACTCCTCAAGGAACCGTTTGGAAGGTTAATTTAAAAGATGCAGGTATTACCGATTTTGGAAAGCTTCGCAATGTAGGTTTTTCAAGACCTTATGGACCTGCTTGGGGAGAGATTTTTGTGAATGGCAAACCGATGCACTTGGCTCAATGGCCAAACAATTCGATGATACCAATGGGAAAAGTGCTTGACTCTGGGAGTAAACCTCGTGATAATGACTTTGCTAATAAAGGTGGAGTAATTCAATACGATTCAGCTCGTGTAGAGCAATGGATTGATGAAAAGAACCCTTGGATGGCTGGTTACTTCAATGCAGGTTACGCTGATGATATGGTGAAAATAGAGTCAATAGATACATCTAAAAAAACCATTACTACAAGCGACGCAACACTCTATGGCTTTGCTCATGGTCATCCGTGGCATACTTGGTATGGTTTAAATTTACTGTCAGAGTTAGATGCACCCACCGAGTATTATATTGATCGCGATAGTGGCGAATTGTATTTTATCTCTCCAGAAGAAAAGGTAAATTCCCTGGAATTTTCAATATTAGAAACACCATTCATTACAATGAACAATGCTAATAATGTTACTATCAAAAACATATCCTTTGAAGCTTCCCGTGGAATGGGTATTTCACTTGTAAACGCTGAGAATGTAACCATAGAATCTTGTCGTTTCACCAACTTAGGTGGTCTCGGAGTTGCTGTAGGGATGGGCATTGAGCCATTCAAAGATTATCGTCATGAAGGAATTGGAACACCTCAATCGCATGTAGTGGGGAGTCTTCTACAACATCTTTATTCAAACACTACATTTAACCGACAAGGAGGGAAAAATAATACAATCATCAATTGTGAGTTTTATAATTTAGGTGCTGGAGGTGTTTCTCTTGGAGGCGGCAACAGACTTACATTAGAAGCTGGAAATAATAAAGTTGAAAACTGTCGATTCCACGATATTAATCGCATTGAGAAAACGTATCGCCCTGCAGTACATCTTACAGGAGTAGGAAACATTATTCGCAATTGCGAAATGTTCGACCTTCCAAGTATGGCTATTTTGATGCATGGTAACAATCATTTGGTGGAGTACAATTACATTCACGATGTGTGTATGGATGCAGAAGATATGGGTGCCTTTTATTATGGGCGCGATCCTTCGGAAAGGGGAACAGTATTGCAATACAATTATTTCGCAAACATTCCCGATCAGTACAACACAAGCGCAGTATATCACGATGACGCTGCTTGCGGTTTAACTGTCACTGGCAATGTCTTTAATCATGCTGGAAAGCTGGCTTCATTGATTGGAGGTGGTTCGGATAATATTTACACAAACAATATATTCTTAAATGGAAAGCAAGGCATTCGTATTGGCAATCGTCTTTCAACTTGGGCTAAATGGTTACTTGATGAGGGGGGATTATTTCAAAAACGATTAGAAGAGGTAAATTACCAACAACCTCCATATAGCGAGGAATATCCATCTATAGTAAATTATTTTGACAAAGTTGATTATCCAACAGGCAACCGTGTGTCAGGCAATTTATTTGCAAACATGAATGAGGTGTTTATTGGAGATAAAGAATGGGTAGGATGGGAGTCAGATAATGTGGTTACCGATAAGAAGATAGAGGTAACAAAAAACGGAAAACTGTCATTCTCTGATAGTGGGTATATATTTGAACAAATCCCCGAGCTAAAGACAATTCCATTAGATAAAATAGGGTTGTATAAAAACCAAAAATAGGAGTAATATTTAAAAAAATGTTTTTTAAAAGGAGGGGTTAAATATAATGTTTAATCTCTCTTTTTTCTTATTATCTCTTCCACGTACTATACGGATCTTTTACCAACATAGAGTTGTAATATCTAACGTCGTGAGTAACCTCTTTGCCCAACCAATCTGGTTTTTCAAACTCTTCGTCTTCCGACTGCAATTCTACCTCAGCCATTAATAGTCCTTCGTTGATGCCATAAAACTCATCTACTTCAAACACATGACTCCCTACTTGAACAAGGTAACGGGTTTTTTCGATAATCTCTTTTTCGCAAAATGTGAGCATCTCTTCTGCATCCTTCACAGGAATTTCTTTTTCCCATTCATAACGGGTTAGGCCATTACCAGAAACTGTGCTTTTTACAGTAAGATAGGCTTGTTCTCCTTTTATTCTGATGCGAACAACACGCTTTGGAACAGATGAAAGATATCCTTGCACAATACGCCAGTGGGTAAAAGCTTTGGATTTAAACTCTCCCTTCACTAAAAACTTTCGCTCAATCTCGTAATTCATTTTATGAGTTGTGTTTATTATTCAATGTATTAACTGTAAACAAGCATCAACAATCATTGTTTAACGAAAGCAAATGAAGATGTACAATTGTCTCTTTAGAAACGACTCTTCCACAGTCGTTTCATCCATTCCCTTATCTTATTTTCGGAAGCATTGTTCTGCGGTTGCCAAAATTGTTTTTGTTTTAGCTCCTCAGGAAAGAAATTGTCTTCTACAAAGTTATTCTCAAAGTCGTGTGCATATTTGTAATCCTTACCATAATCCAACTCTTTCATTAATGAAGTGGGAGCATTGCGCAAATGTAAAGGGACAGGTAGATTGCCAGTTTCACGCACTATGCTTATTGCTTTGTTGATGGCCAGATAGGTTGAGTTGCTTTTAGTAGAAGTTGCCAGATAAACAGTTGCTTCGGCAAGAACGATTCGACCTTCGGGCCAACCAATCTTTTTCAATGTATCGAAACAAGCATTTGCTAAAAGCAATGCATTGGGATTAGCCAAACCAACGTCTTCTGCTGCAGATATTACCAAACGACGAGCAATGAAAGTGGGATCTTCGCCACCTTCAACCATCCGTGCTAACCAATATATTGCCGCATCGGGGTCACTACCGCGAATTGATTTAATAAAAGCTGAGATTATATCGTAGTGCATCTCACCCCCTTTGTCGTAAGCAGCAGGATTCTCTTGCAATCGTTCGGTCACAATTTTATCATCAATCACAATTTTGTCAGATACATCTGCTTCTACCACCAAATCGAGTATATTGAGCAACTTGCGAGCATCTCCTCCTGAAAACCTAAACAGCGCAGTGGTTTCTTTCACCTCTATTTCTTTTTCTTTTAGAATGTGGTCTTGTGTCAATGCCCTTTTCAACAACGTAGCCAAATCTTTCGATTCCATCGACTTCAAAACATATACTTGACATCTTGACAATAAAGGTCGAATGACTTCGAAAGAAGGATTTTCGGTTGTTGCACCTATCAGCGTTATTGTTCCTGTCTCTACTGCATGCAACAGTGAGTCTTGTTGTGATTTACTGAAACGATGTATCTCATCAATAAATAAAATGGGTGCTGAGGAGTTGAAAAAACGATTGCTTCCTGCTTTTTCTATAACTTCTCGCACATCTTTCACGCCCGAGTTGATGGCACTCAGCTTATAGAAGGGAGCATCCAACACATTAGAGATGATATTGGCCAGTGTAGTTTTACCCACACCAGGAGGACCCCAAAAAATGATAGATGGAATTCTTCCCGAGTCAATCATTTTTCGCAGCACCGAGCCTTTACCAACCAAATGTTCCTGACCAATGAAATCGTCTAATGTCTGTGGTCGTAAACGTTCTGCTAATGGTGAATTCATACGCTTAATTTATATCAAGTGGTTTATACAAAGATACATATTTTTATCAATAGGAAATAAAGGATATCCATTGCTTTTCATGAAGTGGTTCATTTTAGAGAATCACAAAACAAATCGTGATTAATAAAAAAGCCTTTTTTTGAGAGCTGTTTTTGGCAATCGTTAAGTCTTTGATGAACTAAATGTCAATATTCTTATTATATTTACTGTATAAAACAAAACAACTCAATGAAGAAAATTTTTACTTTCATAATCGTTTCCTTATTAATTCTTGTATCTTGCACGAACAGGAATGATACAAGTAGACAGAAATCAAACATCAACACCAGAGAGAACAACAACATTCATCAAGAGGACTTAGATGGTATATTTATCACTCCTGAGGACTCCATGAATGTAGAACAAAAAGAATTGCGAAAGAAAATGACAACCTTGATGAGAGAAAATATAAAGTTGGAGGATGGTCGTTTTATTAATAAAGCAACTAAAAAGGATTTCGAAAATCAAGGCATCTCTACTACTTATTACTACCTTTTGCAAGAAAGCATTGATGATCTTAATGTAGCAATAGAAAAAGGTGGAATAGATGTGCAGAAGCTGTATGAGGATATATTAGAAGAAATGCCTGAAAATTGAAATCTACACAATCTTTAAAGGTTAACTGTAAAACAAGAAGCAAAATACAACTTCAATCACTTTTAAAAAACTGCCAATATAATTTGACTCATGAAATACAGAGATATAAAACAGCTGATAAATCAAGAGATTGATAAAACTAAAAAATTGATTGAAATGTATGAAGAAGAAACAAAACCTGTAGCACCGGATTGTGCCATTGATATTCTTTCTCGTAACGAAGCAATGATTAGTAAGAATATAGTCATTACCTCACTATTACAAGCAAAATCAAAACTTTCAGCATTGGAATATCTCTTATCTAATGTCGGAACTCGTGATTTTGGCAAGTGTGTGCGTTGTAGAAAGGAGATTCCTCTTGGAAGAATTTTGGTTCGTCCTGAAAGTTTATTGTGTGTCAAATGTTCTCAAGAGTAGTTGAGATGGAAAATGTTTCAAAACATTTTCACGCCGGTGAAAATGTTTAAAACTGATGAAACTTGCAAACACGCCGGTGAAAATGTTTTAAAACAGGTTATTTTCATTTTATGTCCTAAAAATGCCCCTTTTACGTCTCAAAAAATCAATTCCCGATGAAGAAATCCTATTTTAATCTGTCGAATCTTCAATTTTATGCTGCTTTTTCTCTTTTTTTCACATTTTTCTGTCAATCTCACCCATTAAAACACCTTTTTGGCATTTTAAAACATTTTCACCGTGGTAAATTGTATTTTCAACAGATAAACGTTTAATCCACCGTGGTTAATTTAATTTCCACCTGTTTTTTGACACATCTTCTATTGAATCGTAAATAATAAGGAGCTATTATTTACAAATTAGCATTTGTATTTAAACTTACCTTCTCTCAAAATGATGATCATCCCAATACTTACTGAAAGTATGTCCCCAACGAAAGCCTCGTCTTCTGAATTCTTTCACAACAATGTGTTCGGGATGAAACGTACCATTGACAGTTGTGTCCATAACTGCACCAAGCGGTTCATTTGGTAGATTTTGTGTTTTCCATCTCAATGGATTGAAGCGAGGGTTGATGTCTATCGCTAAGCCTTTTGCATGCATCGAATAGCTAATGTTGCGATAGCAGAAGCTGTATGTGTTATTGTTGACCATAGATAGGCTGTCACTCCAGTTGTATGCAGCAATAGGGATTGCTTTCTCAACAACAAAGTTATTGTCTAACATAAATTGAAAGAGCGCTTGTATATCGTCGACCAGTCGCTTGTTGGTCAATATTTGTCCTTGGTGTAGCTTTTCATCGGTTGAAATGTAAATGACATCTATCAACTCCAGTTCATCAATTACTGTTTGTGGTGCATTTGAACCCTTGATGGATTCTGCAAAGGTGTAATGGCTGTCGATAATTAAAGTATCGGGATTGTTTTGTGACAGTTTTTCTTCTACTTCTTCTTTAGTTTCCATTGTTTTAAGTGTGCTTTTTACAGAATCACTCTTCTTATGATTGCACCCATACAATCCAGCAATCGATATCAAACAAATTAGAAAATAGCGCATGATTAGTAGTCCTTTAAACTTCAGCAAATATACTAATTTGTATTTAAAGTCAGAAATAGAAGTTGTTTTTGTCTCTTCCGAAATATTTTTGAGCAGTGAGACGTCTAATTTAAGTTAATTTATTACATTTGCTTTTTGATATTCTAATATGATCTTCACAATCATCATGTAATTAGATATAAGTTAATGATTCGCTACGTAACTCTCTGCATAATTATTGCTCTGTGTATGTTGACTACATTTGTAGTGCAAGGGCAAACAAATGATTGGCGCAACTATATTGAGCAAATGGCTGAAGAGGGTATGGACGAAACCTCCATCGAGAACATGTTTGAAGAGCTTAGTTTCAAGGAGCAAAATCCACTAAACTTAAATGCAATTACGAGAGAAGAGTTGGAGCGATTTCCCTTGCTCTCAGGAAATCAGGCAAACGCTATTGCCGACTTTTTAGATAAAAACAGACCTGTTTACTCTGTGTTTGAGCTTCGCAATGTATATATGTTAGACTATGCAACTGTGGAGCTTATCATACCTTTCTTTTATGTTGGAGAATTATTACAAAAGAAAGAACCCTTCAATTTGGGGAGAATCCTCAAACACTCACGCCACAATATTCAAATGCGATTTGATAAAACTTTGAATAAAAGAGCTGGCTATGGTGATTTCTCAGATTCAATTTTAGCCAAATATCCCAATCGCAAATACTTAGGTGAAGATTTTTATCATTCATTGAAATACTCCCTATCTTATCGCGATAAATTTCAAGCAGGAATTGTAGGTGAGAAAGATACTGGAGAACCATTTTGGCAACCAGATTTTAGAAAGGGATATGACCATTATGGATTTCATCTCGTTTTGCGTGATGTGGGAAAAATAAGAACGCTTGCTTTGGGAGATTATAGATTGTCATTTGGTCAAGGTTTGGTGCTGAATAATGATTTTATGTTGGGTAAAGGATTTTTCACCAATGATATCATGAGACGAACAACTGCTCCAAAGCGACATTTTTCAACTGCCGAAAGCAGTTTCTTTAGAGGAGCAGCAGCAGTAGTCCGACTACAAAATGTAGATGTAACAATGTTTTATTCAAATAAACTTATTGATGCAAATGTTTCTTCTGACAAAGAGATTACTTCTTTCAAAACAGATGGTTACCACCGTGTGCCTCTCGATATGAGCAAGCGAAACAATACGCAAGAGCAAGTGATGGGTGGGAATGTCAACTATCGTTTAAATAGATTTCAAGTGGGACTGAGTGGCATTCACCATGCTTATAGCAGAATATACAATCCTACTCTACGCTACTACAATGCTGATTATTGGCGAGGTAGGGAGAGCACAAATATTGGGGTGGACTATTCATATCGTTTCCCAAAATTCAATATTGCTGGAGAAACAGCTCGCTCTCAAAATGGGACAATAGCTCATATTCATATGTTGCAATACAACCCATCGTCTTTGGCTTCCTTCACGCTTTCATACCGTGACTATCCATCCACCTATCAGGCTATGTACGCCAAAGCATTCGGTGATGGGAGTAGGGTGCAAAATGAAAAAGGAATGTACGTTGGCACAACTTTTTATCCATTTGCGAGGGTAACTGTCTCAATGTATGGAGATGTAGTTAAGTTTCCAACACCCAAGTACAACGTTCAAGAACCATCATCAGCCCTCGATTTGTATGCAATGGCAACCTATAACTTCTCGCGTGAAACTTTCTTCGAAATGCGTTACAAGTTTAAACGCAAAGATAAGAACGTTAATTATCCCGATGATAAAATAACTTCTGTTTTGCCTTATCAAACAAATAAATTGAGATTGCGCTATCTTAAAACCATGAGAAGTGGGTGGTATTATAGAACAACTGTTGATATTGCTAATTACCAAGTGCTCTATTTTCCACATGAGTTTGGTTATATGATTTCTCAAAATTTTGGACATCGTGGAAATAAGACTTTACATGGAGATGGTTTTTTCGGTTATTTCAAGTCCGACACTTTCAATGCACGGTTGTATTCTTATGAACGCAACATTCTAAGCACGTTTTATATGCCTTCTTTCTATGGAGAAGGTATTCGTGCTGCTCTTTCTGTAAGGTGGAACGTGATGGATAACCTCTCATTATCCGTCAAATGTTCACAAACGCGCTACTTCGATCGAGATGTAATAGGTACTGGCACCGAGCAGATAGATGGAAACAAGCGGACTGATATTTTCACCTATCTTGTCTTTAAGTTTTAGCAACCGTCCGTTTTTTTGATTAATTTTGCGCAAAACAATCACTTTAATGGCAAACCCTTTACTTCAAATAGATACGCTCACTAAATCGTTTGGCGACAAACTACTGTTTCAGGAAATATCCTTCGGAATTGCGCAAGGCGATCGTATAGGATTGATAGCCCGAAACGGAACGGGCAAAACAACCTTGCTAAATATTATTGCTGGCATTGAATCTTATGATTCAGGGCGAGTGGTTTTTAGAAACGATATCAGCTTTGCTTACCTTCCCCAGTTGCCAGAATTCAACCCAGAGCAAACTGTATTGGAGGCTTGCTTTTCTTCTCAAAACGAAATTGTGAGATTGATTGCTCGTTACGAAGAGATAATATTGTCCGAAGATCAGGATAAACTGTCTGAAGTGCTCTCACAAATGGATATTATGCAAGCTTGGGATTATGAACAGCGCATAACCCAAATTTTAAATCGTTTGAGTATAACACAGCTTGATCAGAAAATTGGGGAATTGTCTGGTGGACAAGTAAAACGAATTGCCCTTGCCAATGTACTAATTTCCGATCCCGATATTATTTTGCTGGATGAGCCCACCAACCATTTAGACCTTGAAATGGTGGAATGGTTGGAAGAGTACCTCAACAGATCGAATGCAACTATACTGATGGTGACGCATGATAGGTATTTCTTGGACAGGGTTTGTTCCGAGATTATTGAGATTGACGATAGACAACTTTATCAATACAAAGGAAATTATTCCTACTTCCTCGAAAAACAAGATGAGCGTATTCAAACGCAAGGTGCAGAGCTGAGTAAAGCAAAAAACCTTTTCCGCAAAGAGTTGGAGTGGATGCGTAAACAACCACGTGCACGGGGAACGAAAGCTAAGTCAAGAATAGAAGGTTTTTATTCGCTCGAAGAGAAAACAAAACAAGTACGCGATGAAAGTAACATTCAATTAGCTGCAAAGGGTTCCTATATTGGTAATAAGATATTTGAAGCGAAAAATGTATCGAAAAGATACGACGATATAGTAATTACTGAAGATTTCAATTACATTTTTACGCGCTATGAAAAAATGGGAATTGTTGGTAAAAATGGAACTGGAAAGTCCACATTTATAAAAATGTTGTTGGGTGAGGTTGCTCCCGATAGCGGATATTTTGATGTAGGAGAAACTGTCAACTTTGGCTACTACAGTCAAGATGGATTGCAGTTTAACGATCAAATGAAGGTAATTGATGTGGTTCAAAACATTGCCGAGGTGATTGATCTGGGCAATGGCAGCCGACTGAGTGCTTCTCAGTTTTTACAACACTTTCTTTTTGCTCCTGAAAAGCAACACGACTTTGTATTTAAATTGAGTGGTGGAGAGAAAAGGCGACTCTATCTTTGCACCGTGCTCATTAAGAATCCTAACTTCTTGGTGTTGGATGAACCAACAAATGATTTGGATATAATTACGCTTAATATTTTAGAAGAATATTTGATAAACTTCAAAGGCTGTGTTATTGTCATTTCCCACGATAGGTACTTTATGGATAAGGTGGTAGATCATTTGATGGTTTTTGAAGGAAATGGGAAAATAAGAAACTTCCCTGGCAACTATTCTATTTATCGCGAATGGTTGATAGAGGAGGAGAAGAAAATAAGTGAGGAAGCAAAAGTAACCAAAATAGAAGCTCAAACTCAACTTGTACAACCCGATGTTAAAACCAAACTTACTTATAAAGAGAAACAGGAGTTTGAAGGATTGGAACAAAAAATTGCCGATTTAGAAAAAGAAAAAACAGAGCTCACTAATAAACTCTCGTCAGGTGAGTTGTCTTCCGATGAATTGGTGGAAAGCTCTAATAGGATTACTGATTTGATAGAGTTGATTGATGAGAAAACACTGCGTTGGTTGGAACTGAGTGAATATGATTGATAGTTGTGCGCTGGATATTTGAGACACCTCTCTATCAACTCAACCTTATAATCATTTGGCTTATTGATAATGAAGCACCCATCTTGAATAGATCAATCTACAGGTCCGCATCTACGAAGCTCGTGTTAGCTAATTATAAACAATATACTACAGACAGTTTGGCTCCTATGGGAGCATGAAGTGCAGTATATTTAAAACTTTACACAATATTATTTTGATTCTTTTTTTTTACTGTTTATACAAACGACTTTCTGTTCCAAACATTTGAATGCATTTACACTGTCTATAGGATTATTCTTCCATTTATTGACCCACCACTTCAATTAAGCTCCCTTTTTCTAAATCTTTTTTAATAAACAACGATTTAGGAATACGTTCTTGCAATTCCTCTACATGTGAGATGATGCCTACAATTCTATTCTCTTTTTGTAGGTTCCTCAAGGTTTCAAATACAATATTAACAGATTCTGCATCTTGCGTTCCAAAACCTTCGTCAATGAAGAAGAAGTTCTTCTCTGAGTTGGTCAAACTTTGAACATTCTCAGCCAATGCCAACGCAAGGGATAAAGAAACTTGAAAGTTTTGACCTCCTGAAAGTGTTCTAACTGAGCGTGTTCGACCATCGTTGAGATAATCTATAATTTCGAACTCATTCTTATCATTTATCTGTAGACTCAATTGATTTTTGGTAAGGCGATGAAAACGCTTATTTGCAATTTCGCATAAGTTGCGCAAATAAATACTTGAAACATAATTTACAAAACCACTCCCGGTGAAAAGTCCTGACAGTGTTTTAATGTTTTCTTTTCGCATTTCTAACTGTTCTTTTTGAATCAACAACTCTTTTTTCTCAGCGAATCCTTTTTCTAATCTTTCAAGGTCGTATTTCAATGTTGCCAACTGTGCATTCAATTCGCTGATTGCTTTTTCGCTCGATGCAAACTTTTCGCTTTCTTTATCAAATTCTTCTGGTAAAAAGTCTTTGCCTTCCAATCGTTCCTTTAGCTCTTCAATAGATTGTTTCAACTTCTCGTAGTTGATTCTGAAGTTTTCGATGTGCTTCCTCTCTGCATCCACATCTATTTTATTGCTCAACAATAGCACTACTTCATCAATCGATTCAAAAGGGCTTTCCTCCATGTTTGAATCAATTGTTAAGTCATTATCTTTTTGTTCTTGTGTCAGTTGAGCAATTATGTTTTCGTTAGATACTTTTGTTGCAGTTAGAGCGGCTATTGCTTGGAGCAACACGTTGTGTTGCTTTTCTAAATTGGCATAATCATCTTGTTCTTTTTTAATGTGTTGTTTACGTTCAGCCACGGTTGAGGTAATTGCATTTGAAGTTTGATGCTTATAATCTTCTAACAACAAGTGCTTTATGTTATTAGTATCCGATGCAATCAATACTTCTAACTTCGTGTTTTCTTTTTCTATTTCTTCAAGACGTTTTGATGCTTTAATAAGTTGGCTGTTGGTGTAATCTAATGCACTTCGATTTTCTTTTTGTTTCTTTTCCAATTGCTCAATCAAACTGATAAGGGCATCATTAGCTGTTTTCTTTTGATTGAATGCTGCTTCATCGCTTCGTGAAAAATTGTCCCATATGAATTTAGAATGATGTTGCTTCTCTTCTTCATGCCATCTTTTTAATTCATTTTCAAGTGACTCAACGTTTTTCAGAAGACTATTTTCATTTGCTTGCAATTGAATTAATTGGGAGTGATTAGCAGAAAGCATTTTTAGTTCTTGCTCCAGCTTTTTAAGGCTTGATTGATTAGTCACAATATCGTTGCTCACATCTTCCGTCTCTATCACATTGGGATGCTCCAAAGAACCGCACAACGGGCAAGCCGATCCATCATGTAGTTCATTGGCAAAGTGTGCTATTTGTTGCTTTACTTCCAACTGCGTCTTCTGTTGGTTTGCCTCATTCATTTGAGTTTGTAAAGCCTCGTTTTGCTTTTCAAATATCTCTTTCCAATTCTCTTTGGTGTAGTTCAGCTCTTGAAACTTTGTTTCAATAGTTTTTATCTCTTCGTTAAGGTTGTTTTTCTTTGAAAGCCTATCTTTAATTTGTTTAGAAATGGTTTTGTGAGTCGAGTACCAAAGCTCAACAGATGTAAGCACCTTTGCATCTATCAACTTACTTTTATTATCCTCAATTTCGGTATCGGTCTCATTAATAGTTTTAGTTAACTCATCCTTTTTTTTGGTGAGTTCTACCACATATTTGCGTCCTTTTATGGTGTTTTCTTCCCCCGCTTTTATAGTGGCTTTATTGTCCAATATTTTACTGATTAATTCCAAATCAGCAATCCGCTCTTTTTCAAACTCTATGTTATCAATAAAAGGTTTGCGTTTTGTTAATTCATCAGTTGTAGCTGTTGATTTTTCTTGATTCTTTGTCAACTCATTAAGATTCTCAGCCAATGTCTTTTTTTCTCGTATTAGTTTTTGACTTAGTTGTTCTTTCACTCTCAAAAGTTCATCGAACTGTTGATGAGTTGTGACATACAGTCTCAATGTTTGCTCACGCTCATCTATCAACTTTCTGTTAGTTTCTTCTGAAGTTAATTTTACTTCTTGTTCCTGTAGTTTCTTGAAATCAATGTTAAGTTGTTTCAACTTTTCATATGTAGTTGCAAGTTGTTTGTGCTTTTCTAACTGTAGATTAAATAGGTTGTTTTGCTCAATGTAGTTATTAGATTTTTCATTGATAATTTCTTCGGATACTTCTTCATATCCAGAAATTTTGCCAAGCAACGTGTTTAGATTCTGTTCGTTGGCATTATAGAGAGTTCTTACATTGTTGTAGAGATCAAAATGATGCAGGTTGAATATCTCTTTCATCATCGTGGTACGGTCTTTACCTCCCAATTCTATAAACTCTTTAAACTTCCCTTGTGGAATAATGATGGTGCGCTTGAAGTTTTCACAACTTAAACCAACTATAAACTCAGCATTGGAATGTTCCAATGGCAACCAGTCATTGTTTATCCATTCATAAAAAGTGGTGTGTTCTGGACGAACATCTTCAAACCTTTTGCTGTTTCTTCTAAATTCGCGTACTGCGCGAAATTTCTTGTTTTCGTAATTCCAAAAATCGAACTCAATGTACATTCTATTCGATTTCAAGTTCATCATATTGTATGCCCTGTTCACAACATTCATTCTATCCGACTCGCCATATAATGCAAAGCACAGCGCTTCCAGAATAGTTGATTTGCCCGAAGCAACTGCACCAAATATCCCAAAGAGTCCAGCATTGGTAAGCTCGGTGAAATCGATGGTTTGTCTCGTTTGATAAGAGTAGATACCTTCTAAGGTTAGTTTTAATGGGATCATGATGTGTAGTTGATTACTTCTTTGAATAATTCGATGATTTCTTCGTTCGGTGCTTGCCCTTTCGCATACTTAAAATAATCGCTGAAGAGCGCCGTAATATCTTGGTTCAAATTAATTTGCTTGGTGTTTGAATTCAGTATATTATCGTTGCGAACGATGGGGATGATATGTACAATCTCATGATGGGCATTTCGGAGTCGTTTCAAATCTTCCGATTTCAGGTAGTCATCGCTTTCAAGGGTTAGCTCCACCAAAGTGTATTGGTTCTGATTTAGCCACTCAACAGCCAAGTCGATATTGTCAAACCTTTTGCACACCAACTGCTTCCCCGATTTTAAGGGTATCCGTTCTAATTGGGCAATCTTATTAGGTTCAACATCTATTATGTTCACATATTTCTGTTGACCTGCCTCAGAAAAAGAGTAGGCAAGCGGACTACCTGAATAAACAACAGGCTTTTCTTCAGAACCCACATTTTGATAACGGTGTAAGTGTCCCATAGCGGTGTATTGTATTTGATGAGGGATAGCATCAGAGTAGACAAGGTCGGCAGTGCCAATTCTTAATGGTTTCTCTCCATCGGGTTCTTCTAATATGTCTCCACCTCTTTTAAGCATATATAAATGTGATATCAGAACATTTACCCCCTTTTCATCGCAATATTTATCAGCTATTTCTCCCCATCTTTTTTGCAATGAATTAATTAATTCCACATCTTTCTCTTCACCAAAATACTCTTTCATTCTTACCTCATTTGCATAAGGTGTAGCAATAATGCGCAAAGGATATGAATGTTCAGGCAATTTAAATTCGATAAATCCTTTATCAGTTTTAGTAATTTCGAAACCGTTCTCCAATTGCAATGTTTGTAGTTCGCAATTTGGAAGTCCCATGAAAAGGATTCCACATTCACGCGCTAATGGGTCGGGTGAATCTATGCGATCGGGCGAATCATGATTTCCAGCAATAGCTATAACTGGTCGCCTTCCATTATTTGTCAATCGTTTAAGGGTTTTGTACAATAACTCAATTGCCTCTACAGGAGGATTGAATGCATCAAACAAATCGCCAGAAACTATAACTGCATCAACTGATTGTTGCTCTGCTATTTCACAAATTTCATTTAAAACGAGTTTCTGCTCTTCCATTCGGGAGAAACTATCTAAGCGTTTACCTAAATGCCAATCGGCTGTATGTAGTATTTTCATATTATGATGATTCGAATTGTTTTTGAGTATTTTGCAGCATGATTTTTACAAAAATAAGATTATTCTTTGTTTTCACATATAATGGTTGCCATAATTTATGACTGCGACTATTTTTTATACTTTTATTTGCAATAGCTATTAATATATTTTATATCTTTGATGTATATAATACAATTTCAATCTTCTAAACACCTCTTTTTGATAATTTTGAAGTTGCTTTTCTTGGATACTTATTAGATATATAGTTATATATGAAAAAGCTATTTGTTTTAATTTCGATATTTTTTTGTCAAATAACAGTATCGTTTGCACAATCTACTTTACATGATATTTCGACAGAAAATACGACAGAAAGTACTATAGTCGAGAGTACTGAAAATGATTTAACCAGCCTATTTACTATTCATGAAGATTCTAATATCGACATGTATGAATTTGTCGAACAATCTGCGATGACAATGAATGCGGAAGATATAATTATCGATGTTTTTTTAGTTCTTATTGGAGCACTAATAGGGGGTTTCTTAGTCTACTATTATTCCAAACGAAAAATATATACCATATTAGAAGAAGAAAGGGTTTATTACTTAGACTATCCACCATTGAAAACAGAAAAGTCTATTTTCCATTATATTACTCTTTTTCATGTTTTGAAAAGAAGAAAAGATTCTTATAAAAGACTTAACACAGGCTTAAAAAAAAGGATTGAAGAATTAGAAGCGGAATATATTAATCTTAAAGAAAAGTCTTCTATCGGTAAATAGTGTATCACTCTATTAAACTCCTTTCATTTTATTTTTTAATTATTCATACATTTGTAACAATCAATAAAAATAAATGTCAGTTATTACAAATAGTTTGAATGAACTTCTGAATAATTAAATTGTATGGAAAATAAACCTCAAGAAAAAGATTCAAATCCAAATTATTTCTCCCGAGTAGAATTGTTGTTAGGTAGCGAAGCTCTCAATCTTATAGCATCACAAAGAGTAATTTTATTCGGCGTTGGTGGTGTTGGTAGTTGGTGTGCCGAAGCTTTAATTAGAAGTGGGATAAAAAACCTCACCATTGTTGATCCCGATCGTGTGAATTGGTCTAATTTCAATCGTCAACTTCCTGCTACTATTGAAACCATTGGAAAGTTAAAAGTTGAGGTGCTAAAAAGAAGGTTGATATCAATTAATCCTGACGCGAACATTGAAGTTATTGCTCAAATTTACACAGAGGGAACGGCACCTACTTTTCATTTAAGCAACTACGATTATATTGTAGATGCTATTGATACATTAACCCACAAAGCGCACTTGTTACTGGAAGCATGTAAGACTGATGCAACAGTTTTTGCATCGATGGGTGCAGGGCTTAAAATGAATCCTTTACGCATAGACATAACAGAATTCTGGAAAGTAAAGGGTTGTAAACTTGCTGCAGCTTTGCGTCAAAGATTTCGAAAGGGGGAGAAACCATCGAGAAAATTTCAGTGTGTATATAGCGAGGAGATGTTGCAAAATAAAGGAGACAGCGATGAAATTGAGGAACTCAACGAAGGTGGTATCATTAGTCACTTCAAACCACATACTAACGGGACAATGATGCACATAACTGGAACATTTGGGTTTATGTTGGCCAGTTTAGTGATAAACGATATAAATGATAAACTAAATAGTTAGTCCAATCTAAAAACAGCTCCCAACAAAGACCTCTTATAGGTAACCTCTAAAAACCCTT
>DEZB01000071.1 GCA_002364735.1 Bacteroidales bacterium UBA3143
AATTATCGTGCAAAGGTCTCAAAAGAATAATAGTTTTAAACCTTAATGTTGCTTGATTTTATTCATCTAAACACATAATTTTCGCTATCATTCATAGAACATTTATCTCTTTTGAGAAAAAATAAAAGGCTGAACTTACATATCAATAAGGTCAGCCTTTTAATTTGTATAGAGGCTTTATTTATTTCACATTTACGAAAATTGTCTCTAAATCATCTGATGCGATTGAAACAAAATTCTCTTTGCCTTTTTTTATTAACTTTATAAGAGCTCTTCCATTGTAAGCTTGCACTTTTTGCGAAGCATCCGAAGTGCCCATATTAATAACTAAGTGTCCATCTCCTGTTGAGTCAAATTGAATCTGCTTCTGTGAAGTCAAGCATCTCACACCGTTTTCGTCAACAAGCTCAGCTTCAATCCAAGCATATTCGGGTTGATCTTCAATAATCTTAGCTTGGATAGTTGTTTCTTTTCCAAACTTTCGAGTTTCATAATCAAATGTGATTTCATCTTTTACTGTTTGATTTCCTTTCTTTGCAATAACCTTAATGTGGTTCTCACCTTTTACAAATGGGGTGACCCATCTTAGTCCAGCCGCTGGAAAATCTTGACTATTTCGTTTCTTGACACCTAAACTTTTACCATTTACAAAAAGTTCAGCTTTAGTGCAATTAGAATAAACTTTAACTGTCTTTTCTTCGTTTTCCTCGCCCCATCTAATTGGCCATGTGTGTCCGTAAATATGAGCCATAGGCTTGTCAGTCCAATATGACTGAAACACATAATATGATTCTTTAGGAGTAAGATCGCGTTCACATACACCTTTCTGATTCATGTAAGGTGTTGGATTAATGGGTCGAACTGGAGTTGAAAAATCCTTGAAAGGCCAATATGCAGCACCAGTAAGCCACGGCATAGTCTCTTGCTCTTTCAGGTGCCAGTCAATTAAATCACATATATATGTTTCACTCCAATCTCCATCTTTTGATGCCCTTGAATTTCCACCATACAGTGAGGCATCTCCAGATCTCTCGTCTGCTTTGCTGCTTCCACTTTCAATCTTATCAAGATTGATATATGGATCTTCAGCATGACGGCGTGCATGACTATCACCTCCCCATTCCACATGCAAAAAGTGATTGGTTTGCTGCATTTCATGATGAGAAACTTTTTTATAATCTGTATATATACCTCTATACCATCCCGCCCAAATAGAGGGAGAATATACATCAACAATATCTTTACAGAAATCGCATCGCCTTATGGCTGTCTTTCTGGTATTGTCTAATTGATGTGATAACTGATTAAGCTCAATCATATAAGCCCTAATTTTATCTTTATCAAACTCAGGGAAATCACCAGGCCAATCATTCTCGTTTCCTAATCCCCATATTATAACTGAAGGATGATTACGGTGTTGCGTTATCATATTTGTTAGCATTCTTTTACCTTGCTCTTGATACTCTTTTCCACCTAAACCACCACGACACCAAGGAATTTCTTCCCAAACAAGCAATCCCAATCTATCACATTGCTCTAAAACAATGCGTGACTGTTGATAATGACCAAGACGGATAAAGTTTACACCCATCTCTTTCATCATCTCCATTTCTTTAATTATCAAATCTTCGGTCATTGCTGCACCTAAACCTGCATGATCTTCATGTCGATGAGTACCTCTAAGTAAGAGTCTTTTTCCATTTAAATGAAAAGGTCCATGTTGTTTAAACTCAAAATTTCTAAATCCAAACTTATCTTCATTTTCAGTTATTCCTGCAGAAGAAGATAATGTAATTTTATACGAATATAGGCTTGGATTGTCAGGCGACCAAAGTGCCGGTTTTGGAATTGCTGTTTTAAGAATTTCTTGTTCTTTAAAATCACTAATTACTACATTTTCATCTATTATCAACTTATTGTCAGGCGCAAATATTTTCACATTCACTTTAGCATCTGCAATATCTGAGTAGTTATTAAAGATTGACTTAATTGAAAGAGTGCCCGTTTTGCCTGCTTCATCCACAGATGCATCAGTATGTATTGACTTAAAAGAAAGAGTAGGGGTGTAAACAAGATTTACATAACGATAAATTCCACCATAAAGATTGAAGTCAGACAAGTCTGAAGGCATCATCTCTGTATCGCGGGTATTGTCCACACGAATTTCAATTGGAACTTTCCCTTTGTACTCTTTTGCTTCATCAGAAGCAAGAAAGTCAGTTATGGCTTCACTAATATCTACTTCCCATTCATCATATCCACCAACATGTGAACCAACTTTTTGGGTATAAAGATAAACTTCGGCTTTTTGTCCAACTCCTTCAAAATGCAAAATAGTTCTTCCTTGTTCATAAGGGTTGTTTATAGATAATTGCGTTCTATACCAAGTTGGGCCTTCGTAGTAATTGACATCAGGGTCAACTGCATCAAAAGCATTATAACAATGAGGCAGAGAAACATTCTCCCAAATTGGTACTGTCTCCGCATTGAGCACATTAAAATGTCTTACTGCTTCGTAAGGGCTACCTAAATCTCCTTTCAAAAACTCCCAACCATCATTTAATCTGTGTAAATTTGAATAATTAATCTGAGACTTAACCAGAATAGTTGAAATGAAAAGCAGAAAGATTACTCCTCCTGCTTTCAAAATATTATGTTTCATTTAAAATAAACCTTTACCTGATTCTAATTTTTGTTTTCTAAGAAGTGCTTCCAGGAAAAAATAATCTGCATAAACTAAGGGAACATTTATCTCTGAGTTTAAAGACTTTGCACCTGTGCTCTGTAATAACAGAAATCCACCATCTGAGTTTAGAGTTGCTCTATAATTATTGGTTAGATTTTCGACAATTGTATCAGCCCATTTTTTATATTGGTCTGCCTTGTCACCACCATAAGTACTTAGTTCATAGAGAGCAGATGCTGTAATGGTTGCTGCAGAAACATCGCGTTCTTCGTTTGGAATGTTTGGTGCATCGAAATCCCAATATGGAATAAGATCTTCTGGTAGATTGGGATTGGTGAAAATGAAATTAGCAACATTTCTTGCAACATCAAGATATGCTTCATCTTTAGTATCTCTGTAAGTAGCAGTAAATCCATAAAGAGCCCAAGCTTCTCCTCTCGACCAAGTTGACTCATCCTGGTAACCTTGATGCTGGTTCCTATGCAATACTTCACCTGTAATTGTGTCGTAATCTATTACGTGATATGTGCTATAGTCAGGACGAAAATGATTTTCCATCGTTGTGTTAGCGTGTGTAACAGCAATATTATAGAAAGTAGAATCACCAGTTTCTTTAAAAGCCCAGAAAAGCAATTCAAGATTCATCATGTTATCAATTATAACTGGACATTGCCATTTATCTTTGTTATGATCCCATGAACGGATAGTCTTAGCGTTCGGTACATAACGAGTAATTAAAGATTTAGCAGCCTGCAATATAACTGGCTTGTAACTTTGATCATCAGTTAAACGCAAACCATTTCCATAACTATCAAAAATCATGAAACCTAAATCATGCGTTCCTGTGTTCATTTTTTCTTTTTCTACAGTAGCAGTAAATTCTCTTGCTTTTGCCTCCCATTTAGGATCTTTTGTATATTCATACATATACCATAGAGAGCCTGGAAAAAAGCCGCTCGTCCATTCACGTGAAGGTCTCATTCTTAATGTGCCATCTTCATTTAATGTGCGTGGACTAACTAATGGGTTTTTTGCTTTAACATCGGCATCACGTGTATCATTTTGTATTGCCGAGTCAATTACCTGAAAAGCATAATCGAACTGTTTTGATGCAAAATCAAAATTGTCCTTAATAATGTTTGTTTTAGTGTTTGTTTTACATGAAGAGAATAGCAAAACTACTCCCAAAATTGATGTAATAAAAAAAATCTTTCTCATAATTTCATTCTTAAAAATTAAATAGCTTGCGTTGATTAAAAGAAAAACGATAACTTAAGTTATTGTTTTCATTGATTATTATTATTATTAATATTTCTTCTTTACTTTATAATGTGTTTCTAAAGTGCAAAAACACACCCTCCATTCTACTACTTACCATTATATTGTTAGTCTTTAAGTAACATGATAGAGATTTCATTAAAAACTTTAACAAATATATGTAATTCATTTGTATTTACAAACATTAGTGGAAAATAAATAGGTTTAATAAAAGTATTCCCAACAGTAAGACCGCTGGGAATGTTTTGAAATTATTTATAAAGGTTGTTTTGAATCAAATTAGGATTTGCATCTAATTCATTTTGTGGAATAGGAAACACATAATGTTTATCTTCAACAGTGAATTTTGTTATTCGCTTTTTCATTAAATCCATACGCTTCATATCAAACCAAGCATGTCCTTCTGCGCATAGCTCCCAAAGTCTTTCCTGATAAATAGCTTCACGGAATGTTTCCTTTGTGAAGTCTGTAGTCTTTAGAAGTGTAAGACCTGCTCTTTCTCTTACTCTGTTAATACCATACAAAGCATTAGCAGTTGGCCCATTTACTTCATTTTCGGCTTCCGAGTGCATCAGTAATAGATCAGAGAATCTCGTTATATAAAAATTCAAGCCATAATCGGATGTCCTGGCACCAACATCGTCTCTGTCTTGGTATTTATTATAGTGTGGTATACTTATATTTCCTGGATAGGTCCAAGTTACACTTGGGTCGTTATATCCTTGATATGATAAAACAAAAGTTTTAGGTCTTCGTTTATCACTTACCGACATTGATTCAAAGAATTCTTTTTCCACAACAAATGAAGACCATCCACCTAATTTTTGTTGATCTCCATTTCTTATTCCAGAAAATGTTTGAAGATCCCATCCTACATTTTTATTACTAATATATTCAACACTGAAGATATATTCAGGACCGTGCTCATTATTTACAGAAAAAACATCTTCGTAATCAACTTCTAAATTATATCCATAAGTAGCGTTATCAATTGTTGATTTTGCTTCTTGTGAAGCTTTGGCCCAATATTCAGCTTTGTTCCATGGTTTTCCTGCATAAGTCAGGTAAGCCTTTGCTAATATTGTTTGTGCAGCACCAGATGTTGCCCTACCAACGTTAGCTCCATCATATTTAGGTTTCAAGTTGTTTTTGGCAAACTCCAAATCTTCGAAAATTAACTTCCAAACACCATCAGATACATTTTCATTAGTAGGCTCTAATTCGTCCATGTTTAATTCTGTTTTCAAAGGAACGTTTTCGAAAAAACGAACGAGATATAGATAGGCAAGACCTCTTAAGAAACGAGTTTCACCTGTTACTTGTTCTTTCGCTCCATTTGTTGTAAATTCTATACCATCAATACGACTTAATAACGTATTAGCACGATTAACCATTACATACAGCTGCGCCCAGATATCGTAAAATGGACCTGAACTTGGACTCCAAGTATATTCATCCATTTCGGTACGCCAAGCTTCACCAGAAAAATTTGGCCATGTTGCTTCACTTGGAAATTCAGCAGCCAATAGAGCTTGTCGTTTTAAGAGACTACTGCTTTGCATCGCATTATATACTGAGATCAATGCAGCCTGTGCGTCTTGTTCAGTTTTGTAAAAATTTAAAGGAGTTATATTGCTATAAACCTTTTCTTCTAAAAAGCTATCGTGACAACTATTTAAGAGAAAGATAGTGGCTATTAAAAGATATATTATTTTTGTTTTCATATTTATAATTTTTTTGTTGCTTAAAAATTAAGATTTACACCAACTAAAAAAGCTTTTGATGCAGGATACGCATTGTGATCTACTCCTAATTGTAAATTGCTGTTACCTGGTGAATTCACTTCAGGGTCAAATCCTGAATAATTGGTTATCGTTATTAAGTTTTGTCCTGTTACGTAAAGTCTTGCTGAGTTAATTCCTTTAATGGTTCTAAATGTATAACCTAAATTTATCGTTTTAAAACGGAGATAACTACCATCTTCCACTAACCAATCTGACTGCAATAGTAATGGATTAACAGTAACTCTTGCTCTTGGCACATCTGTATTAGTGTTAGTAGGTGTCCAGCGATCTAAGATTTCTCTTCTTTGATTACCCCATGGGCCAGAAACATTTGTTTCAGCTCTTTGAACATTTAAAATGTCGTTGCCTTCTGAACCTTGAATATAAACTGATAAATCAAATCCTTTATAAGAGAAATTATTTGTCCAGCCGTATATAAATTTAGGATTTGGATCTCCTACAATCATTCTGTCTTCAGAGTAATTTATCTTGCCATCACCATTTTTATCAACAAATCTCATATCGCCCAGCCTGTCATTATTAGAGGATTTAGGTCCTTTATCTAATTGTGCTTGGTCTTGAAATACACCATCATATTTTAGCATATTCCAAACACCTACAGGTAGTCCAGGTTCGAGCCAGCTACCACTTACTTTTAGATGACCTGATAATGATCCTTGTGTAGAAGGCGAATACCCAGGAATTTCTAAAACTTTGTTTCTGTTTCGAGACCAATTAACTTGTGTATTCCACTTGAACTCTCCTGTGAAAACGTCTGCGCCAATAGCCAATTCAACACCTTTATTTTCTAAGCTACCAATGTTTTTAAAAATACTGGTAAAACCAGAAGATGAAGGGATGCTTAAATTCCACAATAAGTCCGTTGTCTTTTTATAATAGTAATCAGCTACAATAGTCAATCTATTATTAAACAATCCGAAATCAATACCAATATCTGTTGTTCCAGTTGTTTCCCATTTCAAATTAGGGTTAGGAATATTGTTTGGTCCTATTCCAGATGTTAGTTCATTCCCAATAGGATAATTCATAGTACCCAGCATTGCTTGAGATAAATAATTGCCAATATTCTGATTACCAGTTTTACCATAACTTAGCCTAAGCTTTAAGTTAGATAGCCAGTCAAAATCTTCCATAAAATACTCTTCCGAAAGTCTCCAAGCTAATGCTGCAGATGGAAAAAACGCCCATTTATTATTATCTCCAAATCTTGAACTGCCATCTGCACGTCCTGTAAGTGTTAGTAAATACCTATCTCTGAAAATATAATTAATCCTTCCTAAATAAGAAGCTAATTGACTTTGGTTTTGAAATGACCCAGGAGAGGAGTAAGTAGTTCCAGCACCTAAGTTGTTTGCTCCAAATAAATCTGAAGTGAAATCACTTGAACCTGCATTGAAATTTTTATAGTTGAAAGTTTGCCAAGTATAACCTAATACTCCGCTAACTGAGTGGTCCCCAAACACATTGTTATAAGATAATGTGTTTTCATTTAAATAAGAAGTTTCTCTTACATTTCTTTGATATGCTTCACCACTACTACTTAATCCTATAAATGTTTCTTTTGGCCAATATACTTCTCTATTTGAAGAAGACATGTCAGCACCAAAAGTTACTTTGAGGGTTAAATGCTTTACAATTTCCCAGTTAGCATCAATTGAACCTAAGAAACGATTTATTTCATGATTTTCAATATAATGATTAGCAATTGCAACAGGGTTTTGTGCAGGTGTTCCACCAGGAGTAGGGTTGGTTGTGGTGTAATCTCCATCTTTATCATAAATAGGAAATGTTGGAGGCATCAGAAGCACACCCCAAACTATTGAACCACTACTACCTCCGTCACCTTCTGAAGTTGTACCTTTAGCCCAACTATGAATAGCTGACAAGTTGCTGTTAACGTCAAGGTTAGGTAGAACCTTTATTCCAAGATTAGATCTAAATGAAGCTCTATTAAAATCGGTGTTTTTGATAATACCTTCTTGAGAAAAATACCCACCTCCAATTGAATATTTTATTGCTTCTGTTCCACCATTAATTCCAATGTTGTAATTTGAAATAGGTGCATCAACAAATACTTCATCTTGATAATCTACACCTTCTCCTAACTCAGACACTTCAGGAAAATAATATGGGTTATTTGCATCAGGAAATGCAGGACTAAGACCTTCATATGCTCTGGCTTCATTTACCAATATTCCAAATTCTGTTGCATTCATCATGTCCAGTTTTTTTGATAGCATTTGAGTGCCATAGTATGCGTCAAAAGAAATTTTAGGTTTGCCTGTAGTTCCTTTTTTTGTTGTTATTAGTACAACTCCATTTGCACCACGAGATCCATAAATTGCAGTTGCAGAAGCGTCTTTCAAAATATCCATAGACTCAATATCTGCACTATTTATGGTTGCTAAAGGGTTTTGACCAATTCCACTACCACCAGCAGAACTTCCTGCGGATATTGGAAAACCATCAACAACAAATAAAGGCTCATTACTACTACTTAAAGAATTACCTCCTCTAATTCTGATTGAGACCTTGCCACCAGGTGCTGAAGAAGCCTGAGTAACCTGCACACCCGCTGCTTTACCTTGTAGTGCTTGATCTAATGATGTTACAGGAGAATTTTGAATATCTTCGGATTTTATGGATGATACTGAACCAGTAAGGTCTTTTTTCCTAACAGTTCCATATCCTACTACAACGATTTCGTCCAGTAATTCGGTTTCTTCTTTAAGAACAACATTAATATTTGATCTACCATTAACATCAACGACCTGGGTTAACATTCCAATATAAGAGAACTCGATTTTCGAATTTGCTGGAATGTTGGTAAAATTAAAATTTCCGTTAGCATCTGTAACTGTCCCAGTAGTTGTACCCACTACTCTTGCAGCAACACCAATAAGTGTTTCACCAGATTCATCTACAACATTACCCTTCACACTTATGTTTTGGGCAGACAGGGCTGATGAAAATAACCATAATAGCATCAACAGAATAGTACTGATTGATTTAGTTTTTTTTACATGTTTCATTTTGCGTTTTTTAATAGTGATTTTGCGTTTTGAGAATCGATTAAATTTAAATGATTTTTTTTATATGACTGTGTTACCTTAAGAAGAAGCAGCTTCCTAATTTTATTCTGCAAAAATAACTATAAAATAATGATATCATGTGAAAGCTTAGTTAAAACAAACGTTAAACAAGTTGAATTGAGTGATTAGAGTAATAAATATAATTTAAAAGCTTATAACTGCATGTAAAATTATGTAGTTTATGCTTATTAAAATCAATACGGTCTTGTCTTGGGTAAAAACAAATATTTTATTTTCGTGCAATATTTAGAAAGCTAATTAATTATTATCTGCACAATTAATAAACATGACAGTTAAAAAAGTCATATTGAAGAACTTTATAGAGACTTTATTGTTTTTTTAGTGCTAAATATAAACTTAAAGCGACTAAAGAATTAATAATATAACACGATTATGAAAAAATCATTATTCTTGGCTCTATTTCTTATTGTATTCATTCAAGCAAGATCTCAGGTAAACAACTTAAGTATAAACATAACTCCAACAGCAAATTATACTTGGTGGGACAACCAGTTGTATATAGAAAATGGTCCTATGGTAGGAGGTATGATTGGATTTGGATTGGGACGACACCTTGAATTGAGAGGAATTTATGAGCAATCACTTGATCTAAAAAGTACACTTAATGACTTAAACGTACCTGGAGATATAGTAGATAAATTCAACTCAAGAGAGGTTGATGTAGTTAGATGGGGTGGGGAGTTTAAAGCAAATATCCCCACAGGTGGCTGGCTCGCACCTTACTTAACTTTAGGTACAGGAGTTCAAAAACTTAAATTTGATGACATCAAGGAAGAACAAATTTATCTTAGTGGAGGTTTAGGAACTAAGTTTAATTTGGGTGACCGAGTTACTTTTAATATAGAAGGTAAAGCACATGCTTTTAACATAGACCCAACCAGTTTATTAAGGGTGACTGACCCTGAAGGAGATGCTTTTAATGATTGGATTGATAATAATGTAACAAACAAACGCATGATCAATTGGTCATTAAATGCTGGAATTCAATTTTATTTAGGCGGTAAAAGCCCAGATTCATATACTGATTTAGATCGAGCTTATGAAAGACAGTTTTCTAATGGTTTTTCAGGATTGAGATTTGTGATTGAACCAGGTGGTGCGTATATCGATTTTGATGAAAATACTAACTTAAGAAACACTTATCTTTTAGGTGGTGCTTTAGGAATTGATTTTAACGACTTTGTTGGATTACGTGGATTTTATTACAGATCTTCAGAAGATGAGAAAATATCTACTGATTTTGATAAATTAGCCATTTATGGAGCAGACTTCATTGCAAAATTGAATGTTGCTCGAGGTGTAGTTCCTTACATCACTATAGGTGGTGGATATATGAATGTTTATGATAGCTATCAAGGAAAAGCTCCTCTATTAGCTACTAATTCAGGTTATTTTGCTAAAGGAGGTGTTGGTCTATCTATACCAATTGCTCGTTATTTTGAAATTTTTGGTGGGGCCAACCTTATGTTTACAACTGATAGGGAAGACCTTACGGATTTACAATCTACAGATGATTTGAAGCAGCATGTTATGTATAATGCAGGCTTA
This sequence comes from Bacteroidales bacterium UBA3143, assembly GCA_002364735.1. GTDB lineage: Bacteria > Bacteroidota > Bacteroidia > Bacteroidales > Dysgonomonadaceae > UBA2632. The sequence goes on from DEZB01000071.1 coordinate 10,431, forward strand.
AAATTTAATTTGGGTAAAGCAGCAAATGCAGATAGAGCTTTGGATTCATACGTTCAACGGAATGTTGATGACAGAACTATGATGTATGAGCAACGTATTGAAGAACTCAAAAAAGAGCTTGATAAAGCTTATGAGACCAATGATTCGGAAAAAGCTGCTCGCATTATAAACGAAAAACAACGTTTGGAAAAAGAAATAGATTCATCAGTAGGTAAACAACCGTATTTAGCAGGTTCTACTACGTATACATCTGATGGACAATCAATGATTAGGTTAACTCCTCAAGAATTAGAGTCATTGGTGGATCAAGTAGTAAAAGGGGTGGGTACTCCTACCGTTAAAGAGGAAACTCCTGAAGAACGTCTTGATAGACTTGAAAGAATTATCTTACAAGGAGGTAACACCAGTGTTATGAGCATGCAAGATCCCTCAATGCAATCTCGAGCTGTACCACAACAACCTCAAGATATTTCTGTTCCAAGTAATATCAATGATTCTAATGCAGAATTATTGAGGGAAATGCAGCGTATTAGTGACAGAATTGAAGAAAACTCTCGTAAGATTGACAATGCATACAGACAATCATCAACTGGTTCCGATAAAACGTTTTTTATGTCACCAAGTGGCAATCAAGCTCCTATTGGTGCACCACTAGGTAGAGCCCAAGACAACATAATAGTCAGTGCTGACGGTACACGTCAAAATATTACAACCCAAAGTAGAAATCAAGGTGTAGCTACTTCTTGGGTAATATACCGAGGACTTTCTCCTTTTTTAGGTTTTACTTTTGGTGAAGGAACAGCTGCAATATTTGGATTAAAAGCTAATTATGGTTTTTCAAGCACAGATTTTGTTTTCACTCCTGATTTGTATTTTGGTGTGGGAGGTAAAACCGCATATGGTTTGAATGCAAATGTTACTTATCCATTATTTGCAAATAATATATCCTCTTTAACCCCTTATGTTGGTTTAGGTTTAGGTTTGAATAAAGTAGATAAATTTCATTTCGGTGTTAATATTATTGCAGGTTCCTATTTAGAGGTTGGTAATGGCAGTCTATTTGTAGAATATACTTCACGCAGATTCTTTAAAAACAACCAGCTTTCGTTGGGTTATAGATTTGATTTTTAGAACAGCATAAACAAACATTTATTATGTATCGTAATATAAGAATAATAGTATGTATTAGTTTGTTTATATTATTAGGAGTCGTTGGTATGTCTGCACAAACAGACACCATTGCACTTTATAAAATAAACAACCCCAATACGGGTGAGATTGTGATGACTAAGGCTGAGTTAATTAGTTTTCTCGAGAAAGTGGCTTTAGCTAAAAAAGAGAATGTAGAACAGGATTTATACAACCCAAATATACAACAATACAGCACTGGTGTCAATAGTCGTTCAGCATTTTCAGCTCCCTATAATGCATCTGCTGTTCCTTTGAGTAGCAATTTAAACAATATGTCTCGCAATGACTTGTTGAGGGAAATAGAAGCATTAAATGCTCGATTGAATAGCACTTATGGTTATGGAGCAGGTAGTGGCGGAGGGGGTTCAACTACTTTCTTAACTATGCCAGCTAATAACCAAGGCGGTTATTATCCTCCTTATCAAGCTCAATCACAAACACCTTTACTTGGTGCATTACCGCTAACTGCGAGTAATAATAATGACAACGGAGAATTAAGATGGAAGATAGATTCGTTGCAACGTCAGGTTAATTTATTATCGGCACCAGTAACAGCAGTTGAAAAACAAGAGGAAATTGGTCGCTTGAATCGGGAAATAGCTGAAGTGCAAGATTCACTTATTGCCGCTTCAACATTAACTCCCGAAGCAAAAGAAATTGTTAAGCGTTATGGATCTTCAGAGATGAAAGTGTTTTTTGACAATGATGTTTCTGAAGTTTCACCAAGCTTTCGATTTGAGGTAGAGAATGCTGCAATAGTTTTAAAGAAAAACCCTCAGCTGGGTGTTGTTCTAAAAGGCTATGCAAGCACTGCTGGTAATCCAAAGTATAACTATGATTTATCTATGAGACGCAATGAGTCTGTTAAACGTTTGTTGATAGATTATGGCGTTTTCCCAGACCAAATATCATCTGTGTTTTATGGAGAAGATAAAACGTCTTCTCCTAAAGATGCACGGAGAGTAGATATCAAATTTATTATCAAATAAAATTCAATAAAAGTTTTATCTTTATGAAAAGTCGGCAATGTTTTTGTCGGCTTTTTTATTTATATTGCAACATTGTCGAAAAATACTTTACCTACAATTTTTTGAATCAAATTCAATATGAAATGTGTTTTATCCTTCCTCATTGTTTTTTTTACGCTTTTCGCTGGTTTTTCTCAAACGGCCTTGCAACAGTTTACACAAAATCCTGCATTGAAACATGCTTTAATAGGAATAAGTGTGAAAGATTTGTCAACAGGTAAAACTATTGTATCTCACAATGAAGAGAAATCACTTACTACTGCCTCTATTATGAAACTGGTTACTACCGCAACTGCTCTCGAGTTGTTAAGTCCCAGCTTCAGATATAAAACTACATTGGCATTGGATGCTCAAGATCCATCAACACTTCTTGTTGTTGGGGCGGGCGACCCTACATTGGGCACGTCTGGTTTCAAAGAAAACCGTAATTCTTTTCTTTTGGATTGGACGAAGGCATTGCAAAACTCTCTTACCGGGATTGAAAATTTGAAACTGTATGTTGTAGATAATCTTTTTGGCTATAATGGTATATCTGACGAGTGGACATGGATTGATATGGGTAATTATTATGCATCAGGTGCATATGGAATAAGTGTGTTTGACAATTCATACCGAATCTTTTTTGACACAACCAATAGAAATAGCTGTCCTATTATATTGCGTACCGATCCTGAAATAAAGGTGCTATCATTTATCAATCAATTGCAACTCAATACAACAGGACGAGATAATGGATACATCTATGGAGCACCTTTTTCATACAAGCGCATTCTGAGAGGTAATATTCCTGCTGGAAGAACTGCTTTCAGTATTAAAGGTGACATTCCCGATCCAGGACTAATGTTAGGTGAAACATTGGCTGTCGAATTATCTAAAAGGGGAATCAATGTTTCACAAATTGAAACTGCACAAAATGATTATATAAATCGTAGCTGCAACAACGGACAGTCACAAAACAATTATAGGGTGGGGCGAGTGCTCCATGTACATCAATCTCGACCAATCACTGATATTCTGCGAGAAACTAACGTAGAGAGCAACAATCATTTTGCAGAACATTTGATACGCACAATTGGTCGAAATCAGAATCAAGATATTTATAGCGATGCCCTACAAGAAGGAGTGAAATTTATAAACAGCTATTGGACAAAACAAAATGTATCTACTTCATCCTTGTTTCTCCACGATGGCAGTGGATTAGCACCCCAAGACGCTGCCAGTCCTGAATTCTTCTGCGACTTGTTGACCCACATGTACAGCAAAAGCAACTACTCAAAAGAGTTTTATGCATCACTGCCCATTGCTGGTCAAGAAGGAACGCTGAAGAACTTTATGAGCAAAACAAAATATAGCGGGAAGATACGCGCAAAAAGTGGTAGCATTGGCGGAGTACAATGTTATGCAGGATATCTAATAGATGGCAATAAAAGGTATGCATTTACTATTATGGTCAATAAGTTTACAGGTTCACGTGCAGTGGTTCGCAAAAGTATTGAAACTTTTCTTTTGAGTTTGTAATCAATATTTTAAAAGTAAATATATAAACCTAACTCCAACAAAAAAGCTGCTCCCACAAATACGAACAGCTTTTATATTTTTATAAAATATTTATAGTAGTACTCAAATGTTACACGCTATCTATAGATATTTACTGTATTATTTTATATTATGCTACTTACAATATCTCTAACAATTCAATTTCAAAAACCAAGGTAGTATGTGCAGGGATGGCGTTTGAACCATTTGCTCCATATCCAAGTATCCAAGGTATCCAAACTTCCCATTTGTCGCCCTCTTTCATGTGTTGCAAAGCAGTGCTAAATCCATCTACTACACGATTTACCTCAAATGTGGAAGGATAATCATTTCTATCTGCAGTTGAATCAAAAATATATTTGTTTCTAATAGTCAATCCATCCTCATTGGTGTAGGTGTCGTCTTTATTCCAGTCAACCGATTTAAACCAACCAGTATAAAGCACCATAACCTTATCGTTATATAAAGGTGTTTCTCCATCTCCACTTTTAAGTACCTTATAGGCAATTGAGCCCATTTTTGAAGGAGCTTCAATAGTTTTGTATTCACCCGACGCAGCTGTTTTAGCAAATGCTGCTTCATTTGCGTCTTTCCAGCGAGTGTCTGTTTCGTCATCTTTTGAACACGAGGCAAAGATAAGGGCCACAAGTGTTATAAGTAATAGTAATTTTGTTTTCATTATTCAGTTCGTTGTGATTTTATTTTATTTAATTAAATGAGTTGTTTCAAGAGATATTCCATTTTGGTCTTTTCTGAAATTTCTTGCTCCAACAAATCCAATGAAACACGCTTTTGCTCCATTGAGTCGCGCTCTCGTATGGTTACAGTGTTATCTTCCAAAGTTTGATGATCTATTGTAACACAATAAGGAGTTCCAATAGCATCTTGACGTCGATAACGCTTACCAATACTATCTTTTTCGTCATATTGACAAGCGAAGTTAAACTTCAGTTTGTCCATTATTTCACGCGCTTTATCAGACAATCCATCTTTTCTAATCAGAGGTAAAATAGCAGCTTTTACTGGAGCTAATGCAGGCGGCAATTTCATCACTACTCTTATTTCTCCTTTGTCCAATGTTTCTTCGTGATAAGATGCAGCAATTACAGATAAAAACATGCGGTCAATACCAATAGAGGTTTCAACTACATAAGGGATATATGATTTGTTTAACTCTGGATCGAAATATTGAAGTCTCTTTCCCGAAAATTTCTCGTGTTGTTTCAAGTCAAAGTCTGTACGAGAATGTATTCCCTCCACTTCTTTAAATCCAAAAGGCATTTTATATTCAATATCTGTTGCAGCATTGGCATAATGAGCTAACTTTTCGTGATCGTGAAAACGATAATTATCAGCACCAAAACCAAGAGCTTGATGCCACTTCATACGGATTTTCTTCCACTTTTCAAACCACTCTAATTCTTCGCCTGGTCTAACAAAGAACTGAAGCTCCATTTGCTCAAACTCGCGCATACGAAAAATGAACTGACGGGCAACAATTTCGTTTCTAAAAGCTTTACCAATTTGAGCAATGCCAAAAGGTATTCTCATACGACCTGTTTTTTGCACGTTTGAGTAGTTCACAAAAATACCTTGTGCCGTTTCTGGACGAAGATAAACCTTGAGAGCACCATCTGAAGTAGATCCCATTTCTGTTGAGAACATCAAGTTAAACTGGCGTACATCTGTCCACTCTCTTGTTCCACTTACGGGACATGCTATTTCGCAATCAACAATTATTTGGCGTAGTTCCACCAAATTGTTGTCATTTAAAGCTTTTGAAAATCGCTCATGAATCTCGTTTCGTTTTTCGATATTCTCCAGAACGCGTGGATTGGTTTCACGATACATAGCCTCGTCAAACTTGTCGCCAAAACGTTTCGCAGCTTTTTCTACTTCTTTATCTACTTTGTCATCAATTTTTGCCAGAAAGTCCTCGATTAAAACATCTGCACGATATCTTTTCTTGCTGTCTTTATTGTCTATCAAAGGATCATTAAATGCATCAACGTGTCCTGATGCTTTCCATATGGTAGGGTGCATGAAAATGGCAGAATCTATACCTACCACATTTTCGTGGAGTAGCACCATACTGTCCCACCAATATTTCTTTATATTATTTTTGAGTTCAACTCCCATTTGTCCGTAGTCGTACACTGCAGCCAATCCATCATATATTTCACTTGACTGAAAAACAAAACCGTATTCCTTACAGTGTGATACTAACTTTCTAAAAACATCTTCTTGTGCCATAAATCAATTGTATAGGTTTGCGGACAACATCTTTGCCCATTCGTTATTAAGCTTTTCTTTTAAAAAAACATGCCTTGCAGTTCGCAAATGGTGTGCTTATTAACGATAAATCTTATTTTTTAAATCGAAGTCACAAAGAAAGCGGTTTTTTTCGAAATTTCGATATAGTATATACTTAAAGATAGATAAAGAGGCTGTGAGGTATGCGTTATGTTGTATATGGGGTGTGAGTATAAGTCAAAATTGAAAATGGGGGCTAATAGTAATTACTGTTCACTGATCACAAAATAGCATCGGTGTCAACAAATATTTTGTCCTCAATATCTATCATTGCATTTATAAGATAAACTCCCAAGTATGACTTAATGTCGTTCACACGAATTTCTTTTTCTTTGATAATACCTTCAGCCAACAATTTCTGTCTTTTTGTACCTGCCAAAAGAGTAGACTTGGGAGTATAAAGCGCTCCATCTAAATCTTTAAATACCACATTCGAATAGGATGTGTCTGTAACAAGCGAATTCTTTACAATCAAAATGTCATCACAATCTCCTTGTTGGGACAATAGTTCGTTTATTGCATCACGATTGCGGTATTTATAGCTGTAATCAATTGTATCGCTTTCTATGATTGCCAAGCTTCGGATATTTCGCATCGTGTAAGGTTCAAAATCTATTGATATAACTTGCTTACTATATACAATTCTGCACTTTACCACTCCAGAGCGTAATTCTGTAGGCACTATATTGTCAGTCAGCTTCACAGCTAATGGTTGGGAGAAAAAATGCAGTGTTGTGCGAAATATTCGTTCAAAGTGAGGTTGAGGATTGATAAAAACACCATCCTTAACCTTTAATACTTCAATAAAAGCAGGTTCTGTCATACAATTGGGAGGTATATCTTATTTAAAACTTCCTGATATTCTTTTTCACAAATACTGTCACGAGTCACACCACCTCCACTTCTATAGTAGATATTCCCATTGTCTATTTCTATAAACCTAATAAGTACAGCCGTATCCAGTGCTCTTCCATCAAAATACCCAGCAACTCCACAATAATAGCCTCTTGGCTGACCTTCCGACACACGAATGTATTCTTGGGCTTTAGCTTTTGGCGATCCAGTAACTGAAGCTGCTGGTAGTAGAGAGAAAAGAATATTACCCAATTGAGACATGTAATCAGTTGGCAATTCTCCCTGAATCTCGGAGCTTGCCGCAAGGAGTGTTCTATTGTGAGATTCAATACGATCAATGTACCTGAATCTTTTAATAGCAACATTAATTGCCACTGAACTAAGTTCTTCGCCTACCAGCTGTGCTGTAGCAGAATGTTCGGCTATTTCTTTTGCATCATTTAAAATAGCCTGTTCAGCATTCTTAATTGATGCATCAATCGTTCCTTTCATAGGATTGGAGGATATCATGTCATCTTCTATTTTCACAAAACGTTCAGGCGAGAAACTCACAAACCTACCTGGAACATAAACCCTATACGGTGATTGACTACGAGAGAATATTTCTCTACAATTAATATTTGTGCTAATAGGTGTTCGCACAGTAAGATTGATTACATCAATTGCTCCGCTTTTTAATCCCCGTTGCACTAATTCAAATTTAGATTGGTACTGCTCTTCCGATATTGGATGAACTGTTAGTTCTGCCTGTTGGTAAGTTACTGTTTCCATAGGCTTATTGGTTGCACCGTTGAAGTCAAAAAGTATTTCGCTTTGATTCAGAGGGTTTTCTATAAACAACCCTTCATACATTTCGTAATTGATGGTGAAGAAGAACGGAGTTTGTTGTGATGCCGCCTTATTAATATGTTTGCGAATTTGATCTGAGTCAATAAAATTCATAGTGTGTGTGATTGTAAATAAACAGCAAATGTAAGAAATCTTTCACAAACGATAATTTAAAGATGAATAAGCACTATAATTTGATCAATTGCAAATTTACAAATTCGATAAATTCATGAGGACAAGAACAACTAAAAACATAAATCTTGCTACGGGTTCGAACAAGAATCAAGTTATTCAACTCAGTTGCGTAAATGCTATAACTACCTATTTTGTTATTCTTGAAACGACCTAAATAACCGAATAAACCACCGCTCCCAAAAGTTTGTATAGAATTACTTATGTCGCGCTTTGAAATTTGGTTTATTGCTGTCACTTCGTTCAATGGTATTTTTAGTGATCGAAATAACATTCTTGCAGTTATTTTTTCTGCATTTGCACTCAATCGTATTGGTGTATAGCCAACCCCTACAATAACAGTGATTAAAAAAACAGCTATCAACAAGTATTTTAACCACAGCATTTCTATTGGCCAATTAATTGACACAATATAAAATGCTCCTCCTGCTATAAAAGCCAAAGTCACAATCGTTATTGCACATACACTGGCACTCCAGTGAAACGGAACGGAAATACAATTATTTTCTGAGCTCATAATTTTCCTCTTAATAAATTGATTATGAATTAATCTCGTGTTTTTATTGCTCAATCTCAACCTTATCCTTATCAGTTCTATTCAGTCTCTTAGTAACAAACAGCAATTCTCAACCACAACTACTGCAAAGCTACTTAAATCAAAGATAAAATATTACTTTTGTAATCAGTACTTACAAATTTATTTTAGAAGAGATAGTAAACATATGGCAAATGGGATGAAAACTCTGGCCAAAGAAACCGCTATATATGGCGTAAGCAGTATTTTTGGAAAATTGCTTAGTTGGTTTCTTGGCTTGTATTGGGCGTTTGAGCTAAAGACAATTGCCGAAATGGGTGTAATCACCTATTCGTATGCATGGATTGCGCTCTTTCAGGTAATACTGACTTATGGAATGGAAACCGGTTTCTTTCGGTTTGCAAACAGAGAAGAAGAACCCCTTAAAGTCTACTCCACAGCCCTCATTAGCATCATATCCTCCACGTTGCTATTTGCCGTATTGGCAATATCCTTTTTAGAACCAATTGCTTCTTCTTTTGGACCGAGCATGAAGCCTCGTTATGCGTTTATGCTCATACTCATCCTTATGTTGGATGTTTTAGGAGCAATACCTTTTGCTTTTCTTCGTTTCTCTAAACGTCCGCTAAAGTTTGCTTTTCTTAAGCTCTTAAATGTGATATTGATTATTACATTCAATCTTTTCTTTTTCAAATTAGCACCCTGGCTGCGGAATTTCTATCCCGATTTGTTTGCTTGGTATGATATATCCAATGGTATCGACTACATTCTTTTTTCCAATCTTTTAGCCTCAGCCATTCAATTTATATTGCTTACGCCCCACATGCGCATCAAGTTTCAGTTTGATGGTGCATTGCTCAAGAAGATGTTGAGGTATTCCTACCCATTGCTCATTCTGGGCATAGCGGGAGTGTTGAATCAATCGGCCGACAAAATGGTTTTCACTTGGCTTTATCCCAATCCTGCCGAGGCAGAAACACAATTGGGCATCTATGGTCAAAGTTTCAAAATAGCCATTATAATGGTGATGTTTACGCAGGCCTTTAGGTATGCATTCGAACCCTTCATATTTGCACGCGACCGAGAAGAAAGTTCAAGTTCCAATTTGAAATCGTATGCCGATGCATCCAAGTATTTCCTGATATTAGGGTTGCTCATCTTTTTGGTTACCCTTGGCTATTTAGATATTATAAAATACTTAATTCCTCGCAACTATCACGAAGGACTCAAAGTAGTACCCATTGTTATGATGGGAGAGTTGTTCTTCGGACTCTATTTCAACTTATCACTGTGGTACAAACTCACCGATAAAACCAAATGGGGTGCTTATATGTCTTTGTTCGGACTGGTCATCACGCTCACTATTCTCATTGTCTTCATCCCTCACTATGGTTATATGGCTTGTGCTTGGGCGTCGTTTTTTGCCAATTTATCCATGATGGTTCTGTCCTATTTTTTGGGACAAAAACATTACCCCATTCCCTACAATTTGAAAACAGCTCTCAACTTTGTTTTGCTTACAATATTGCTTGGCGGAGTTATGTATTTAAACTTCTCATTTACTTCTAATGTGTTTATTCGCATAGCTTTAAATACTGTAATAGTTTTAACATACCTATTTGTAACAATAAAAAAAGAATTACCTTTGCGTGAGCTCCCTGTGATTGGGAAATATTTCAAATAGATAATCATTCAAATAAATAAAATAATTTAAGAATCTCACTTTATGAAAAAAATGCTATTAGCAATAGCCATCATCTTTTTAGCTTTTACTGCTAAAGCTGACGAGGGAATGTGGCTGTTGAAAGAACTGAATCAGCAAAGCATTGCACGAATGCAAGAGCTTGGTTTCACCTTCCCAATAGACAAGGTGTATGACGAAGAAAATGCTTCATTGAAAGACGCCGTTGTAATATTTGGTGGTGGATGTACTGGAGTTGCAGTGTCTGAACAAGGTTTGATATTTACAAATCATCACTGCGGATATGGTGCTATTCAGAAACTAAGTGCTGTAGAGTACGACTACCTCAAAGATGGTTTTGCAGCGCAAGACATGAAAAGCGAATTAGCCGCTGATGGCTTAACAGTTTCTTTTTTGCGCTCAACCAAAGATGTTACCGATGAAATCACCTCGCAAATACCTTCTGTGTTAAGCGAAGTGCAGCGTCAACAAGCCATCGACTCTATATCAGATATATTGATGGAAGCGTACAAAAACGATCCATATACACAAGCACGTGTAGTTCCTTTTTATGCAGGCAACAAATACTACATGGTGGTATATGATATTTTTCGTGATGTTCGTCTTGTTGTTGCTCCTCCATCTTCCATTGGCAAGTTTGGTGGCGACACAGACAATTGGATGTGGCCACGCCAAACAGGCGATTTCTCTGTTTTTAGGGTGTATGCCAATAAGGATAACAAACCAGCCGATTATAGTAGCGAAAATGTTCCATATCAACCAAAATACATAGTGCCTGTTTCGGTTGCGGGATACAAAGAAAATGACTACGCTATGACAATTGGCTTTCCAGGAACTACAAAACGTTACCTATCATCGTGGGGAATTCAACGCATGATTGATTCTGAAAACAAACCTCGCATTGAAGTAAGGGGAGAGAAACAACAAATATGGCGCGAAGCCATGAATCAAAGCGATGCCATTCGCATCAAATATGCATCTAAATATTCAGGAAGCTCCAACTATTGGAAAAACTCCATAGGTATGAATGAGGCATTAACCAACTTGGGCATTGTTAAAGAAAAAAAAGCTATTGAAAAGCAATTAGGAGACTGGATAGCAAGCAATCCCGAAGCAAAAGCCAAATATGGCAATACACTTTCATCACTTGAAAATGCTTATACAAGTTCTGCAAAAGATGCTTTGAACACAACCTACTTCTTGGAAACTTTTAGGAACGGCATAGAAATCATTCGTTTTGCAAATACGCTGTTGGCCTTTGACAGCAACAACACCGAGCAAGATAAAGAAGACTTCATAAATGAACGAATTCTGAATGCTTACAAAGATTACGAACCCGATTTAGACAAACGTGTGTTGCCCGTGATGCTTCGTTTATACGCTTCGCGTGTACCAAAAGAAAACTTGCCTGACATTTACAAGTTTATCGACAAGAAGTTTAAAGGCAACTATGAAAAGTATGCTGAGTGGTTGTTCAGTAAATCTCAATTTGTCAACTTAGACGAATTGATGGTCTTATTAAAAAAGAAAGACAACAAAGACATTCTGAAAGATCCAGCTATGGATTTAGCCCTTTCGGTGAAAGACATGGGTTATGAAATGTCGGAAAGAATGATTGATTCTTACGAGCAAATTATGAGAGCAGAACGCGAATTTATGGCAGCATTGATGGAGATGAATCCCGATTTCGCTTATTCGCCCGATGCCAATTTCACACAACGATTGAGCTATGGAACCGTGCAAGGATACGAGCCACGGGATGGAGTGTGGTACAATTACTATACCACTACTCAAGGAGTTTTGGAAAAAGAAAAGCCAGGCGATCCTGAGTTTAACGTGCAAGCCGATATATTGACTGAACTGCGCAAAGAGAACTTTGGGCAATACCAAAATGATAAAGGCGAACTGGTTACTTGCTTCTTGTCAAACAACGATATCACTGGCGGTAACTCTGGTAGTCCCGTTTTGAACGGTAATGCAGAGTTAATCGGTCTTGCATTCGATGGCAATTGGGAAGCATTGAGTGGCGATATTGTTTTCGAACCCGAAATGCAACGTACCATCAGTGTTGATATTAGATACTGCCTGTATGTAATCGATAAAATTATGAAGGCACCTCATATTATTGAGGAGTTGCAATTGATAAAATAGGGATAAAAGACAATTGATTAGAAAATAGATCATACATAAATAGCTTTTAGGTGATGGCTATTAGCTTTTTTATTATAGATGTAGTGGCCGACCTGTGTGTCGGCCATTTATGAATTACAATAGATAGTGTGTTATTGCGCTAAGGCGCAACGTAATGCTTGTAGCAAGATGCAAGCTGTTGAGATATCCAATTTTAATTAACAAAATTACTTTTGGTCATCCACTTAAAGACTGGCTGCATCCATTCGTCAGTGGGCATGCTCAAAACAAAACCATGCCCCCCTTTTGGGTAAAGATGCATTTCTGCAGGAACTTTATTTCGAATTAATTCTTGATAAAAGCGGATACTATTTTCAACGGGAACTAATGTGTCATCGCCAGTATGCGTAATCCATGTGGGCGGCGTGTTTTTGTTAACATGCAATTCGTTAGAAAATTGCGTGATTTGTTCTTTCGAAGCATCTTCTCCTAGTAAATTGTTTCGTGATCCATTATGGGTCAGTTCATCACTCATGCTGATAACTGGGTACACCAATATCATAAAATTTGGTCTCAAGCTTATATTTTCCTCATTTGGGATATATGATTTGCTGAAATTAGTTCCAGCAGTTGAGGCTAAATGTCCACCAGCAGAAAATCCCATAATGCCAATTTTTGCGGTATCTATTTGCCACTCAGCCGCCCGTTGTCTTACAGTTTTAATTGCTTGTTGCGCATCTTGTAATGGTCCGATCGTTTTATCAATCATAATGGAATTACTTGGCAAGCGATATTTTAAGATGAAAGCGGCAATACCTTTTCGTGAAAATTCTTCAGCAATTAAAGTGCCTTCTTTTAGATAACTTTCTCCTGAATAGCCACCACCTGGACAAATAATAACGGCTGTCCTTGTAGTAATTTCTTCTTTAGGAAGATAAATCGTTAATGTTGGCTTTGAAACATTTTTAATCCAGGCTATACGCCCATCTTCTACAGTGAGCACCTCTTCCATCTCATAGGATTTACTATTTGGGATGGATGTGTAAAGATCAATAACCTCTTGTGCTTCCAACTGCATTGAAACTAATAGAACTAATAATAAGATAAATTGCTTCATATTCTCCAGCTTGCTTAATGATATTTTTCTGATTCTTATAAACCTAAAATCAGTTTTTAACTGCTTCTAAACATTGTTCTCTTCCACATATAAAAACCTTCTAATACTTCTCTTGGGTGTTTTTTCAAACGGTTTTTGTCTCAACTCTATATAACCTATTTGTTCGTATATGGCCAGTTTTTTATTTACCTCGAGACGTATCGAATTCATAATGCTTTCCAACTCATCAAGTGTGATGCCTGTCTCCTCCATTTCATGAAAATCGGGATAAACCAAAGCAACCAATCGATTCTTTCTTTTGATTACTAATGATTCATCAATGTAGGGCATATTGTTGAGACGTGTTTCAATTTCTTCGGGAAAAATATTTTGACCGTTAGCACCAAGTATCATGGTTTTGATGCGACCTTTAATATACAGTCGGTTGTTACGATCAAGTATTCCTAAGTCGCCAGTACGCAACCATCCGTCTTCGGTGAAAGCAGCTGCGGTTGCTTCAGGATTTTTGTAATATCCTTTCATCACATTCTCACCTGTCACTTGTATTTCACCTGGTTCATTATGTGGAGAATGTGAGTCTATACGTGCTTTCATTATTCCAGGCAATACAGTACCACAAGAGGTTTTCACAAAGTCTTTGTGTTTATCAAAAGAGATAAGTGGGGCACACTCTGTCATACCATATCCTACTGTGAAAGGAAATTTTATTTTGCATAAAAAGTCTTCGGTTTCAACACTCAAAGCAGCTCCTCCAACAAGCACTTCTCTGAAATTTCCTCCCAGAGACGCAACAAGGATCTTACGTATTTTGGTGTATACTAATCGCTTTAATAAAGGTACTTTTAAAATTGCTTTAAATGCTGGTTTTGTAATAATTGGTTGGATACGTTTTTGATATATCTTCTCTAATATAAGTGGTACTGTAATAATTAAATGTGGTTTCACTTTGCGAAATGCATCTAAAAGAGATTGTGAGCTAAGGTTTTTACCCAACAAATGAATGTGCACACCAGCTGAAAGACTGTATAAAAAATCGAATGCACAACCGTATGCGTGTGCCATGGGTAAAAATGCCACTATCTTTTCACCTTTGAAAAGCAAATCGAGACGTTTAGCAAACAAAATATTGCCAGCATAATTGTTAGCAGTTAGCATTACCCCTTTACTAAATCCTGTAGTGCCAGAAGTGTAATTAAGGCATATAACAGATTCGTTGAGAATATGCGGATATTTAACATCACTCGGATTAAATCCATCAGGATAGGTTTGTGCAAATTTATCATCTACTTTTTTCCATAAATCATTGGTAATTTCGTTTTTTCCTTTTATTATTTCTAAGGTAGGAAGAGAAAAAATAGGTTGTGTAAACTTGTCTTTATTCAGGTCTTGCCAGTTTTTAGGTTCAATGAATATTATTTTTGTATCGGAGTGAAGAATAACATTCTCCATACTTTCAGGATGAAAATCGTGCAAAACAGGCACGATGACTGCTCCATAAGTAATAGTTGCCATAAATACGGTTGCCCAAACTGTATGGTTTCTACCGATTAATGCAATTTTATCTTTTTTATCCACACCCATTATTTCGAAAAGAATGTGTAGACGTGCCACTTCTTTCGCAAACTCGCCATATGTTAATGTCGTGGATTCATTTAAATCAGTAAAAGCATTTAAATCCCAATTGTCTTGAAAACTGGACTCATATAGCTTTATAAAGTTTGTCTCAATCATATCTGTGTTAAACGTTTTCTCTATTTTGTGTAAAAATAGTATATAATATTTTAATAGCAAGGTGTAAAGCAAGTAGATTGCATATTTATTGTAATTTTGCAATACTAAAGGGCTACTGTCATTTAACTAGCCAAAATGGTGCAATTCAAGCAATGTATTGTGATTCATGCTGTTTGTTATTTGTAAAACGTTAATATCACACTGTTTGTTCTATATCTTACAGATATTTAAGTAGCATCTTTTTTTTCTTCTTACTTTTCTATAATATGCTTTATGATAGATACATCTATATTCGAAAATAAAACGGCTGTTTACTATACATTGGGTTGTAAACTAAATTTTGCCGAAACATCCACCATAGGCAGACAGTTGGCCAATGCTGGCATTGCTAAAACACAAAAAGGTCAACAGGCTGATATTTGTGTCATCAACACCTGTTCGGTTACCGAACTGGCCGACAAGAAATGTCGCCAAGCCATTCGTAAAATGATAAAACTACATCCCAACGCTGTGGTTTTGGTGACGGGCTGTTATGCCCAACTGAAACCCACGGAAATAGCAGCCATTGAAGGGGTTGACATGGTGCTCGGTTCCGATCAAAAGATGGACCTGCTTAGCTACATCAATCAATTGGACAAAAAGTCCAAAAGCGAAGTGTTTGTTACTAAAACCAACCAAATAAAAACATTTACCCCTTCATGCTCGGCTGACGATCGTACGCGCCATTTTCTGAAGGTGCAAGATGGTTGCGACTATTATTGCACCTATTGCACCATACCCTTTGCAAGAGGGCGAAGCAGAAACGGATCAATCAGCAGCCTAATTGCACAAGCCGAACAGGTGGTAAAGAGCGGAGGCAAAGAAATAGTGCTAACGGGTGTGAACATTGGCGACTTTGGGAAAACCACTGGCGAGAGCTTTTTCGATTTGCTGAAGGCGTTAGACAATGTAGAGGGAATAGAACGATACAGAATTTCATCTATTGAGCCCAACTTGCTGACGGATGAGATAATTGATTTTGTGGCCCATTCGAAACGCTTTATGCCTCATTTTCATATTCCGTTGCAGTCGGGTAATGACGAGGTGCTTCGATTGATGAAAAGAAAATATGACACGGCATTGTTTGCTCACAAAATTGAGAAAATAAAGGAAGTGTTGCCCCATGCTTTTATTGGTGTGGACGTAATAGTGGGTGTGCGTGGCGAAACGGATGCCTATTTTGCTGATGCTAAACGCTTTATTGAGTCGCTGCCCATTTCGCAACTTCATGTATTCACATACTCCGAACGTGCAGGCACCAAAGCGTTGGAGATGGACAACCCTGTTGATCCACAAGTCAAACACCAGCGAAGCAAAGCATTGTTAGACATATCAGAACAGAAACTAATAAGTTTTTACAATCAGTTTGAGGGCACATCGCAAAAAGTGTTGTTCGAAGGTGCTAAGTATGGCAAGAAAATGATGGGCTTTACGGAAAACTATATAAAAGTTGCCACTACATACAACGCCCTGTTAGATAATGAAATAGTGGATGTAACCCTCGGTCAGCTCGACGCAGAAACGATGACCATGAATGCAAAATTTACAATATTAGAAAATGCATAACAAACCCGTTGGCTATCACCTCATATATGGTGTTTTAAAACTCCATGCACTGTTGCCACTCAGAGTGTTGTATCTGTTTTCTGATATGCTATTTGTTCTGGTATACCATCTTGTGCGGTATCGCAGAAAAATGGTGCGGCGCAATTTAACTAATTCATTTCCTGATAAATCTAAGAAAGAAATTCTCACAATAGAGAAAGAGTTTTATCATCATTTCTGCGACTATTTCTTCGAAACCATAAAGCTATTGCACATTTCGGACGAAGAGATGAGGCAGCGCATGAAATTTAGCGGAATGGATTATGTGGTGGCCGATGCTATGAAGGACAACAAATCGTGTATAATGTATCTGGGGCATTATGGCAACTGGGAGTGGGTTACATCCATTGGCTTGCATATACCAAAAGATGTAGTGACGGCACAAATATACCAACTTATAAGTAGCAAGTCGTTTGATGAGATATTTCTGAAGATTCGTACCCGTTTCAAGTCGCTCAACATAGAACGAAAGGAAACCATGCGACGCATCATTAAGCTGAGAAACGATGGGGAGCAATTGCTCTTTGGTTTTATATCAGATCAGCGACCACCCAGATACTATGATCAATACTGGACAAAATTTCTCAATCAAGACACCCTTACGCTAACTGGAACAGAACGCATTGCACGAAAAGCAAAGTTTTCGGTGGTTTACTTAGATATTGAAAAAACTAAGCGTGGACATTATTTGGGAACAGCTTCGCTTATAACTTCTGATGCATCAAAAACCGCTGAATTTGCTATTACAGAAATGTATATGAGAAAGCTGGAGCAAACTATATTGCGTCAACCAGCTTATTACTTGTGGACACACAACCGATGGAAATTTGCTAAAAAGAAAGAAGTCATTAACAACACCGAGCAATGATTAAAACCTCAGTTGTTATATTGAATTGGAATGGAGCAGAGCTATTAAAGAAGTTTTTGCCAACTGTTTTGCTGCACACACAAACGGAACATTGCGAAGTGGTTGTGGCAGACAACAATTCCAGTGACAGCTCTATTGAAGTGCTTACAAAATATTTCCCGAATGTTAAACTAATAGAGTTGGACAAAAATTACGGCTTTGCAGAAGGCTACAATCTCGCTTTAAAGCATGTCTCTTCAAAGTATGTTGTTTTAATGAACTCTGACGTTGAAACTACAGAGAATTGGCTTGAGCCATTAATAACATATCTTGAAGAAAATCCTAATACTGCAGCGGTTCAACCTAAGATATTATCTTATGCTGATAAATCTAAATTTGAGTATGCTGGTGCAGCTGGTGGATATATTGATAGGTATGGGTACCCATTTTGTAGAGGCAGAATATTGAATCTGGTGGAAAAGGATGAGGGACAGTATGACAATACGGAGCAAATATTTTGGGCAACTGGCGCTTGCTTGTGCATAAAGCTAAGGGAATATGAGAAAGCTGGAGGATTGGATGGAGACTTTTTTGCTCATATGGAAGAAATTGATTTATGTTGGCGTTTGCAATCAAGAGGCAGGAATATTGTTTGTGTTCCAAAGTCTGTTGTTTATCATGTAGGCGGTGCGTCATTGAACAGTGAAAGTCCACATAAAACATACCTAAACTTTCGTAACAATCTGCTGATGATATATAAAAACGTTTCTCCTAAAAGATTATTTGCAATTGTTTCGATGCGTCTAATTTTAGATGTAGCGGCAGCTTTTCACTTTATTCTCACTGGCAAATTTAAACATGCAATATCGATAATTAAAGCCTATGCAAACTACATCAAGATGCAACCCTCGTTTAAGCATAAACGCAAAGAGAACTTGGCTAAAACCATTCAACCCATCATACCACAACAATATAACGGCTCTATATTATTTGATTTCTATTTACGTCGAAAGAAGACTTTCCACTCCATTTTTTAATTTTCATCATTGATAATTAGATATTAACTGTTTGATACTTGGTTTTTGTAAATTTAATCTGGTCCAAACACTAAATATTAATTAACCCACAAAGTTTAGGTTCTAATAAAATAAATTGTACTTTTGCAACTTGAATAAAGCAAAAATAAATCAAACTATTATACTAATCAAAAAAACTATTCATTATGGCTTACGTAATTAATGAAGATTGCATTGCATGCGGAACATGTATTGACGAGTGTCCAGTAGAAGCTATTTCTGAAGGCGATATTTATGTGATCGATCCAGAAATTTGCACAGACTGTGGAACTTGTGCTGAGGTTTGTCCTACAGAAGCAATACATCCTGCTTAAACAATCAGTTTTCTTTCAATAGAAAAATCATAAAGCCAAGAAATTTATTTTTCTTGGCTTTTGTTTGTTCAATCCTTTTATTTAACCCTCAACATAAGTGTCTAATACGAAAGAATGTTTTAGGATCGAATTATTTTAATTCTAAAAATTCAAACAGAGGTATCCCACAAACTATTGGATAGACTCTTCCATTAAGGTTTTCTCAATTAAATTTGTTGCTCGGTGCCATAAATCTATTGCAGAGATGCAATAAAACAGCTTAATTATCATTCATTTCTTCCAGACAATTGCTCCACCCATCAATAGTTTGCAATTTTGTCTCGAACAAAAGTGCCACCCATCAATAGTTTGCGATTTTGTCTCGAACAAAAGTGCCACCAATCGATTTTTTACGGTTTTGTCTCGAACAAAAGTGTCACCAATCGATTTTTTGTGATATTGTCACGAACAAAAACGCCACAAACTGATTTTTTACGATTTTTGCCATGAACAAATGTGGCACCAATCAATTGTTTATGTTTTCTTCAATTTACAAAAGGAGCAAAAAATTGGTTTTTATGATTTTGTCTTCCAATTATGAGAGAAAATATGATTTTGTCTTAATAAAGTGTATAGAACAAACTTGAAAAGTTTGGATTTTTAGTAAAAACAACCAGAAGTCCATGCATAAATAATGCCCAGAGGAAGGGGGAAGTATTTACACACTTTAGAGGAAACTGCCAAGTTGATACTTATATAGTTTATGATATATAGTCTATTTGATATTATAGATAATAAGTTATTTCTTTCTTATTTCTGCTCTTTTAATTTTTCCACTTATTGTTTTGGGAAGTGCATCTACAAATTCAATAATACGTGGATATTTATAAGGTGCTGTAATCTTTTTGGTATGGTCTTGTAATTCTTTTATCAAAGCTTCTTTATCAAAATTCTTGTAATTGCCATTCAATACAACTGTTGCTTTAATAATTTGACCCCTTATTTCATCTGGAACTCCAGTTATTGCACATTCAACAACAGCAGGGTGAGTTAATATGGCACTCTCCACTTCAAATGGACCAATTCGATAACCTGAACTCTTAATTACATCGTCTGATCGTCCTTCGAACCAGTAATATCCATCTTGATCTCTCCAAGCCATATCGCCTGTTCTGTATATGTTATTGCTATAGACAGAACGTGTTAACTCTTCGTCTTTATAGTATCCCATAAACAATCCTAATGGAATAGACTTATTAGTCCTAAATACTACCTCACCTGTCTCTCCATCTTCTACTGAACGGCCATCCGAGTCAATCAAATCCATATCATAAGTAGGATTGGGAACACCCATCGACCCGGGTACTGGTTTCATCCAAGGAAATGTTATAATGGTAGCTGTTGTTTCTGTTTGTCCAAAAGCTTCACGAATCATCAATCCTGTTGCATTTTGAAACTCATCAAATACAGATGGGTTCAAAGCCTCACCAGCAGTAGTAACATACTCTAATGAAGATAGGTCATATTTTGACAAATCTTCTTTAATAAGAAACCGGTATACAGTTGGAGGCGCACAGAAAGAGGTAACCTTGTAGTCGGCCATCAATTGAAGCATCTCTTCGGGCACAAACCTTTCATGGTCGTAAACCATAATTTCAGCACCCACAATCATTTGTCCGTATAGTTTTCCCCAAACAGCTTTTCCCCAACCAGTATCAGCTACAGTAAGGTGAAGACTATCCTCATGTAGGTTGTGCCAGTATTTGGCTGTAACAATATGTCCAAGTGGATATACAAAGTTGTGAATTACCATTTTTGGTTCTCCCGTAGTGCCCGATGTAAAGTACAATAGCATTATATCATCATTGTTATTCACATGCGCGGGACGCACAAATTTGGGCGCATTGATTAGGCCTTCTTCAAAACTGCTCCATCCTTTCTTGTCTGTTTCACCACAGCATATTTTGATTTCAACACTTGGTGACTCAATTAATGACTCATCTACATGCGATAGGACTAAATCATCGTCAACTGCTATGATTGCTTTAATGTTAGCAGCGTTGCTTCTATATATAATGTCTTTTTTTGTGAGTAAATGAGTGGCAGGAATTGCAATTGCTCCTATTTTATGTAATCCTAAAATAGCAAACCAAAATTGATACCTTCTTTTGAGAATAAGCATCACCATGTCACCCTTGTTTATACCCTCCTGCATAAAGAAAGAAGCTGCCTGATCGCTTCTCTCTTTTAGTTCCTTATAATTAATTCTTTTATGCTCCCCTTTGTCATTAACCCAGCATATAGCAATTTTATAAGGAGCTATTTTGGCCCATTCATCAACAACATCGTAAGCAAAGTTGAAGTTATCTGGAACATTTACTCTATAATTTTCAGAGAAGTCCTCTGTGGAATTAAATGTAGTTTGATTTAAAAATTTATTGATCATATTTAGATTTGTCTCTTTTACTATAAAATAACTGCTAAAAATTTTACTGGTTTACCATCCATTGGTTGCATACAGTGCGGTTTTGATGAGTCGAAATAGATGCTGTCACCTTCATTCAGAATAAACTCTTTACTATCAATAAAAAGCTTCATTTTACCTTTCAGAACCATATTAAATTCTTGTCCACCGTGTGTGCTTGTATGCAACGGCAATTCTGCAACTCGAGGCTCTATGGTTACTTCAAACACCTCCGCCTTTCTGTTATTAAAGCCTCCAGCCAATGTTTGATATTTGTATCTCTCCACCCTGTTTATCGATAAACCTTTGCCTTTACGAGTTATAAAATAACTGCTCATTTTAGGTTCATCATCAAACATTAGAACGGAAGTATCAATATTAAACTCTTCAGATATCTTTCTCATTATACTGATGGTCATGTCTTTTTCACCATTCTCGTATTTAATGTAATCTTGAATGGGAATATCACAAGATGCAGCAAATGCTTCTTTTGTCATGTCCAAAGATTCTCGCAAGCCTTGTAGCCTGAGGCCGATTTGTTTTATTATGTTGCTCATTGTATGATTGTTTTTAAAATTTAAAACGTTCCGAATGTATAAAATTTAATCTTCACTTCATAGGAAGATGGAAATTACTTCCCAATGCAAAACTTCGAAAAGATGTTACCCAAAATCTCATCAGTCGAAATATGTCCTGATATTTCGCCAAGGTGAAACATGCACTCACGAATATCTTGTGCCAGAAAGTCGTGCGATATCCCGATATCCAAACCTTCACGTACACGCACAATGGCCTCAAGTGCTTTAACGAGTGCTTGGTAGTGGCGCATATTGGTGACAATTACATCGGCTTCGCCAATGGAGGGGATGTGTGCGGCTTTAACAAGTAAGCTTTGGAGTGCATCAACATTGTCTTGCTTCTTTGCAGAAATAAAAAGACGATCGGCTGCTAACTCATTCAAAAGTTTATTCTTGCTTTGCAACTCTTCCTGCGACAGTAAGTCGGCTTTGTTGAACAACAGAAGGGTATGTTTATCCTTTAGTTTAGGGGCAATCAGTTCTGCTAATTCTTTTATTTTTGCATCGGCTGTTGTGAGGTCTATTACCCATATAACAATTGATGCTTGTTCAATCTTTTGATAGGTACGCTCTATGCCCATCATTTCTATGGCATCAACAGTGTGACGAATGCCTGCAGTATCAATAAAACGGAACGATATACCTTGAATGTTAATAACATCTTCAATCACATCGCGCGTAGTGCCATGTATGTCCGAAACAATTGCTTTCTCTTCGTCCAACAACAGATTAAGCAGTGTAGATTTGCCAGCATTGGTTTCGCCAATGATAGCTACAGGTATGCCGTTCTTTATAACATTGCCCAAACTAAACGATTTTGCCAATCTTTCTATTTCAGTTTGTACCTGACTTGTTAGCTCATATAGCTTGTCACGATTGGCAAACTCCACATCTTCTTCTGAAAAATCAAGTTCCAGCTCTATCAATGATGCAAATTGTAAAAGCGTATCTCGCAGTTGTGCAATTTTTGTGGTGAAACCACCTCGCATTTGATTCAATGACACCTTGTGTGAAGTGGCCGAGGTAGATGCAATAAGATCGGCAACAGCTTCCGCTTGCGACAAATCGAATTTGCCATTGGTGAAAGCACGACGGGTAAATTCGCCCGCTTCAGCCATACGTGCTCCTGCATGAATCAATATCTCCATGAGCTTTTGTTGTATATAAACAGAGCCATGACATGCTATTTCTATACTCTCTTCTCCTGTGAAAGAGTGCGGAGCATGAAATACGGTAATCAACACTTCGTCTAAAACGGTTTTGTTATCCATCAGCTTCCCAAAATGAACTGTGTAGGGTTGCTGATTGATCAATTTCTTATTGTTGGGCGATTCAAACAATTGATCGACCAGTGCTATGCTTCCGTGTCCTGACAAACGGACAATAGCAATGGCTCCCATGCCAGGAGCTGTTGATATGGCGCATATTATGTCGTTCGTTATTTGATTGCTTATTTTAATCATAGTTGAGAAATAGAGTTGTAAATTGAAAATAAGTTAGTACCTAAAACTGCTACCGCCAACAAACTCACGCAACAATGATGTTGGTGGCAGTTCTCTGTCAGTGATGTAATTGAAATAGGAAAGAAATTTCAACAATCTGTATGCTTCTGCATACTCTGGTGCAGTGCGTGGCACTTGTTGTAATATGGGTTCAACATGTCTGCGTATAGCTCCTAACTCATAAATCATAGCTGAGTTAAACATCACATCGGCGTTTTCTTGATAAGGGAATATCCATTTATCCTCACCTCTTCTTACACTTTTCCATCGTGAAAGAGTATCCATAGCCGAGTAGCTTCTATATCTATAATCACGCGTCATGCGTCGTAACAGTCTATTATCTGATGCAGGTATCCAGTTGTGATTGTCCAACGAAATGGAAGTAAGTGCTGAAACATATACCATAAACTTCTTTTCGTCTGGTATATTGGCAGTAAGTTCTGGGTTCAAAGCATGAATTCCTTCTACAATAAGGACTGTATTTGGATCAATTTTCAATCTGTTGTCTTTGTATTCACGCTTACCCGTCGAAAAGTTATAAGATGGTTGTTCCACTTCCATACCTTGCATCAGAGCCAGCATATTTTCTTCAAAAAGCGGTAAATCTAAAGAGTAAAGAGATTCATAATCGAGTTCACCATTTTCATCTTTTGGAGTTTCCTCTCTGTTGACAAAGTAATCATCCAATGATATTCCAACAGGTTTAAGTTTATTTACTAATAATTGAATTTCTAAACGTTTCTTAAACGTGGTCTTCCCAGACGATGAAGGACCTGATATCAAAATTACTCGTACTCCTTCTTTATATCTTTCCGTGATTTGGGAAGCGATATCTCCAATTTGTTTTGCTTGATATGCCTCTGCTACTTGAATAACCTCTGATATGCGATTGTTCCTTTTGATTCTATTAAGGTCGCCAACATTGTCCAAGCTCGTCAATTTCAAGAATTCGAGGTCTTCACGGTATACATTAAGCAACTTGTCTTGTCTTACAAACGACTCTAACCTATCAGGAGTTTCTCTGTTGGGTATCATCAATAAATATCCACCGTTGTATTGCATAATATCGAAGATGTTGATATAACCTGTAGAGGGTGTAAGACAACCATAAAAGTGATTCATGTAACCATCCAGCAAGAAGTAGCGTGAGTAAAGAAAATCGGATGTTTCAAGCAACAGTGCTTTGTCCTCCATTCGGTTTTCTCTGAAAAGCTTAACTACTTCTACTGTTTCTTTCTCTTTCGATATAAATGGGAGATCTGCAGCAACAATTTGGTGCATTTTTTCTCGAATTTCATTTAACTGATTGGGTGTTACTTTCCCCAATTCTCCATCAATTTCGATGTGAAAGAAATATCCTTTCGAAACAGCATGCTCTATGTAAGTTGTGGCATGGGGAAGAACATCGTTTACTGCTTTTGCCAATATAAAACATAGTGAACGAACGTAGGTGCGCATTGCAGATTGCGAAGTGATATCAACAAACTCCACCAGTTTAGGTCTATATACTTTATAGGCTAATGATTCCGTCCTATTATTCACTTTAGCATTCGTTATGAGATAAGGCATTTTGAAATCAAAAATCTTAATAATGTCCACTAATGTAGAACCTATGGGAACGTGTTTTCGTTGTCCTGTATTTTTCAAATGTATTTCTACTGTATCAATCATAATTATTTTCTTTGAATATGTATATTTAGAAATTTCGAATTTGTTTTATATGTATATTTGCTGACGAAATTACATTAATTTTTGAACATGGACTATACTTTTTTCGACTTTCTGAAACTCATCGGGTCTTTAGGCTTGTTTTTGTATGGGATGAAGATCATGAGTGAGGGCTTGCAGAAGATGGCGGGGGAACAGCTGAGAAACATCTTGGCAATAATGACAAAGAACCGTGTGATGGGTGTCCTCACAGGTGTTCTCGTAACCGCACTTATTCAATCTTCATCAGCCACAAGTGTTATGGTTGTAAGCTTTGTAAATGCTGGTTTGCTCTCACTTGCACAATCCATAGGTGTAATTATGGGTGCCAATATTGGTACTACAGTAACAGCATGGATGATATCCTTATTCGGTTTCGGCAAGTTCTCCATTAGTGCAATTTCAATTCCTCTTTTAGGAATTGGTCTTCCACTCATCTTTTCTGCCAAAAGCAAAAGGAAATCATTGGGTGAATTTATCTTCGGATTCGCATTTCTATTTTTGGGTTTGGATTACTTGAAAAACTCCATGCCCGATTTGCAAAACAACCCAGAGGTGCTTGCTTTTGTTGGTAACTATGCCAATATGGGGTTTGTCTCCACGCTTATTTTTCTCTTTATTGGTACAATACTCACCATCATTGTACAATCTTCGAGTGCCACGGTTGCCATCACGCTGATCATGTGTTCGCGTGGATGGATAGGATTTGAGTCCGCTGCGGCAATGATTATCGGTGAAAATATTGGTACAACCATTACAGCAAACCTTGCTGCTTTGTCAGCAAATGTTTCTGCAAAGCGTGCAGCATTTTCACATCTTCTCTTCAATGTGTTGGGAGTAATATGGATGCTTTTTGTCTTCAATCAGTTTGTAGATATGGTTGGAGGTTTTGTGCAGAATGTCTGGTCAGTTAACCCTTCAGGTATGATAGGATTTTTGGGTGAAATGTCTCCTGCAGACGTCACTCTTATCACATCATCTCCTACTGGAGAGTTAACAGCTGATTTGGCGGCGAAGCAAGAGTTGTATCACACCTACGAGCTTTCAACTTCTTATGGATTATCCCTTTTTCACACGTTATTTAATGTCACCAATGTATTATTGATGATATGGTTTGTAAATTTATATGAGAAAATATGCAAGTGGGTTATAAAACCTAAAGCTGAAGAAGAGGGCGAAGAGTTTCAATTGCAGTACATATCAACAGGAATGCTCTCAACTGCCGAATTGTCGATATTGCAAGCTGAGAAGGAGATGGAGGTTTATGCCCAGCGCACAAGGAGGATGTTTGAAATAGTTCAGAAACTCCCTGAGACGAAAGAAGAAGTGCAGTTTTTGAAGCTGTTTTCACGTATTGAGAAATACGAAGGTATTAGCGATCGTATGGAAGTAGAAATTGGTACATACTTAGGAAGAGTAGCTGAAGGAAGACTGAGTAATCAAAGTAAAGAAAAGATAAGAGCTATACTGCGTGGGGTAACCGAAATAGAAAGTGTTGCAGATTCATGTCATAACATTGCGCGCCATTATAAAAGGAAAATTACTGCAGATGTAACCTTTCCCGATGTTTTAAAAGAAAATATTTCAGCTATGTTTTCTCTTCTTGAAAAAGCATTTGATAAAATGGAGTTTGTTGTAAAAATACAACACGTTACACAATCTGATTTGCAATATAGTAAAGGAATAGAAGTTAGTGTAAACGAGATGCGAAATATGTTGAAAAGAAAAAATATTGAAGATGTAAACAGCAATTTATATCCTTATCAAACAGGAGTATTTTACATGGACATAGTGTCTGAATGTGAACATATGGGTGATTATATTTTGAATGTCGTAGAATCAGTAAAACATCAACAAATATAGATGTTTAATTTTGTAAGTAAATACTTTTGCTTTGTCTTGTATATCTGCAGAAAGTTTAATTCCTAATTAACGAGCATGTTTTTAATTTGATATGATTAATATATATTTGTGATTCGTTCAATTTGAAGTATATTTGCCGTTGAAATAACGTTTATAATTACAAATATGGATTATACATTTTTCGACTTTCTTAAACTTATAGGGTCTTTAGGCTTGTTTCTATACGGAATGAAGATCATGAGCGAGGGCTTGCAGAAAATGGCAGGCGAACAGCTAAGAACTATCCTTGCCGCAATGACGAGAAATAGAGTTATGGGTGTTCTCACTGGTATTCTCATAACGGCGCTAATTCAATCTTCGTCTGCTGCCAGTGTGATGGTAGTAAGTTTTGTGAATGCTGGTTTACTGACTTTGGCGCAGTCCATAGGCGTAATAATGGGGGCCAACATAGGGACAACCGTTACTGCATGGATGATCTCATTG
The DNA here is from genome assembly GCA_002364735.1 of Bacteroidales bacterium UBA3143. Lineage (GTDB taxonomy): Bacteria > Bacteroidota > Bacteroidia > Bacteroidales > Dysgonomonadaceae > UBA2632. The sequence goes on from DEZB01000071.1 coordinate 38,046, forward strand.
TTCGGTTTTGGCAAGTTTTCAATTAGCATCATCTCTATACCCTTATTGGGAATTGGGCTTCCGCTGATATTTTCAGCAAAAAGCAAACGCAAATCATTAGGAGAGTTCATCTTCGGGTTTGCGTTTTTGTTTTTAGGATTAGATTATCTGAAGGACTCTATGCCAGATTTGCAGAACAATCCAGAGGTGCTTGCATTTGTTAGCAACTTCTCTGATTTAGGCTTTCTTTCAACACTAATCTTTTTGCTTATCGGTACAGTTCTCACCATAATGGTACAATCTTCGAGTGCCACAGTAGCTCTCACGCTCATTATGTGTTCTCGAGGTTGGATAGGATTTGAGTCTGCTGCCGCAATGATTATGGGTGAAAATATAGGAACTACTATAACTGCTAATCTGGCTGCTTATACAGCAAACATTTCGGCTAAACGTGCTGCTTTTGCTCATCTTATGTTCAATATACTGGGTGTGATTTGGATGCTCTTCATATTTAAGTTTTTCACCAATATGGTTGCTGACATAGTAACCAATGTATGGGGAACTAATCCAACTGGGATGACTAACTTTATATCTACATTATCACTACAGGAGTTTAAAATGATTACAACCGAACCAGCATCAGCGTTAACAGGAGACTTAATAGTAAAACAAGATTTATATCATGCCTATGAAGCTACGACTTCTTATGGTTTGTCGCTGTTTCACACCATGTTTAATATAGGCAATGCCTTAATAATGGTATGGTTTGTAAACACCTACGAGAAAATATGCAAGTTTGTGATTAAGCCAAAGGCAGAGGAAGATGATGAAGAGTTCCAATTGCAATTTATTACTACTGGCATGCTTTCAACAGCAGAATTATCTATATTGCAAGCAGAGAAAGAGATGGAAGTCTACGCACGCAGAACCCGTAAAATGTACAAATTGGTGCAAAAATTGGCTGTGACTAAAGATGAACCCAAATTTGTAAAGCTTTTTGCAAGGGTAGAGAAGTACGAAGGCATTAGTGACCGCATGGAAGTTGAAATTGGGTCGTACTTGGGCAAAGTGGCTGAAGGAAGATTAAGTAATCAGAGTAAAGAAAGAATAAGAGCTATATTAAGGGGGGTGACCGAAATAGAAAGTGTTGCAGACTCTTGCCACAATATGGCTCGCCATTATAAGCGTAAGTGGGAGGCGAAGACTGTTTTCCCTGACAACTTGAAAGAAAATATCAATATCATGTTTAGCTTAGTTGATAAAGCTTATGACAAGATGCAAGAGATACTGAAACTTCAAGAGGTATCAGACACTGACATGCTGGAAAGCCGCAACTACGAAAACAGATTGAACGAAATGCGTAATATGCTTAAGCGCAAAAACATTGAAGACATCAATAACAATATATACGATTATCAAACGGGAGTCTTTTATACCGACATTGTTACTGAATGTGAGCACATGGGAGATTATATTATCAACGTTGTTGAGTCGGTGAAACATAAAAAGTTTTAAGACTACAAAAGTATAATTTTTAAATACTTAAATTGTGTGTTATGAACGACTGGAAGAAAAAATTAAACATAGTATATTCAACAAATCCTGATTATCAGTACGAACAGGATGAAACCCCAGAAGAAGATACTATTGCGAAAGAAAAACAGCTTCTGAGCATAAGATTAGACACCAAAAAACGACGCGGCAAAGCCGTTACGCTCATAACTGGCTTTGTTGGCACAGAAGAAGACCTCACAGATTTAGGAAAAATGCTGAAAGTGAAGTGTGGAGTGGGTGGCTCGGTGAAAGAGGGTGAAATCATCGTTCAAGGTGATGTGCGCGAAAAGGTACTAACCATATTACAAAAGGAGGGTTATAAGAAATCACGTGTCATCTAATCAACCTCCATACCTACATGTTTATAAAGCGTCGGCCGGATCGGGCAAAACCCATCAGCTAACGGGCGCATACATACGTTTACTTTTTAGTGCTCCCAACAATTATCGCCACATACTGGCAGTAACCTTTACCAACAAAGCGACCGATGAGATGAAGCGTCGCATTGTGGAAGAACTGCACAACCTTGCCGTTGGCAACAAGTCTGGATACCTGAAACAGCTGATGGACGAGTTCAAACTGTCTGAGAAAAACATTCGACATCAATCCGAAGCCATTCTCCAAAGCATATTGCACAACTACTCCACCTTCTCTATTAGCACGATTGATGGATTTTTCCAGCAAACAATGCGTGCTTTTACCCGCGAAATGGGTATAACGGGTGGTTACAAAGTGGAAGTGGACAATAAATCGTTTCTGCCCGAGATTGTTGACCTCATGCTGAATGAGCTGGACGAAGATGGCAACGAAGATTTGATACAATGGTTGTTGGGTTTCATGAAAGACCGCATTGAGGAGAATAAATCGTGGAAAATAAACGACGAAATTGTCAAACTTGCCTACAACTTATTCGACGAACGATTTATCACCCTTTCGGCTCCTGTCCAAGAGCAGATAAAAGACAAAGAAGCCCTCAAAAAGTACAAACAAAAACTATACGCCATTACCCGCGACTACGAAAACGGGCTAAAAGAGATTGGAAAGCGTGCACAAACTATAGCTGATAGACACAACTTGGTATTCACCGATTTCACAGGGGGTAGTCGTTCACAATTTCGAAGGTTTGATGAGTGGGCAAAAGGCAATTATCCAAGCATGGCACCCACTTTCTTGAAGTTTCCTGATGAGGTGACGTGCTGGTACGCCAAAAAAACTCCTGACAATATAAAGAATGTCATAGAAGGTGCCTACAGCGATGGACTGAATCAATGTGTAAAAGACATCATTGCTCACTACGAAGATAACACCAATTATAATACCGCAAAAGAAATATTGCGGCTGTTCAACACATTGGGAATTCTCAATGATGTGAACAATCGCCTGCAAACTTACCGCAAAGACAGCAACATGTTGTTCCTATCGGACACCACCGAGCTACTGAACAAGATAATTGCCGACAGTGAATCGCCCTTTGTGTACGAAAAGATTGGCGGACGGCTCAATCATTTCATGATAGATGAGTTTCAGGACACATCAACCATGCAGTGGAACAATTTCAGACCGCTGCTGCAAGAGAGTTTAGCATCGGGCAACTACAATTTGCTTGTGGGCGACGTGAAGCAAAGCATCTACCGATGGCGTAACTCGGACTGGCGACTGCTGGAAGAGCAAATAGAGATCGATTTTCTGAAACCCAACATAGAGCAACACGTTCTTGGTACAAACTGGCGAAGCGATGCAAACATTATCAACTTCAACAATCAATTTTTTAGGCAAGGTGCAAGCATCATGCAAGAAGAATTTGTTGGGAGCGATGAAGAAATAGAAGACTCAGCCTATTTTTCTACAAAAATTGAATCGGCATACAGCCAAGTTTTCCAAAAAGTATCTCCAAAAGAGAGGGTCAATGAGGGTAGGGTGAGCATCCGCTTCATAGACGAAGAACAAGTGGATAACTGGCAAGAGGAAGTGTTGGCGCAGCTACCCAAAACTTTAGAGACACTGCAAGACCAAGGCTTTAAACTGAAAGACATTGCCATACTTGTGCGCAAAAGAGATGAGGCAGTGGCAATTTCAGAAGCGTTGTTGCAGCACAAAGACAAAAATCCGGACTCACAATATAGATACGACCTCATTTCGAACGAGGCATTGCTACTCAACAACTCATCGTGCATCAAAACTGTTGTGGCATTGCTCAATTACATCAACAGTCCGCTTGAAAAGACGGTGCGCGTGCGCGCCATTTACGAGTACTATCGCTTCACCACCAAAATGGGTGCATCAGATATATTCGATACCTATGTGCAACAACACACCGAGGACTTTCCCGAAGAGTTGAAACACAAACTGAGTTCGGTATTGTCACTCCCGTTGTACGAATTGACCGAAACTTTGTTCGATATGCTGAAAGAGGCAACACAACCCACCGACACGGTCTATATTCAGGCATTTCTCGACCTCATTAATGATTACAGTGCCCGCAAAACGGCCGACTTGAATGGGTTTTTGTCATGGTGGAACGAAGTGAGAGACAAAAAGAGCTTATTCTCGCCCGATAATCAGGATGCCATACAGCTCATGACCATTCACAAATCGAAAGGTTTGGAGTTTGGTGCTGTCATTGTACCGTTTGCCAATTGGCCGTTCGAGCCAAGAGCTAACAGGAACATACTTTGGTGCAAGCCCGAGGCGGAGCCCTTCAATGATATTGGCGTAGTGCCAGTTTACTATTCAAACAAGCTGAGTGAAACTATCTTTAAACAAGATTTTTTGCAAGAAAAGTTGTACTCGTATATAGATAACCTCAATTTGCTGTACGTTGCCTTTACACGTCCCGAACATCAATTGATAATTTTTGCACCCAAGCCTAAGGCTAATAATAAGAAAGAACCAGACAAAATGACACGTGTCAACAATCTTTTGTGGCGCAGTGTTACGCACCCGCTTCAGGGTAATCAGTCCGACGAAACGACACTCAATATGAACGAGAATTTCAATGAGGAGACCAATTCATTTGATTTTGGCACTATTGCTCCATTGAAGGAAGAAGAAAAAGAGACTCCTTTAGTAAAATCCTCCAATATGCAGTGGCAGTCCATTCCGTTTCGCAATCGGTTGAAGATGCGCTTGTCGGGCATTGGCTATTTTTCGGACGATGGCACACGCGATTTTGGCACGTTGATGCACGAGATTATGAGCGAAATGCGCACTTTGAACGATTTAAACAGTGCTTTAGAGAAACGCCTGTTGAGTGGAGAACTAACCGCAGACGAAAAACTAAAAGTTCACCAACTGCTCTCTCAAAGCCTCTCATTGCCCGAAGTGCAAGATTGGTATTCGGGCGACTATCAGATATTAAACGAACAGCAAGTGCTGCATCCATCGCTCAGCTTCATCCGTCCCGATAGGGTGATGATAGATGGCGACAGTGTGGTGGTGGTGGACTACAAATTTGGCGAATCCATAGAAAATAAATACGTAAAACAAGTGCAACGCTACATGAGCAGCATCAAAGGGATGGGCTATGGCGATGTGCAAGGGTTTGTGTTTTATGTGAAATTGCAAAAAGTGGTGCACGTATAGATGGATTGCAGAAACAAAACAACATTATGATCAAAGATTTACTACTGGTTGGCGTGGGTGGAGGCATTGGCAGCATGCTGCGCTTCGCTACATCACGCTTGTCGGCACGCTATATTTCGTCGGAATGGGCATTGGTAGGCACTTTCATTGTCAACGTGGTGGGATGTTTCATCATTGGTCTGTTAGCTGGTTGGTTGTTGTTCAACTCAGGCAAGAGTCAACAATTGCCCCTGCTCTTGGTGACAGGTTTTTGTGGTGGCTACACCACTTTCTCGGCCTTTGCATTCGAAAATGTGCAGTTGCTACAATCGGGACATGTTCTTTTCTCCATTTTATACATTGCCTCAAGCGTCATGCTTGGATTGTTGGCCGTTTGGGGTGGCATTAAGTTGGTATAGATTGGTTTCTTGCGAACATTTGCGCCTGATTTTCTTGCAAAATGGCTTTTTCACGCGAAAAAGCACCCTTGTTTGAAAACATAACCCCTAAAACACGAGAAAAAGCCCTATGTTTGAAAACATGACCCCTAAAACACGAGAAAAAGCTCTATGTTTGAAAACATGACGACTAAAACGCGTGAAAAAGCACTTTGTTTGAAAACATGAGACCAAAACGCGTGAAAAAGCACTTATGTTATGTAACACAACCACTTTTTGTCGACAACTCACACATTTTTTTAGCAAAACAACTGCTTTTTCATAAGATAGACACTTCCCAACTTTTAACACGCAAGTTCAAATGAGTGGTATGTGGCTGTGAGATTAGGAATTGTCATTTATTTTGCTTATTTTGCAAGGTGATGATAAAAAGAATAAGGCAAAAGGTTTCTTTTCCATTCTTCTTTTTCACATCAGTATATTAAACGAAGGTAATATTGCCAATCAACGTTCATTTTTGTAAACACAACAGCTTTGGTAGGTACAAAAGTGATTGTTTGCAACACATGCTCAATACTAAAAACATATAATATGACAACATTTAATAGATCGAGATTTAAAAAACTATCAGAATTTAAGGATGCTAATGCTCTTTCTATATACATCCCAGTGGAAGATGGAGGTGATAATAGAAACAAAGCCATGACTAAATTGAAAAATCATGTGCAGGATGCAGAGAAAGAATTAGAAACAATGGGTTGGAAGCCACGTGAGATAGAGGATTTTTTAAAACCCGTTAATGGACTGCTAAATGATGCCACTATGTTCAGAAATTTGGACAAATCGTTGGCTGTTTTTAGTAGTGAGTCGAACTTCGAACACTATTCTTTGCCAATTGAAGTAGAAGAGTTTTCGTTAATCTCCGATGTATTTCATCTTTTACCTTTGTTGCCGTATTTTAATAAGAAGGATTCATTCTTCATCTTTTCGTTTAGCCAAAACCAGAACAGACTTTTCGAAGCTACACAGCAAGATATTACTGAGCTGGATACGGGTGATGATTTTCCATCAAAAATTCAAGACTCAGTGGGGAAAGACACAGTGTCATTGGACGTAAACATACGTAGCGTTGGGAGTAGAGGCAAAAGCGGTGAAATATATTACTATGGAAAGGGCGAATCGGATGCCGATGATAGAGAGTTGAGACTTTATCTGGAAGATATCGATAGGGGTTTAACCAACATAATCGGAACTGACGGTGATCCACTGGTGATAGCGTCTGTTGAATCAAGTTATGGTCACTTCAAAGAGTACTCGTCTTACAATAATATATATCCCGAGTATATTTCTGGAAATGTTGAAAATGAAAGTGCTCACACCTTGCACGAACGGGCCAAGGAGATACTGCAACCTTACTTTAATGAAACAAGAACCGATAAAAAAGAGGCATTGGTAGATGGTGAAGTACCACAAATTTCAGATTTGAAAGAAATAATCATTGCAGCTGATGTTGGAAGGATAAGCACATTGTTTGTTGCAAAAGGAGAGCATGTGTGGGGAAAGTACATACCAGAGAAAGCGCAAGTTGAAAGACATGAAATCAAACAGCAAATGGATAGTTGTTTGCTTGATTTAGCTGCACGTAAAACATTTATGAAAGGCGGTAAAGTATTTATGGTAGAGCAAGAAAACCTCCCGAATAAAGACACGAAATTAAATGCTGCATTGAGGTACTAATAGACATAAAAGTTTTTTTAATGCTTGAACTGATAGCTCTCAGAAATCAAATTGTAAATTGAGGTAATAGCTTCCAATTAAAATTGTAAATTGTTTTTAAAACATCATGCATTTTTGTTGGTTATTACTACAATATTGTATATCTTTAGATATTCGAGTTAAGGAAACTCATCTGTTGTTTTAGTTCAAACCCAATTAATAAAAAGCGATATGAAAAGATTAGCCATTTGTCTATGTTTTATCATTAGTATGGTAGTGAGTGGTGGAGCAATTGCCCAAAATAATGATACCAAAGCAGTGAAATCGAATGAAAGCCCTGTGCCACCAATGGGGTTGGAGAGTGCTACCATCAGTAAATGGAAAAACTCTATTGAGCCATTCGTTGGTGTTTGGTCTTTGGAAGGAGTTGTCTTGGATGATGAGAGCAAGGAGCAAGATACGTGTCTTGGCACTTTTATGATAATCAATACTGATGCTTCGTACACGATATTTGTGTATATGGATGGAGGTGCATTTATCACAAGCCAGGGAGTTATTTTAGTTGACTCATCATATGAGTATCTTGAAGTGATTTCGCATCACATGAATAAATCGCTTGTTGGTGTTTCCAACAGAATCGATTATAAGTTAGACGCTGATCACTTAGAAAAATCATTCTGGATTGAAAAAGATAAACGCGGTCACGACTATAAGAGGCAAGTGAACGAAACTTGGAGAAGAGCCAAGATGCCAGCTCCTGGAGATTATGACAATAATCCCGCTTTTCCGATATAAGTAAAGCGATAGGAAACTAAATTGAATTTGCTTTCTGTCAACAAAATGGGCTTTGTGAGTATGCATAGCACCTTTTGTTGGTAGAAAGCATTTTTGTTTCAACTTTACACTCTACCCAGTGTTTGGAAGCACTATAATTTTATACTTTGAACGCTTTTGAGCGTCAAGAAGCAAAGAAAGATATTACTTTTTTTGCTTTTTATTGCGTTTTAGTACTTCCTTACCCTTGAGTCTCCTCTTTTAATCATAAAATAGCACTATTTCGTTTTTGATTTACTGAAAAAATCAGCAAAAAAGAGTGAATGATACTTCACAGAGGTCTTCCAAAAGTCAGTGTTGTGAGAACCTGGACGTGAAATAAAGGTATGTGGAATCTTTCTATAGATCAGTTCATCGTGCAGTCGCACATTTGCATCGTAAAAGAAATCATTGATACCACAATCAATGCTTATTGCCAACACATTCGGCGTAAGCAAATGTAACATGCCCATGATGGTATGTTTATTCCAATTATCTGGATGAATACGCTGCTCACCCAAATGTTTTTTTATCTCCCAACTGTCAGGAAATGGTCGAATGTCTACCCCGCCACTCATGCTGCCACAAGCGCCAAATGTATTTTGATGACGGAACGCCAAATAGAGCGCACCATGACCGCCCATGCTGAGTCCGCTTATGGCGCGCGACTCACGGTTGGGGTTTGTTTTGTAGTGATTATCCACCCATTCCACCAACTCTTGTGCAACATACGTTTCATAGCGCGAAGTACTATCCATGGGGCTGTCGTAGTACCAACTTGAGTAGTTTCCATCAGGACAAACAACAATAAAATTGTATTGGTCTGCCATGCCAGTCACATCAGAAAAGTCAACATACCCACCATAGTCTGCACTGTAGCCGTGCAAGAGATAAACAACAGGGAAATTTGTTTCCTTGTTGTACGCATCGGGGGTAATTATCACAGCAGGTATTTCTTTGTTCATTACTTTGCTAAAGGTTTGCACTGTATCAACCTTTGCCGCAAAAAGGGGGACGGAAGATGTGTAAAGGAATAGGAGTAGGAGTAGGAGTAGAGGATAATTCTTCATAAGTAAAATGTAATATTAAATTTGTTTTCAAAGATAGTGTTTCCATTTATAAAATAAAAAACATCAATCCGTAAAGTCTTGCCGTTAACACTATGCAAAGAGTATCATTAATTCTGATAATTAATGTACTTTTGTGGTTGCAAATCGCATGCGCGGTTTTGTAAACAGTGTGTTTGCAAAGCAAAATAGAGTTGAAAAAAGCATTTCGTTAAAGCGACACACGCATTGCAAATGCGCACGAACAAAAAGTGAGCTTCGTTTATCTAAAATCAATTTAAATTCAAACCAACCTCCGTGATTTATCCCAATAACTTCGAACATAAAATAGAGTTTTACAAAATCAGAGAACTGATTAACGCAGCTTGTCTCAGTCCGCTTGGAAAAGAGAAGGTAGATGAGATGCAGTTTTCTAATTCTTTTGACGACATACAATTGCAACTGAATCAAACGGACGAGTTTGTCCATATTTTGCAAGAAGAAGATGCGTTTCCCTCAGATCATTTCTACGATGTGCGCCCCATGTTGCACCGCATTCGTGTAGTTGGTACATGGATTGACACGCCCGTGATGTTTCAACTCAAACGCTCGTTACAAACAATCAATTCTATTGTGGCGTTTCTGCGCAAAGGTGACGAGTCGGATGCTGCCTATCCCAATCTGATGTTGTTGACCGAAAATGTGGTTGTCTATCCAGAAGTAACCAAACGCATTGACGCCATAGTTGATGCTTTTGGGCAGATTAAGGACAATGCTTCGCCACAATTGGCTGACATTCGTCGACAATTGGCTAATGCAATTAACAGCATTTCCAAGAACCTCCACACCATTTTGCGTAAAGCGCAAGCCGAAGGTTACGTTGACAAAGATATTACCCCCTCGATGCGTGACGGACGATTGGTGATACCAGTGAACCCAGCGTTCAAGCGGAAGATAAAGGGAATTGTGCATGACGAATCGGCATCGGGCAAAACGGTTTTTATTGAACCCAGCGAAGTGGTAGAGGCCAACAATAGGGTGAGGGAGTTGGAGAATGATGAACGCAGGGAAATCATAAAAATATTGACTGCCTTTAGCGATTACCTACGCCCTTTCTTGCCTGATCTGTTGGAATCGTACGACTTTTTGGCTCAAATCGACTTCATCCGCGCCAAAGCCAAGTTTGCATTGCAAATAAATGGCATCAACCCCTCCATCGACAACAAGCAGCAGATAGACTGGGTGCATGCCTATCATCCTTTGTTGTTTCTGGCACTCACCAAACACAACCGAAAGGTAGTTCCGCTTGACATTACACTTGAAGGCGAAAACAGAATACTCATTATCTCGGGACCAAATGCGGGAGGCAAATCGGTTTGCTTGAAAACAGTGGGATTGCTTCAATATATGGTGCAATGTGGCCTGTTGATTCCCATCAGAGAGAACTCCCATGTGGGCATTTTCGATGATATCTTTATTGATATTGGCGACGAGCAATCCATCGAAGACGACCTTTCCACTTACAGTTCGCATTTGTTGAACATGAAGTTCTTTGTGAAGAACTGTAACCCCAAATCGCTGCTACTGATTGATGAATTTGGTAGTGGCACCGAGCCCGAAATTGGCGCAGCCATTGCCGAGGCATTGTTGGAGCGTTACAACGATCAAAAATCGTTTGGCGTTATCACCACACACTATCAAAACTTGAAGCATTTTGCCAACGAGAACGAAGGTGTCATTAATGGTGCAATGCTTTATGACCGCCATTTGATGCAACCGCTGTTTACTCTGTCAATTGGCAATCCAGGCAGTTCGTTTGCTGTTGAAATTGCGCGCAAAATCGGCTTGCCCGAAGAGGTAATTGCCCATGCATCGGAGAAAGTAGGGGGTGACTACATTAATATGGACAAATATTTGCAAGACATCTCACGCGACAAGCGTTACTGGTCGCGCAAGCGAGACGAAATTAGGCGCGAACGCAACAAGTTGGAGCAATTGACTACCAACTATGAAACCAATCTTGAAGATATTAATAAGCAGAAAAAAGAAATACTGGCAAAAGCCAAAGAAGAGGCACAGCGATTGTTGTCTGACACCAATGCGCGGATCGAAAACACCATTCGTGAGATTCGAGAATCGCAAGCCGACAAAGAGCGCACCAAGCAGGCACGGGAATCGTTGAGCGAATTTAAAACAAAGGTGGTGCAAAAAGAAGAAAAAGCACCAAAGATTAGAAAAAAGCGTGCAAAAGTAGTTAGCAAACCCACCACCAATGAAGCACCCTTGCAAGTGGGCGACTCCGTTCGATTGATAGGGCAAACATCGGGAGGCGAAGTGTTGGAAGTGAGTGGTAAAAAGGCCACTGTCGCCTTTGGAATGATCAAAACAACCATCGACTTGGATAAACTGGAGCGTGTGAGCAAAAACCAGCTCAAAAAAGAAGATCCGAATAGAAAGTTTCACAACCAATCAGCCTCAGATAATACCTACAACAAGAAGCTCGATTTCAAACAAGAGATTGATGTGCGAGGCATGCGGGTAGATGAAGCTTTGCAAGCGGTGATGTATTTTATTGATGATGCTACTCAGGTTGGAATAGCACGTGTGCGCATATTGCATGGCACTGGCACGGGCGCTTTGCGCCAAGTTATTCGAGAATATCTGGGTACTGTCAATGGGGTGAAGAACTATCGTGACGAACATGTGCAATTGGGTGGCTCGGGCATAACGGTTATTGAAATGGATTAATGTTGTTGGCATAGTCTCAAAATAGTTTTGTTTGGTTCGAATACACTTTGCGAAAAGCGACTTTGAAAACAGGCAATCCTACTGCTTTATTTTATTATCTTTGCCCGAATTTCAATCAAATCCTAAACAAATTTCATAATTGAAACAATGATTAAATACTCAAAAGCATTTTGGACAGCCAACATTGTAGAGCTGCTTGAACGATTGGCCTACTACGCCGTCTTTATAGTTATCACCCTTTACCTGTCTAACGTTTGGGGCTTCTCCGACATAGAAGCGGGAGTTATTGCAGGTGTCTTTTCAGCATCGCTTTATCTGTTGCCTACTTTTGCGGGTGCTTATGCAGATCGTATTGGGTTTAGGTCGGCCATTATCTTGGCTTTTTTCCTTCTCACGATTGGCTATGGTGGATTGGGACTGCTGCCCACGTTGTTGGAAAGCGCAGGCTTGGTCAATTATGGTATGACTACCACCTTCACAGGCCTTAATGAGAGTTGGCTTCGATGGTCAATAGCCCCCGTATTGGTGTTTGTGATAATTGGCGGTGCATTTATCAAAGCCGTCATATCGGGCACTATTGCCCGCGAAACCACTTCAGAGAATCGCGCCAAAGGTTATGCCATCTTTTACATGATGGTGAACATAGGAGCATTTATTGGCAAAACAGTTGTTGACCCACTTCGTAGAAGTATGGGTGATCAAGGTTTGGTTTACCTGAACTATTTTTCAGCCTTTATGACTTTTGCCGCATTGGTATTGGTTATCTTTTTCTACAAGTCAACCAAGACTGAAGGTCAAGGCAAAAGCTTTGTTGAAATTGGTCGCTCCATGTTGAAGGTTGCTTCCAATGGTAGATTGATGATGCTTATGATTATCATCAGTGGTTTCTGGATGATACAAAGCCAAATGTACGCCACTATGCCCAAGTATGTGATTCGTTTAATTGGCGAAGGAGCTTCACCAGGGTGGTATGCCAATGTTAATCCATTGGTTGTGTTTATTTCCGTTAACTTTGTTACTTCTTTTATGCGTAATCGATCCGCGCTCAATTCCATGCTGATTGGTATGTTTATCATCCCGTTCTCTGCATTGGTCATGTCGTTTGGCAATCAAATAGATCTTCCCTCCATTTTGGGTATGCATCCAGTAGCCTTCATGATGATTATTGGTATTGGTATGCAAGCACTTGCAGAATGTTTCATTTCTCCTCGTTATTTGGAATATTTTTCGCTACAAGCACCAGCTGGGGAAGAAGGATTGTATTTAGGCTTTAGCCACTTGCATTCGTTCTTCTCATTTTTATTTGCTTTTGGTCTGTCGGGGTTCTTGTTGGAAAAATATTGTCCCGACCCCCGCCTGTTTATGGATGCCAATGGCATAGTTGACCAAACCTCCTACGCATTGGCCACTGCAAATGCACATTATATATGGTATTACTTTGTAGGTATTGGTGCAATTTCTGCAATAGCATTGATTATTTATTCACGTATTACAAGAACTAAAGTCACGCAGTCTTAAGTATTATTATATCGGGCAATATTTAATTAAATTGTTTATCTTTGTGAGAAGCTAAGTGAGAAAGTTTTTTTAATCTTCTTCTACAAATTTGTTTGTGATAAAAGAAAGGTAAACAATAAAGCACTACAACTGAAACTGATGATATAAGTAATAATAATAAACATCCATATATTATGAGATTAGATTTAAGTTCACAGATTTCCTTAGAACGGATACCGCAAAGGTATTACCGTCCAGCAAATGCATTTGAAGAGTCAGCATTAACGCGTTACGAGAAAATACCTACACGTATTTTTGAAAGTATCGAGAAAGGTTCTTCTAAAGTTGCCAATGAAATAATTCAGGCAATGTTGGAAAAGCAAAAGAAAGGTCTACCTTTTGTTTTAGGACTGCCAGGTGGTGTTTCGCCTCAAAGCGTTTACAAAGAATTGATTCGTAAACACAAAGAGGACAACGTGAGTTTTAAGAACATGGTTGTCTTTAACACTTACGAATATTATCCCTTAACTGACGAAGCCAATAGCAACCTTCATTTTCTTAAAGAATCCTTCTTGGATGAAATTGACGTTTTGCCCGAGAATATCTATTCACCCAATGTGATGGTGGAAAAAGACGACATTATTGAGTCGTATGAAAAGTTTGAAGCCGATTTAGAAAAATTCAATGGATTAGACTACCTCCTTTTGGGTCTTGGTAGCAAGGGCAACATTGGTTTTAATATGCCAGGTAGTAACATTTATTCAAAAACACGTTTGGTTGTTCTCGATGGAGACTCTATTAATGATGCGGCTACAATATTTGGAACAAAAGATAAAGTTCCTTTAAGTGCCATTACAATGGGGCTTTCTGATATGCTTGAAGCTGAAAAAATAGCATTAATAGCCTGGGGAGAACAAAAGGCTGAGAGTGTTCAGATAATGGTTGAGGGCCCAGTTACAGACTCAGTTCCTGCATCTATGTTGCAAACACACGAAAATGTAAAGGTTTATGTTGATCTTTCTGCAGCCGATAGCTTAACTCGAATTAGTTATCCATGGCTTGTAACAAGTTGCGATTGGCATAACATGTTAATTCGACGTGCTATAGTTTGGCTGTGTCTCAAAGTTGACAAACCCATCCTTAAACTAACCAATAAGGATTACAATGAAAATGGATTGAGCGAGCTACTTGCTCTGTATGGATCTGCTTATAATGTAAACATTAAAATATTCAACGACCTACAGCATACTATTACTGGATGGCCAGGAGGCAAACCAGATGCTGACGACACCAATCGCCCAGAAAGGGCAACTCCATATCCCAAGAGAGTAATTATATTTAGCCCACATCCCGATGATGATGTTATTTCTATGGGTGGTACTTTCCAACGATTGGTTAATCAAGGTCACGAAGTACACGTTGCGTATCAAACTTCAGGTAACATTGCAGTAAGCGATGAAGAAGTGATCCGTTACATCTCTTTCATCAACAGTGTTCGAAAAAAATATGATCCTGATAACACAGAACTTAGAGATAAATATAAAAACATTTTGCATTATTTGATGCACGAGAAAACGAAAGAAGATTTAGATACTCCTGATATTCTATTTATCAAATCGCGTATTAGAAGAGAAGAAGCAAGAACTGCTACGCGCTATGTTGGTATTCCAAATGAGAATGTGCATTTTCTTGACCTACCATTTTATGAAACAGGTAGGGTGCAGAAATCACCTATTTCAGAAGTTGATGTAAATATTGTAAAAGATTTTATACTTACCATTAAACCACATCAAATGTATGTTGCAGGAGACTTGGCCGATCCTCATGGCACGCACAAGGTCTGCCTGGATGCAATATTTGCAGCAGTGGATATTATGAAAGAAGATGATTGGATGAAAGATTGTCGTATTTGGATGTATAGAGGAGCATGGATGGAATGGGAAATAGATCATATAGAAATGGCAGTACCGCTTTCACCCGAAGAACTTCGTCAAAAGAGAAACTCTATCCTGAAACATCAATCTCAAATGGAGAATGCGCCATTCCTCGGGAACGACGAACGCTTGTTTTGGCAACGCTCTGAAGATAGAAACAAAGCAACAGCTGAGCTATATTGGAAATTAGGATTGGCATCATATGAAGCTATTGAAGCTTTTGTTGAGTACAAACCATCCTAAGACACTCAATCAGAGTTGAGATAAAGAAACGGTCAATCTTTTTTCATAAGATTGACCGTTTTGTTTGCATGAAAGATCTAAAAGTAAGTGTTGACATACAAATAATGCACTGATATACCGATTGAATGCATAAAACCATCAAGTTCGGTATAAGTTAAATATAATTTGTTGTATCATAAGATATAAAAATAATTGTATCTTGTAAATCAATAAATTTAACACCATCATTAATTGTATGGAGAAAGAAAGATATAATATTGAGTTTGTATTGGGAAATGCATCTCAACGAAGTCTCTGGCGCATGCTGACAGAACCTACTGCTTTAGAAGAATGGTTTGCAGATAAAGTATTGTTGCACGATAAAACACTTTTCACTTTTATTTGGGACAAAAAAGCTTTGAATGCTGAAAGAGTAATGAACAAATCATTGTTTCATGTGCGTTACAACTGGCTATTAGAAGACAAAATTAATAACTATTTCGAATTTAAACTTCATAAACTGGATCTTACGGGCGATATGGCTTTGGAAATTACAGACTTTGCCAGCTCGTTGGATAAGGAAGATGCCATTCAGTTATGGCATTCCCAAATAGACCAACTGAAGAGAAGGCTTGGTATTTAAATACTCAAAACTTGGATATGCTTTGAACTTACACCAATAAAGAGTCTATTTCTTCACCGATATATTTAATTACTTTACGATTAAAACCATTTTACTACCAACGAAATTGCTATCTTTGCATTACTATATTAACTGATGTTGCTGAGGTATTGATGAAGAAAAATTTCCATTTAAAAAGATTATATAGCTTTATATTACAGTCTTTCTTGCCATTGTTTTCAATGACATTTGTTATCTGCCTGTTTTTAGTGCTGATGCAGTTTCTTTGGAAACACATCGAGGACATGGTTGGAAAAGGTTTGGACATGAAGGTTTTGGGCGAAATGTTTTTGTATGCCTCTCTAAACCTTATACCATTGGCTCTACCCTTGTCTATATTGCTTGCATCCATAATGGTTTTTGGTAATTTAGGCGAACGTCTTGAGCTATTGGCCATAAAGTCGGCTGGTGTTCCATTGCTCAAAACAATGAAACCGCTTATTTTCCTTATCATTTTTATTAGCATTGGGGCGTTCTTCTTTCAGAATTATGCCATGCCCAAAATACAAGTGAAGTTTTTTTCTCTTTTAATTTCAATCCGTCAAAAATCTCCTGAATTAGACATTCCCGAAGGAGTCTTTTATAAAGACATCGAAAACTATAACATCTTTGTAGATAAAAAAAACCGTAAAACTGGTATGCTCTATGATGTAATGATTTACGATGTTTCGAAAGGTTTTAATAGCATGGCAGTTATTGTTTGCGATTCTGCATCAATGAAATTGTCTGAAGATAAGTTGTCATTAGTTTTCACAATGCATCATGGGCAACAATTTCAGAACTTTCAAAGTGATAATGTTGGATCAGTCAATAAATCAACTGAGTTTGTGCCTTATAGTCGTGAGGATTTTAAGAGAAAGCAAATGATGATTCCTTTTGATGCCAACTTTAATAGGATGGAAGATAGTGCATTGGAAGAAAATGCTGGTTCGAGTCATGTGTCTAAAAATCTGGCAGAACTAAAGCTCTCGATAGACTCTATGAATTTGAGAGTGGATAGTATGAATGTGGTTGACAGACGACAGATGAAAAGCTATTCACATTTGTCTTTCAGGAACACATATAATGATAATATGGACTCAATTGTAAACCTTGCACAGGAGGTCGAGATTGCGCCTGTTGATTCTGTTTTCGATAATAAAGCACTGGATGTTCAATCTTCTATTGTACGCAATGCAAGTTCAAAAGCTGAAAATAACTCTAATGAGTTTCTATTTCGATCTATGTCAAAAGTAGCCACTCAAAAAACAATCAATAGGAATTGGGTAGAGTGGCATCAAAAGTTTACATTGTCTTTTGCCTGTTTTATATTCTTTTTTATAGGTGCTCCTTTAGGCTCCATCATTCGTAAAGGTGGTTTGGGCATGCCCATAGTAGTATCCGTTATTCTTTTCATAATCTATTACATATTTAATAATGTAGGATATAAAATGACGCGCGATGGTGTTTGGATACACTGGGTAGGTATGTGGTTCAGCTCTTTTATTCTTTTTCCTTTGGGCGTGTTCCTAACTTACAAGGCTATGAATGATTCTGTAATCTTAAATGCAGAAGCATATCTTAGTTTCTTTAAAAAACTGTTTTTCATTAGAGAGAAAAGACATTATCAGCTGAAAGATGTTATAATAGCAACACCTGATTATGAGGAAATAACTGAGAAAACAAACCTATTGAACAATGAGATTGATACATACTTAACTCGATTCAAAAATATGGGATATAAGATGTATTGGTTCAATAAAGAATATGACAACCAATTCACAATTATAAAAAATGAGCTTGAAACAACAATAAACTCATTAGCTAACTCATCATATACCGATATTCTGAATAAAGCAGAAGAGTATCCCGTATTGATATCTAATCAGCGACCATTTGCACCAGCTTCAACAGGTGCCAAATTATTTGCCTATTTTATTCCAGTTGGAATAATCGTTAGGCTTATTTCAGTTCTTTTCGAAAAACGATTAAACAAAGATTTACTCAAAGTGAAAAGACTAAACAATGAATTACAATTAATAATTGAAAGATTATAAACAAACTAATTGTTTTGATCTAAAATTTTGTTACAATATATTATGCAAGAAATTATACTTGATTCAATTGAAGATGCAATTGAAGAAATTAGAAAAGGCAACTTCGTTATTGTAGTTGACGATGAGGATCGTGAGAATGAGGGCGATTTGATTATTGCTGCTGAGAGCATTACTCCTGAGAAAATAAACTTTATGGAGACTTATGCGCGCGGACTAATTTGTGCCCCAATCACTACAGAGCGAAGTGAAGAACTTGATTTGCCAATGATGGTATCAAATAACACATCGGTTCATGCCACGCCTTTTACTGTTTCTATAGACCTACTTACACATGGTTGTACAACGGGAATATCAGCATATGATAGAGCTCAGACTATTTTGGCGCTTGCTCGTGAAGAAACAAAACCTGAAGACTTTGGACGTCCAGGTCACATATTTCCGCTTCGCGCACAAACTCGTGGAGTATTAAGACGAGCAGGTCATACTGAAGCAACAATAGATTTGGCACGACTGGCAGGACTATATCCAGCAGGAGCTTTGGCCGAAATTAAAAAAGAGGATGGCTCAATGGCTCGTCTTCCGGAACTAATGGAGATGGCTAAAAAGTTTGATCTGAAAATTATATCTGTAGCTGGTTTAATAAAGTATCTTTTAGAAAAAGAATCTCTTATTGAACAAGGAGAAGAGGTGTTATTGCCAACTCACTATGGAGATTTTCATTTAATTCCATTTTTACAAACTTCTACAGGACAAGAACACGTAGCCCTTATTAAAGGTGAGTGGACTGAAGATGAATCTGTTTTGGTAAGGATGCATTCATCATGTCTCACAGGAGATATATTTGGATCTAAACGTTGTGAGTGTGGCGAGCAACTACACAAGGCGTTAGAAATGATTGAAAAAGAAGGTAAAGGTGTTCTTGTATATTTAAATCAAGAAGGTCGTGGTATTGGGTTAATGGCAAAAGTGGCTGCATACAAATTGCAAGAAGAAGGTTACGACACAGTAGATGCAAATCTTCACCTTGGTTATAAAGCTGATGAGCGTGACTACGGAGTAGGTGCGCAAATACTTAGAAGTTTAGGGGTTTCCAGCATGAGGTTATTAACCAATAATCCTGTTAAAAGAATTGGTTTAGAATCATATGGATTGAAGGTGACTGAAAATATTCCGCTTGAAGTTGCTACAAACCATTATAATGAATTCTACATGGAAACTAAAAAGAGCAAAATGGGGCATGTTCTGAAAAAACTTAAATAGGAATGAATGTAGTTTTTGTTGTTATTGGATTAGTTATTGGCGGTGCTATTTCATGGGTTATATCGTCGCTATTGATTAGGCTGAAAATGATTTCGAAAAGTGAATTTGATTATGCTACCAAACAGTCAAATTTACTTCAAACTGACTTAGAAGTTGAAAAACAAAAAACGATTTCTTTGCAACAAAATCTACATGGATTAGATATAGAGATAGGTAATTATAAAGATCAGATAAAAGATTTAAGCAAAGAGATACAATCGCATCAACGAACAATATCTACACTTTCAGCCAACCTAACGGCTGCCAATGAGGCCAATAAAAAACAAGAAGATGATTTAAGAGTTTTAAAAACTGACCTAAGAACAAAAACAGAAGAGTTCAATGAATTAAATAAAACAGCAGCCTCTTTGTCTGCCAACAATCAGTCGTTAAACGAAAAGTTGGACACTCAAAAAATAGAAATTCAAGAACTGCATAAACAATTCAATCTGGAATTCGAAAACATTGCCTCTAAAATATTGGATGAAAAGTCTAACAAGTTCACCAAACTCAATCAAGACAATTTAAGTGGAATACTTAAACCTCTGGGCGAAAATATCGATTTGTTTAGGAGAAAGGTTGAAGAGGTATATATCACTGAAGCAAAAGAACGTTTCTCGTTGGGTGAAGAGTTGAAAAAACTGCAAGTATTGAACACACGATTGAGTGAAGAGGCAAATAACTTGACGAATGCACTTACTGGCAGTTCTAAAACTCAAGGTGATTGGGGACAAATGATTCTTGAAAATATTCTTGAAAAATCAGGGTTAGTCATCAATAGGGAGTATTTTGTTCAGGAATATTTAAAAGATAATGGCGGAAGCTACCTCGTAAATGAACAAGGCAACCGCATGCAGCCCGATGTAATTATTGCTTACCCAGATGATAGAAAAGTAATTGTCGATTCAAAAGTTTCTCTTTCTTCATATACTCGCTATGCTTCATGCAACAATGGAGAAGAACAAAAGTCTCATTTAAGAGAGCACCTACGTTCTATGCGTAGACATATAGATGATTTAAGTAAAAAGAACTACCAAGACTATGCAACATCATTAGATTTTGTGATGATGTTTGTCCCCAATGAACCAGCCTATTTGCTTGCATTGCAAAACGATCCAGATATGTGGCATTATGCTTACGATAAGAAGATATTGCTTATAAGTCCCACAAATTTGATAGCTGCCTTAAAATTAATAGAAGATTTATGGAAGAGAGAATATCAAAACCGAAATGCACAAGAAATAGCTGAAAGAGGCGCCGCGCTGTATGATAAACTCGTTAATTTTGTTGAGTCGTTTACAACAGTTGGAGATCAACTTAATCGTGCACAATCTACCTATGAAACAGCTTTTGGACAATTGAGTAAAGGACGTGGCAATCTTATTGGACAAGCTGAAAAGCTAAAGGACTTGGGCTTGAAATCAAAAAAGAACTTACCGATTACTCTTGTTGAAGAATCCATAAATAATTAAATTAGAACACACTCATTCTATATACTTTAAACAACGTTGAAATAATCTATTGAGTGAAACTGAGTATTAAACACATAAAAACAAATAATATGTACGGAAAAATACAACAACACCTACAAAAGGAATTATTGGAAATTAAGAATGCTGGTCTTTTTAAAGAAGAAAGAATTATAGTTTCTCCACAAAAGGCAGAGATTAAAGTTAAATCAGGACAAGAAGTGCTCAACTTCTGTGCGAATAATTACTTGGGTCTGTCAAACAACTCTAAACTGATTGCTGCTGCAAAAAAAGCATTGGATGAACGTGGTTATGGTATGTCATCTGTACGATTTATTTGTGGTACACAAGATCTACATAAAGAGTTGGAACATACAATCAGCAAGTTCTTTGGAACTGAAGATACCATTCTTTATGCTTCATGCTACGATGCTAATGGTGGTGCATTTGAACCACTATTTACAGCTGAAGATGCAATTATTTCAGACGAATTGAATCATGCGTCCATTATTGATGGTGTGCGTCTTTGTAAAGCAAAACGCTACAGATATGCCAATGCCGATATGGTTGACTTGGAAGCAAAATTGATTGAAGCGCAAGAGCAACGATTCAGAATTATTGTAACCGATGGTGTATTTTCGATGGATGGAAATGCTGCACCAATGGATAAAATAATGATACTTGCTGATAAGTATGATGCCTTGGTTATGATTGATGAGAGTCACTCAGCTGGAGTAGTTGGTAAGACAGGTCGTGGGGTTACTGAAGAGTATAACTGCTTTGGTAAAGCAGATATGATTACAGGAACACTTGGTAAAGCTTTTGGTGGTGCAATTGGTGGTTTCACTACAGGGCACAAAGAGATTATCGATATGTTGCGTCAACGTTCACGTCC
Source organism: Bacteroidales bacterium UBA3143 (assembly GCA_002364735.1). Classification (GTDB taxonomy): domain Bacteria; phylum Bacteroidota; class Bacteroidia; order Bacteroidales; family Dysgonomonadaceae; genus UBA2632. Next base: position 59,895 of record DEZB01000071.1, read on the forward strand.
CTATCTTTTCTCAAATTCTATACCGCCAGTTGTGGCAGCTGCAGGAATCGAAGCATTCAATATGTTGCAGAATGAAAATACACTGCAAGACAAACTGCATGAAAACGTAGATTATTTTGTTGCAAAGATGAAAGAAGCTAAATTTGATATTAAGCCAACTCAATCTGCTATTTGTGCCGTGATGCTATATGATGCAAAACTATCTCAAGAGTTTGCAGCAGAGCTTCTGGAAGAAGGTATTTATGTAATAGGGTTTTATTACCCTGTGGTGCCACAAAACGAAGCACGTATCCGTGTACAACTTTCTGCTGGCCACGAGCGCGAGCATCTTGATAAAGCTATTAAAGCTTTCATTAAAGTAGGAAAGAAATTAAATGTAATTTAAACTCATACAAACAAAAACATGAAAGCTTTAGTAAAATTACGTCCTGAGAAAGGTCTTTGGATGCAAGATGTTCCAGTTCCTGAATACGGAGTAAACGATGTGTTGATTAAAATAAAGAAAACAGCTATTTGTGGGACCGACTTACACATTTATAATTGGGATGCATGGTCGCAAAAGACTATAAAAACACCCATGACCATTGGGCATGAGTATCTAGGTGTGATTGAAGCAATGGGTAGCGGTGTAAAGAATTTAGAGATTGGTGAAAGAGTTACAGGAGAAGGACACATTGCCTGTGGACATTGCCGTAATTGCCGTCGGGGCAAACTGCATGTTTGTGAAAACACTATAGGAGTAGGTGTTAATCGTGATGGATGTTTTGCTGAGTACTTATCACTTCCTGCTGAAAACGTTGTGAAACTTGATAAACGTATTTCAGATGAAATGGCAACCATAATGGATCCTTTTGGAAATGCCACACACACTGCACTTTCGTTTCCCTTGATTGGTGAAGATGTTTTAATAACAGGTGCAGGTTTGATAGGAAGCATGGCAACTGCTATTTGCAAGTTTGCAGGCGCCCGCTATATTGTTGTTAGTGATATAAGCGAATATCGTCTTGACATTGCTCGCAAAATGGGTGCAACTGTTACGATTAATCCATCGAAAGGAGAAACCATTGAACAAGCTGTAGAAAAACTTGGAATGCGTGGCTTTGATGTTGGTCTTGAAATGTCTGGCTCACCGCAAGCTTTCAATGATATGATTGCAAACATGTACAATGGTTCTAAAATTTCTTTGCTTGGTATTCTTCCAAACACAACTACCGTAGATTGGAATGCAATTATCTTTAAAGCATTAACTCTGAAAGGGATTTACGGACGAGAAATGTGGGATACTTGGTACAAGATGGAGCAAATGCTGGTTTCAGGAATTGACTTGTCACCTATAATCACACATAGATACCATGTTGATGATTTTCAAAAAGGATTTGATGTAATGGCAAGCGGTGAAAGTGGTAAGGTAATTTTGAGTTGGGATTAACTTCTTGCACACATTCATCAAGCATTTAAATCTGTTCTTGGTGTCTATTTGCACTATTTGTATATAATTTTTTCAACAGTTATTTGGAGTTTTGATGTTGTTGTTACTCGTTTTGACAAGTAGGTGAGATTGTTCTGCATTTGCAACGCTATTTCACCTGCTCAGGTTAAATGCCTCTGCAATTGCAACACTACTTCACCTATGTAGGTTTTATCGCTCTGCAAATGCAGAATGAAAAAACCTATTCAGGTAAAGTCCTTCTGCTTTTTCAGAACTACTTCACCTGTTCGGGTTAAAAGAGACTGCATTTGCACTGCTTCTTGACCTATGGTGCAAAAAGAGTAAACGAAGTGCAATTGTGCGAAAAATCTATTCTTGATTTTAAAATCACAGATTCGTAATAGAGATATTGTTTTATCTAAAGACTAACCACACGCTGGGCACAACTTTAATGGTATGATATTTTTTATATTGGAAGTATATTTACCTTTGACTTCTCTACTTTAAAAACACATGAACATTGTTGAAATAAAACTTTAATTGACTTTTCAATAATCGTTGTAGCCTAAAGCTTTGTCCGCCAGTTCTTGTTCAACCATCATTTTTTTCCATTTGAAGTATCCGAAAAATGGAATGATAGAGTAGACGATAAATAAAAGAGCGGTTGGGTAAAGTCCTTTCCAAAAATACAATCCAGTTGATGCCACATTCACTGCAATCCACAACCACCACTGTTCAATATATTTGTGAGCAAGCATCCACATAGCCAATATGCTAAGTGTGGTAGTGAAACTATCGCCATATGGTACTGGACTATCTGTGAATCGAACCAAGATAAAAGCAATCACAACAAATATTACTGCAAACAAAGCAATTAGCTTTGTAATGTATTTATAAGGTGTATGAGCTATTTTGTCTCTATCAGCTTGTTTAGTCGATCTTGTCCATACATACCAGCCATATATACTTGCGAAAAAGTAGTATATATAAATACCCATATCAGCATAAAACTTGTTTTCGTAAAATATATATATGTACACTATTGGCATGATCACACCTACAGGCCATAACCATATATTTGCTTTGTATTCTAAGTAGAGATAGAGCAGACCAACAGCAACACCGATTAGTTCAAATATATCCATTGTAAGTTATTTATTAGAATCTAACAGTGATTCGTCCCATAAAGTTGCGCGTTGCTTGTGGAAACAGTCCTTTATAAACATATGATTTACCATTTTCTAATCTGTCTGTGCTAACCCATGCGTTGGCATTGTATTCTTTATCAAACAAGTTGTTGATTATAAACTGCAAATCGATATCTCCAAATCTTGATTTAGTAACTGTATATCCTGTCGTGAAATTTGTCACAAAATAGTCAGATAGAGCGTTATCATCATTGGATGTATTGTCGTAATACTGTTTCCCAACATACTTACCCATTATGTTGAAAAATAAACTTTTCAACGGTGTGTAAGTTAAACTACCCATTGCAACAATATTTGGAGAGAAAGAAATGTCTGTATTATCCATACTTTCGCTCTCTTGGCGTATAACCTTATCATATGATGAGTCATACACATCATAATAGGCAGTGTAGTTTTTGATGATGTTTTTGCTGAATGTTGCATTTGCATCTACACGCAAAATATTAGAAAGAGGAATTTGTGTTTCCAATTCAATTCCGGCTCGGTAGCTATCTTTCACATTTTCTAAAATCTTGTATCCCACATCGTTTAGCTTGCCCGTTTGCACCATTTGGTTGTTGTAGTCCATATAATAGAAGTTTCCACCAAGTACTAATCCTCCATCTGAGATGTAGCGATATCCTAACTCATAATCAAGCATTCTTTCGGGCTTAATTTCTTTTTTCGCACCAAATTTAATTCCATCTTTCAAGTCTGTTCTTAGTGGCTCGCGATTTCCTACTGCAACAGAGGCATATAACTGACTGTTATCATTCGGTTTGATGAAAACACCTGCTTTTGGATTGAAAAAACTGAAGTAATGATTGCTTGTTAAATCAGCCACATCATCGTCTGTACCCGTAAATCTGTAATCGATGTACCTGTATTGCAAATCTGCAAAAAGAGAAACTATACTATTGACTTGATATTCTGCTTTCGAGAAAAAGTTGAATTCTTTTTTTCTTCCTACGTTTCTGTACCACTCATAATCGGTAGGAATATCTTGGTTATACTTAACCCAAGGCAATTTTCCGTAATGGCTTCCATCGAAATCACTCCAAAATCCTCCAAAAACCAGTTGAAGTGGATTTAAATTATAGTTTAAAGAGAAGTTGGCAACGTAAAAATCATTAGAAAGTAGTTTTTGTCTAATCAACTGAGACCTTTTGTATTCAACACCATTTACTATTTGATTTTTAAGACCATACCTTTCATACTTATCACCTTTCTTCATGTCGCTTCCCGAACGATAGTTTTCATAATATCCATAGCCATTATTGTAGCTCAAATTTACATTAAGAGAGAGCTTATCGGTTAATTCACGAGTGAAAATAAGTTGAAGTATATGTGAGTAATAGTTGTCTGTGTCATTGTCATAATAACGAATATTACCTGCCGTATCTTTATACATTCCTGCTGTATTATAACGTCTACCATATTTTTCAATATCTTCAGGTGAAACACCATTCCATGTGATGCCTGTGTGTTGAATGCCATTGATGTAATTGATTCGCAGTAGTTGTTTTGAACCATAATGAGATAGAGATAAAAACAAATTTCCATGGTCTACTTTACCGTTACGAATGTATCCATCGCTAAGCACTTTAGAGTAGCGACCATCAAAAGCAAGACCATTGTTTAGCAGGCCTGTGCCTATAGCTAATGTGGAAGAGAATGTGCCATAACTTCCAATAGATGTTGATGTTTCTCCATAAGCATCAGAGCTTGATCCAATAGTTTTGAGCGACATGCTTGCACCAAATGCAGCAGAGCCATTTGTAGATGTTCCAACTCCACGTTGAACCTGAATGCTTTGAAGCGAACTGGAAAGATCGGGCAAATTGACCCAGTACACCTCTTGAGATTCAGGATTGTTAATAGGCATCCCATTCAATGTAACATTGATGCGAGTGGCATCTGTTCCTCTAATCCTCAATGAGGTATTGCCAACTCCAGTTCCCCCTTCTGTGAATGAAACCAAAGAAGGGAGTGTTTGTAAGACCATGGGAATGTTAGTCCCAGCGTTTTGTTTTTTCAATTCAGCCTCATTAATGTTGCTGTAAGACATGGGAGTGCTTTTCCCTGCACGAGTGGCAGAAACAATCACTTCCTCCAATTGAAGATTTGATAAAGTATCGGCTTGCAACTGTGCCGAAATCTGAAAATGTGAAGAAATTAGCACTATTAGTGCGCAAAAGAAAACCTTTTTCATTTTACAATTAATTTTATGGATGCTAATAATAAATAAGCACCGATTAGTAAATAAAAAAGGGGTTTAAAATAAGAGAATTACCAATAAAAGCTTTGGGAGCTTTATGTTTTCCCTACGCCAGCATTATCTGGATCAGGTACATTGGGTTTGATCTCAGCCCTATAAGATAGGCACCCCCGTTAAAAATATTAATGCAAAGATAGTATATTATTTGATGAATATGGCTTACAAATCCGACTTTAATCTATAAACTGTACATCCCGGTAGTGAGTCGTGGTCTACAACATAGCTGTTACTATTCTCATCTTTAAGTAGATAGGTTATTAAGAAATCCCCACTTGCAGCAACAGTAAAATAGATACCCAACCAAAACAATATTATATTTCCTGAGAAGAAAGCATATATAGTAGGGACTACTCCTAAAATAATTGCAGGCATTAGTGCACCTACAATGTAGTGCTTTACTCTGAGCGGTACGTTGCAATGACAATAAGGGGTTAAGTATTCCCACATAATACCAAATCGTATAGCTCGAAATCTTTCTTTTACGAAAAGCACCCAAGTCAATCCGTGAATTAGTTCATGAAGCACAATTCCAATAATGATAAAAAGCAGAAATAACGCCCCATCTTTTAAAAAAGAAAGCATGTTGAAATTTGAAAAATATGTTGAGAATTTATTTATGTGCAGAAGAATAAAAGGTATACCTAAAACAATAACTAAAACACCAAGTACTCGAATGGCTAAAAGGCTTGCTTTATGAATGCTGAAAGTTTTCAGTACTTCTTCGTATTTGTCATGTTTGTTTTCTGATTGCATTATTATTTTCTATTTAATTGAATCGAAAGTTAATGTTATTTCTCTTATAAACCCAAAGATATAAGATGGATATATCAACAACTCTTACTCACATAGCACTGATTTATGAGGAAAATCAATGTTTGAAAAAACTTTTACTAAAATGGCTATATCATAAACCATTTGTATTATAAGACGTTATAAAGAAAACCAAAAGAAAACCAACATGAAACATATAAGAATACTAAGCTTGCTCTTGGCTCTCACATTTATAATGTCTTGCCAATCACAAAACGATGAAAAAAAGAAAAATGACGATATTGAGACTCCAGTAGAAAATCCAAACGGTACTGACACTATTTATCCACCAGTAGAAACTAAGCCAGCCAATGTAGATTATGAGCCTGCATTTGAAGGACAAACGCGCATCAATGGAGTTAAAACAAAGACTCCTTATGAAGTGAGCGTCATAGCTGAAGGATTATCCAGCCCATGGGCAGTAGCTGCGTTGCCTGACGGTAGATTGGTAATTACAGAAAAAGCAGGAGCTTTACGGATTGTTTCAACCACAGGTGCAATTGGAAAAGCAATTAGAGGTTTTCCAGAAGTGGACAACCGCAAACAAGGAGGATTGTTAGATGTTGCACCAGCACCCGATTTTGAGTCAAGCCGTATGCTCTATTTCACATTTGCTGAAAGAAATCCAGAGGGATCGCTCACTGCGGTAGGAAAGGGCAAGCTTTCAGTCGATGAAAGTAAGATCGAAAATTTCAGCGTTATTTTCAGAGCCATTCCCTATTACGATAATAGTATGCACTTTGGGAGTCGTCTTGTATTTGATAATAATGGAAATATATTTGCGTCGACAGGTGAACGATCGGATATGAAAACAAGACCAAATGCTCAATACTTGAATAATGGATATGGTAAGGTTGTACATATTACTACCGAAGGGAAACCCGTAACAGGAAATCCATTTATTAATACTACAGATGCATTACCTGAAATATATTCATATGGGCATAGAAATGTTCAAGGACTTGACATTCATCCAGAAACGGGTGACTTATGGGCAAGTGAAATGGGTCCAAGAGGGGGTGACGAGCTTAATCTGATTGAAGCAGGTAAGAATTATGGCTGGCCTACTATTGGCTATGGCATAGAGTACAGTGGCGCTAAGGTTGGAGACGGATTGACTCAAAAAGAAGGAATGGAGCAACCTGTTTACTATTGGGATCCTGTACTTTCGCCAAGCGGAATGACTTTTTATAGTTCTGATGTCATATCTGAATGGAAAAACAATCTATTTATTGGAGGTTTAAGTAGCAAACATATTGCTCGAATTGTCATTAAAGACAATAAAGTAGTGGGAGAGGAGCGTTTGCTTGAAAATGAGAAGCAAAGATTTCGAGATGTAGAAATGGGCAATGATGGAGCTCTATATGCAGTGACCGACGAAGGTCGATTGTACCGAATTGCAAAGAAGTAAAACTAAGCGTAAACTATTTCAAAAATGGATAAGAGAGAATTTATTAAACGGAGTATGGTAGGGGCTATTGCCCTTGGAACATCTAATAAAATTTCGAGTGCTATTGATAAAGCACCTCAGGTATATAAGGAAAAGACAATTACGAGGAAGCTTGGAAAAACAGGTTTTGATGTTTTTCCTGTAGTATATGGTGGAATTGTTTCTATGCGCGATGGACAAGATGCTTCCAATAATTATGTAGCATGGGCACGCGATAGAGGTGTTAATTATTTTGATGTTGCACCAACTTACGGAGATGCACAAGAGAAAGTGGGTAACTCTATAAAACCCTTTAGAAAAGATATATATTTGGCATCTAAAACAACGCAAAGAAATAGAGAAGATGCAGAAAAAGAATTTGAAGAATCATTGCGTTTGCTTCATACTGACTATTTTGATGTGTATCAGTTGCACAGTCTAACAACCGTTGAGGATGTAGACAAGGCTTTTGGTAGTAATGGTGTAATGGAAATGATACAAAAAGAAAAACAACGGGGTCGGATCCGTAAAGTTGGATTCTCGGCACATTCTCAAACACAAGCACTGCGTGCCATGTCAATGTATGATTTCGATACTGTAATGTTTCCATTAAATTGGCTAATGGATATGCGTGATGGTTGGGGTTCGGGTGTTGCAAACGATGCCAAACGCCGAGGCGTGGGAGTTATTGCAATAAAGGGACTTGCTCATCGCAAATGGATTGATGGTGATGAGCGCAATCAATATCCTAAGTCATGGGTTAAACCTATTGATGTAAGTGATAAAGATTTGGGAATCTCAGCGCTTAAATATACTTTTAAAGCAGGTGCCGATGTTATTATTCCACCTGGAGACTTCCGAAACTTTGCATTTTGTGTAGATCATATCGAAGAAATTGTAGATAATCAGATGTCTTCATCGGAAGAAGAATTGCTAAAAAAAGAATTTCTTGCTGCAAGAGAATATCCATTTTTCGAACCAAAGACTTAGTTTTATAGTTGATATTACAATTTAGTCTTTTGATACAAATAAAAAAAGCAACACTCAAAATGTATTGGGTGTTGCTTTAATTTTATGTCAGTTGCTTATTCTAATAGAATAAGACTTATCTTTCATTTCTATTAGTCATTCATCGAAACCAAGAACTCTTCATTATTGATTGTTCTGCGAAGACGAGTAAGTAGGAAGTCCATTGCTTCAGTAGAATTCATATCTGCTAAGAAGTTGCGCAACACCCACATACGTTTAAGCATATCTTCCGATAAAATTAAATCTTCTCTACGTGTGCTTGATGCAATAATATCAACAGCAGGGAATATGCGTTTATTTGAAAGTTTTCTATCCAATTGCAATTCCATATTTCCAGTACCCTTGAACTCTTCAAATATTACATCGTCCATTTTAGAACCTGTATCTGTAAGTGCAGTTGCAATGATGGTGAGTGAACCACCATTCTCAATGTTACGAGCAGCTCCAAAAAAGCGTTTTGGTTTATGCAAAGCATTTGCATCAACACCACCCGACAATACTCTACCCGATGCTGGTTGAACAGTATTGTAAGCACGTGCAAGTCTTGTAATAGAGTCCAACAAAATAACAACATCGTGACCACACTCCACTAAACTTTTAGCTTTGCTAAGAACAATTTCTGCAATTCTTACGTGTCTCTCTGCTGGTTCATCAAAAGTAGATGCTATAACTTCAGCATTCACGCTGCGTTCCATATCTGTCACCTCTTCTGGGCGTTCATCAATCAATAGAATAATCATGTATGCTTCTGGATGATTGTCTGCAATAGCATTGGCAATATCTTTCAAAAGCATTGTCTTGCCCGTTTTAGGTTGAGCCACAATCAATCCGCGTTGACCAAAGCCAATAGGCGAAAACAAATCTACCACGCGACACGATAAATTATCATTATGCCCTTTAGTCAAATTAAACTTACGATCGGGGAATAGTGGTTTTAGATGATCAAAAGGCACGCGGTCTCTTACTTCGTTTGGTTTTCGACCGTTAATCATGTCAACTTTCACCAATGGGAAAAACTTTTCGCCTTCTTTTGGAGGGCGTATTGGTCCTTCAACAACATCACCTGTTTTCAACCCAAATAGTCGTATTTGCGATTGCGATACGTATATATCGTCTGGCGAGGTCATGTAGTTGTAATCTGCCGAACGTAAAAAACCATACCCATCAGCTATTATTTCCAAAACGCCCGATGCTGTTAATATTCCATCAAATTCAAAAGCTGTTTCTTTTTCCTTTTTATTGGATTGAGATTTTGCTTGTTGAGAATTTTCTTGAACTTGTTGTTGAGCTTGTGTTTGGCGAGGCTGCTGTTGTTGTGGTGGTTTGCGTTGAAGCGGTGCAGGAGATGTTAATGTTTCGATAGATGCTTTTTCTGTACTTGCATTAACTTTTGCTTCAAACTTCTCAGCTATCTCTTCGTTTTCTGCCACTACAGGGGGCAAAGCGTTTGCTTGTTCTACATCAGTTTTATCTTGCTGACGTTGTCTTTTTGAACGGAAAACTAATTGTTTCGGTTTTTGCGACTCTTCTGTGCTTTGCGACTCATCTGTTTTGGGTTCTTCCTTTTTTTCGGGAGTTTTTTGGCTCTCTTTCACAGGTATAACCTTTGCGTCTTTTTGCTCTTGTTTCTTAGGTTGATTATCTACTTTCTCATCCTGTTTCTTTGCTGGCTGATTGTCAGCTTTTACCTCTTGCTTTGGTGATGGAGGAGTAGGTTCTGGAGTTTGTGTCTTTTTAACTACTAATTGAGGTTTTGCGGTTTGGTCCTCTTTTTTATCGTGATTAGTAGAAGCTTGTTTGTTATCTGGTTTAGGTGTAGGTGCTTGTTTTTTATTGCTTTTATTTGATGAAGTAGCTTTTTCTTCTTTTTTTGACTCATCCTCCTTTTTCAGATTTTTGTTTTGTGAGTCAGGTTTTTTAGTCGTTTTTGTTTTTTTCTTATCGCTATCTTTTTGTTTCTTAGCAAGAACAGGCTTTAGTTTTTGGGTCTCAGCAATTGCTTGCTCATCCAATATTTTGTAAATAAGCTCTTCTTTTTTATAAGCGTCCGGTCTTCGAATGCCCATTTCTTTCGCTAAAATGCGTAATTCAGTTGTGAGCTTTTCATTCAGCTCGATGATATTATAAACCATTGTTTTTTTTGATTAAATATTTGATGCGATGATCAATTAAGTTTTTGTTTTAGTTATATATGAATGTGTGACAATGAGTAGTTTTAAGAAACTACTGCTTTATAGAATTTAATAAGAAAAAGTTAAAACTACGGAGGTTTTTTTTTAATAAAATATCTCGTTTGGCTTTTTGTAATACACACACTCGAAAAATGAGCTGAGACATTAAATTAACAGTAATAAAGTTTTAGAGCTTTTCTTACAAAAAACTACTTAGAGATTTATTATCACACTAATTGTTTTTTGAAAAAAAATATAATTTGAATTTGTATAATAACAATGAAAACAAGTGTATGCTTTCATTTTTAGTTGGAGATTCAACTGCAAAGATACATCATTTTTAAAAAAATGCGTACTTTAATTCATTTTTTTTCAAGAAACATTGATTATTTCTTGATATATATGCGTATTGGGTTGTATTATCTGATTTAAACAAGAAACTTAATTTTAAAAACGCATCAAAAAATGTTGCACACATGAAAGTTGGAACTTTATTACTGCCAAAAGCTATTTGAGTTAATCAATTTGCATATTTAGCTTATTTGAGTTATCCAAACGTCTTTCTAATTCTTTCTTATACACTAATACTCGTTTTCTTTCTAAAGATGAGGAATTTGTAGATTCAATAAATAGTTGTTCTGAAATTTTAATCCATGCATGTGCTGATTGAATATCGTCAAGCATTTCGTATCCTAAAGCAATATTGCTTGCTGCTTTGGCTTTATCTGTCTTTTTCTTAGATGAATTGTAAAAGCTTTCCCATTTAGTGATAGCTTCTGCCCATTCTGACTTCTCTGCAAAAGTCTGAGCTTCGCGTGCAATAGATGAGGAAAAAGTATAATACCATCTTTCTTGTGTCATCCAATGTGGGGTTAACACATATGTCATTTTATCGGCCGCATATATGGTTAAATCTTTCAACGCATTGTCGGCATGGGGAATAACAAACTCTGCATAAGCCATACCATCCGATATATCAAAACCTTCCCAAACTAAACTATCAGTATACCTTACAGTTGGTATTTTCCCTTCTTGTGTGGGCATATACACCCTCATTGTTGCAGCTATCTTCCCACTTAGTGTGGTGTAAGGGTAACCTTCTTGGATGAAAGCGTCTTTCCAATCACTTGTAACCAATAATTTATCAAGAGAAACTATTGCATCTGCTCCAGTTGATTTTTTAAGCTCTAACATTTTTTCTGGTGACAATGGTTCTTCTTTCCAATACTCTCTATCATTTCTCAAAGGTTTGTCATGTAGCATTACTACATCATAAAACTCCTCTTCCTCCAAAAACTGAGCTAATGCTTCAGTAAATATAATGGTGAGGCTATCAGTAACAACTGCTTCCTTTTCGGATGTTGACCGTCCCAATCTTTTTTTAGTATGTCCAACATCAGATGGTTGGCTCACTGCATTGTCTACAATTAATAATCTTCTTACATCTTTTGGTAGAGTCACTTGTGCTGGTTCGTGAGTTTGTATTGTTAGGGTTTTCATTCCCTCGCATGCAGTCAATACAAATGCTCCGATAACTATATATACGAATAGTCTAATTTTTTTCATATGAGTTAAAATTCCTTGTTAGAATAATTATTAATCTTTTGTTATAGTTCCGTTTTGAAGATGTTGGTATGGTTTATCTTTATTATAATATTAAAGGTCATATTCTTTTATATAACAAAACTAATCAAAACTAAGTATGGTTGCATGTTTTAAACAACAAACATAATTAAAATGTTTGCAAACAAAAATAGTTTGCGTATTTTTGTTGAATTTATAATGAATTTTTCAATAATAATTAATGCTTCAATCGAATATGAGTTATAACATAATTGTATTGGCTAAACAAGTTCCCGACACGCGCAATGTAGGGAAAGATGCTATGAAAGCCGATGGCACAGTAAATAGAGCAGCTCTACCAGCTATTTTTAATCCAGAAGATTTGAATGCTTTAGAGCAAGCATTGCAAATAAAAGACAACTATCCTGATTCTAAGATCACCATACTAACAATGGGTCCTGGAAGAGCAGCCGAAATAATTCGTGAAGGCCTATTTCGCGGTGCAGATGATGGTGTGTTACTTACAGACAGAGCCTTTGCTGGTGCAGATACTTTGGCTACTTCATACGCATTATCAATGGCTATTAGAAAAATTGGAGACTTCGATGTCATCATATCGGGCCGTCAAGCCATTGATGGGGATACGGCTCAAGTTGGACCACAGGTTGCCGAAAAACTTGGAATACCTCAAATTACGTATGCCGAAGATATCCAATCAATTGAAGATGGTAAAATTCAAATAAAAAGACGCTTAGAAAATGGTGTTGAAACAGTGTCAGCTACTCTCCCCGTGCTTGTAACAGTTAATAGTTCTGCGCAAGGCTGTCGTCCACGTAATGCAAAGTTGCTGCAGAAATACAAACATGCAAAAACTGTAACTGAAAGACAAGTTGAGCATATCGACTACATAGATATATATAGTGAAAGACCTTATCTTAACTTAATAGAGTGGGGAGTTTCAGATGTGAATGCTGATGTATCAGCATGTGGTTTGTCAGGTTCGCCAACCAAAGTAAAGAGAATTGAAAATGTTAGTTTTCAGGCAAAAGAAAACAAAAGATTGAGTGATAATGACGAAGATATAAACGAACTGATGAAAGAGTTAATCGAAAACCACACAATTGGATAACTCACCATTGTCTCATCAAAAAAAGATAACAACAACTTATGAATAATATATTTGTATATTTAGAAATAGAAGATGGTAAAGTAGCCGATGTAAGTTTGGAACTGCTCACCAAAGGACGTAGCTTAGCCAAAGAACTTGATTGCAAATTAGAAGCCACAGCTCTTGGATTTAATCTTCAAACTGTTGCCGACCAAGTTTTTCCTTACGGAGTAGATGTGCTTCATGTTTTCAACGATGAACGCTTATCTCCCTACACCACACTTCCACACGCTTCAGTGTTGGTAAAGCTTTTCAAACAAGAGCAACCACAAATTTGCTTAATGGGTGCAACCATTATTGGTCGCGATTTAGGTCCGCGCGTTTCTTCAGCTCTTGGAAGTGGATTGACAGCAGATTGCACATCTCTTGAGATTGGTGATCATGAAGACAAAAAACAAAACAAAGTTTACGAAAAACTTCTTTATCAAATTCGTCCAGCTTTTGGTGGCAACATTGTTGCTTGGATTATTAATCCAGACCAACGTCCACAAATGGCTACAGTGCGCGAAGGCGTAATGAAGAAAGAATTTGCACCTGTCATGAGTAAAGGTGAGGTAATAGAATATGATGTAAACGATTTTGTATCAGAAGAAGATTTTGCTGTAACAGTTATAGAAAGGCATATCGAAAAATCGAAAATAAACATCAAAGGTGCTCCAATCATTATTTCGGGTGGTTATGGAGTTGGGTCGAAAGAAAACTTCGACCTGCTTTACGATTTAGCATCTGTGATAGGTGCCGAAGTGGGTGCATCTCGTGCGGCAGTTGATGCAGGATATGCAGAGCATGGTCGACAAATTGGTCAAACCGGTATCACAGTTCGTCCAAAACTATACATTGCTTGTGGAATATCGGGACAAATACAACACATTGCTGGTATGCAAGAAAGTGCTATTATTGTATCTGTTAACAACGATAAGAACGCACCCATCAACTCCATTGCCGATTATGTAATAACAGGAGATATAGAGAAGGTTATTCCCAAAATGATTAAGTATTATAAACAAAACACCAAATAAAGTTTTTTTCATTGAACACATTTTTGGAAGACAGACAAATACAAAGTCTCTTTTTTGATGTTATGCACATCTCCCGAAATCTTCCCGTTATCTATAAAGTGTTTATGAAATCATTCTTAAAAAAACAAATATAACAATGGCAAACTTTTATACAGACACTCCTCAATTAAAGTATCATCTCAATCATCCTCTTATGAAGCGGATTGTTGAATTGAAAGAACGCAATTATCAGGATAAAGACAAATATGACTATGCACCCATGGATTTTGAAGATGCCATGGATAGCTATGACAAAGTACTTGAAATAGTAGGTGAAATATGTGGTGATATAATTGAACCCAATGCCGAAAGTGTCGATCAAGAAGGACCACAAGTAATAAATGGACGTGTGAAATATGCTCGTGGAACACAAGAAAACTTAGATGCTACGCGTAATGCTGGTCTTATGGGATTAGCACTTCCTCGAAAGTATGGAGGTCTAAATTTTCCAATTGTTCCTTACATCATGGCTGCAGATATTGTAAGTAGGGCTGATGCAGGTTTTCAAAACCTTTGGGGACTGCAAGACTGCGCCGAAACATTGTATCAATTTGCCGACGAAGATCAAAAAGATAGATTTTTGCCCGAAGTGACAAAAGGAGCAACCATGTCAATGGATCTTACTGAGCCTGATGCAGGTTCGGACCTTCAGGCAGTGATGCTAAAAGCAACTTATAATGAAGATGAGGAAACTTGGTATCTCAATGGTGTTAAGCGTTTTATAACGAATGGAGATTCTGATATTCATCTTGTACTTGCTCGCTCTGAGGAAGACTCTACAGATGCACGTGGGCTATCAATGTTTGTTTATGACAAGCGGAATGGTGGTGTTAATGTGCGACGCATAGAAAACAAACTGGGTATTAAAGGTTCTCCTACATGCGAATTGGTATTCAAAAACGCCAAAGCAGAACTGGTTGGATCGCGCCGTCTTGGTCTTATCAAATATGTAATGTCTCTTATGAATGGTGCACGTTTGGGCATTATTTCTCAAGCTGTTGGGCTATGTGAAGCCGCTTATCGTGAAGCATATAGTTATGCCATAGAGCGCCGTCAGTTTGGCAAAGCCATTATTCACTTTCCCGCTGTGTATGAAATGATCGCTAATATCCGTGCAAAAACAGATGCTTCAAGAGCTATGTTGTACGAAACGGCTCGTTTTGTAGATATGTACAAAGCGTTGGAAGATTTGGCGAAAGAACGCAAACTAACTCCTGAAGAGCGCAACGAGATGAAGTATTATACTCGTTTGGCCGATGCTTTTACTCCACTTGGCAAAGGTATGTCAACAGAATATGCCAATCAAACAACCTATGATGCTATTCAAATACATGGCGGTTCGGGGTTTATGAAAGATTATAAATGTGAGCGACTTTATCGCGATGCTCGTATCACAAATATTTATGAAGGAACTACACAGCTGCAAGTTGTGGCTGCCATTCGTCATGTCACAACTGGCACATACTTGAATCGTATAAAAGAGTATGAAGAAATGGCTTTGTCTCCAGAGTTGGAAGGATTGCACAGACCTCTAACTAAGATGACCAAAATGTATGAGAAGTTGCTGGAAATTGTGATTGAACCCAAAGACTCTGAATACCTCGATTTTCATGCACGCAGGTTAGTAGAAACCGCAGGACATATTATTTTCGGCTATCTTATATTGTTGAGCGCAAACGAAAACGCAGAGCTATTTCGTCGTTCAGCTGAAGTATACATTCATTATGGTCAAAATGAAGTAATCAAGAACTACAACTTTGTAACCAAATTTAGAATTGAAGATATGGGTTATTATAAACCAATGGTCGAGAGAAAGTAGGGAGATATTCTATTTAATTAAATAGCGAAATTACTATTTAGACGGCTAATAACATCTGTGTTATTGGCCGTTTTTCTTTCTTAATAAAGTAATTTTAGAATTCTATTCAATTCTTGTGCTCATCACAAGCTAATTGCACTTTTGATCCAACCAGAAGGTCAAAAGTGAAACTGCAAGTTTTGACATCTACTTCAAATTTATTTGAAATGTCGAGTTTTCATTTCAAATAATAAGCTTTATCTGACACTCCACATTGTTTAATATTCTTTCAAGCGTCAATTTGTAAATAAATGTGCATCATTATTCACAATTCATTATTAAATGTGTCATTTAACAGTTAGAAACCTAATCTACCGCGGTAGATTAGACATTCATCTGTTGCAAACACTATCTACGAGTGTAGAAATGTTTTGAATCACTAAAATGACGCTTTCTTTAGGAGAGTAGAGTAGAAACATGCAGTGAAAAAAGAAAAGGTAGTATAAGATTGAAGAATCATGAAATGAGATTATAATATTCACATCGGAAATTGCATCTATAAAGCTGAAATGGGGAAAAAAAGGGCAACAATATGAAAAAAGAGTCTTTTAAAACATTTTGCAGATGGTGGATGCAAGTTTCAACTGTTTTCAACATTTTGTAGGCTTGCAAAATGTTTGAAAAAGATATATTGAAAAACAACCCTATTTTGCAGCATTTCATAAAATAATCATGACACAAAAAACGCTTTCAGAGCTCTGAAAGCGTTTTTGCTAATATATTAAGGATAAGAGAACGGTATTTTGAATTAACCATTCACTTTAGCCATGTGCTCAATAAGTTCTACAACTTTGCTTGAATAACCCCACTCGTTATCATACCATGCAACAACTTTTACGAAAGTTGGGCTTAGTTGGATACCAGCGTCAACATCAAAAATAGATGTGCGAGCGTCACCAATAAAGTCACTTGATACAACTGCTTCGTCTGTGTAACCTAAAATTCCTTTTAGTTCACCTTCTGAAGCTTCTTTCATTACTTTACAGATATTTTCGTATGTAGTTTCTTTTTCTAAACGTACAGTTAAGTCAACAACTGATACATCAAGAGTTGGAACACGAAGTGACATACCTGTAAGTTTTCCATTTAGTTCTGGAATAACTTTACCTACTGCTTTAGCAGCACCTGTTGATGAAGGAATGATATTACCTGAAGCAGCGCGACCACCTCTCCAGTCTTTCGCTGAAGGTCCGTCAACTGTTTTTTGAGTTGCAGTTACAGAGTGAACTGTTGTCATAAGACCTTCAAGGATACCAAAGTTATCGTGCATTACTTTAGCTAAAGGAGCTAAACAGTTAGTCGTACATGATGCGTTTGAAACATACTTGTCACCTTTTACATATTTATCTTCATTCACGCCCATAACAAACATAGGAGTGTCATCTTTTGAAGGAGCTGACATAACTACATATTTTGCACCTGCATCAATGTGTCCTTTTGCTGATTCTTTTGATAAGAATAATCCTGTTGATTCAACTACATACTCAGCACCAACTGCGTCCCATTTTAGGTCGGCTGGATTTCTTTCAGAAGTAATGCGGATTTCGTTACCGTTTACAACTAATTTACCGTCTTTCACTTCAATTGATCCGTTGAATTGACCGTGAATGGTGTCATATTTTAGCATATATGCAATGTAATCAACGTCCAACAAGTCGTTAATTCCTACTACTTGTACGTTCTTTTTTTCTTGAATTGCACGGAATACTAAACGTCCAATACGTCCAAATCCGTTGATACCTACTTTAATCATAATTTTAAAATTAAATTGTTATATTTAAATAGTTAATTGTTTGTTCTAATTTTTCTTCTTTCAAGTAGCAAATGTACTCTTTTTTTTCTTTTCAATAAAACATTTAGTGTCAAAAACCTGAAAAAAACGACAGAATTATTGGTTTTGTTCTTAATAAACAACCATAAGGACTATAGAGAGTTATTTGATTTGATTATATTTGCATTCTCATTTGTGAAACAATAAACAACAAAATACAACTATGTCAGACGAAAAAAAAATAATATTCTCGATGGTGGGTGTAAGCAAAACATTTCCGCCTCAAAAACAAGTTCTAAAAAATATCTATTTGTCCTTCTATTATGGTGCTAAAATTGGTATCATTGGTTTGAATGGTTCGGGTAAATCAACATTGCTTAAAATGATTGCCGGAATTGAAAAAGAGTACCAAGGAGAAATCACCTCGGACAAATCTTTCACAGTTGGTTACTTGGAGCAAGATCCTAAGTTGGATGAAAACAAAACTGTAATTGACATTGTGCGCGAAGGTGTCAAACCCGTTATGGATTTGTTGCAAGAGTATGAAGATATTAATCTGAAATTCGGTTTGCCCGAGTATTATGAAGATGCAGATAAAATGGATAAACTTTTTACCCGTCAAGCTGATTTACAAGACAAATTGGATGCTGCTGATGCATGGAGTATTGATAACAGGTTGGAAAGAGCGATGGATGCATTGCGCTGTCCGCCAGAAGATGAATCTATTCGTCATCTTTCAGGAGGAGAGCTTCGCCGTGTTGCTCTGTGCCGATTATTGTTGCAAGAGCCCGATGTGCTGTTGTTAGATGAGCCTACCAACCATTTGGATGCTGAGTCAATTGATTGGTTGGAACAACATTTACAACATTATAAAGGAACGGTAATATGCATTACGCATGATAGATACTTTTTGGACCATGTGGCTGGATGGATTCTTGAACTTGACCGTGGAGAGGGTATTCCTTATCAAGGAAACTACACTTCGTGGTTGGAGCAGAAGACAAAACGCATGGAAATGGAAGAAAAAACTGCAAGCAAACGTCGTAAGACATTGGAGCGTGAATTAGACTGGATCCGTATGGCTCCTAAAGCCCGTCATGCTAAAGGTAAAGCTCGTTTGAATTCTTATGAGCAACTTTTGAATGAAGACCAAAAAGCAAGCGAAGAGAAATTGGAAATATTTATCCCTAATGGTCCTCGCTTGGGCAACAAAGTGATTGAAGCGCACGGAGTGGCCAAAGCATATGGAGAGAAACTATTGTTTGATGATCTTAACTTTACCCTTCCTCCCAATGGTATAGTAGGAGTTATAGGTCCTAATGGTGCTGGTAAAACCACATTGTTCAGATTGATTCAAGGTCTGGAAACTGCTGATAAAGGTACATTCGAAGTAGGTGAGACTGTAGTTACTGCTTACGTAGATCAACAACACTCATCCATCGACCCCAATAAAACAGTTTATCAAGTTGTATCTGAAGATTCTGATTTTGTAAAAGTAGGTGGACGTGATATTAATGCACGTGCATACTTAGGACGATTTAATTTTACCGGAGGTGATCAAGAAAAAATGTGTGGTGTGCTTTCAGGTGGAGAACGTAACCGTTTGCACTTGGCACTAACTCTAAAAGCAGAAGCTAACGTATTGTTGCTCGATGAGCCTACCAATGATATTGATGTGAATACACTTCGTGCATTGGAAGAAGGTCTGGAGAACTTTGCTGGTTGTGCAGTTGTTATTTCACATGATAGGTGGTTTCTTGATCGTATTTGTACGCATATATTGGCTTTTGAAGGAAACTCGGAAGTGTTTTACTTTGAAGGATCGTATAGTGAATACGAAGAGAATAAGAAAATGAGATTAGGGAATGTAGAGCCTAAACGTGTAAGGTATAGAAAACTGTAAGAGGATTGTGGTATGAGGTATGAGGTTGGAGGAAATTAATTGACAGTTGACAAGTGACAAGTGACAATGATGAGATTGATTTAATCATTGTGCAAATGTGTGATAGCTGCTCTATTAATCATGATAATCTAATAATCCTTTAACCATGGTTCTGACAATTGGGGATGTGAGGTATGGGTTTTGGGGTGAGACTCTATCCCGATAAGTATCGACAATTTACAAAGAGCGTATTCAATACGCCTCTACAAACACCCTGCAATGACATTCTTCTAACAGCCAAAAGCAGCTAACCTCTAACACCTATTTTATAAATCATAGTTCGGACAATTGGGATGTGAGGTATGTGTGTTTTTTTGAATTCTATGCCCAATTTTACCTCAACATAAACATTGTATGAAACTGAAACTAACAACACTTATATTATTAATTTTTATTTCCTGTTTGGGCTTGAGTGCTCAAACAGGAATTTTTATTAATGGAGTAGTGTTGGACGCAGTAAACAAAACACCTTTACCATATGTGGGTCTGTTTTTTGAAGGAACATCACAAGGTGATATTTCAAACAGCGGAGGCAAGTTCACAATTAAAGCTTCAAAAGATGTAGTTAGTGAACGGCGTTTGAAAGTGATGTTTACAGGATATGAGACTCAGGAAATAACATTAACCGAAGAGAGCAATCTGCACACTTTGAAGATTTATTTAGTTCCTGTAGCGCACAAGGATGATATCCCGTTGTTAGAGGCAGTGCGTGTAATGGGGGATGAGGGACGAAATATTTTGCCTTACTATTTATATCAGATAACCAACCTGGTTATTGATGACAACTTCCCATTGGGAAACCCTGAGACTAATAAGGTTGATCTATACCGACTGCAAGAAATTCCTGCCTACAACCATTTAGAGGGGGTGCGTTTGAGACTTTCTTTAGCTACTAATGTTAGATTGCATCCTCAATTGTTTGCTAAAGGTTATGTGGGTTATGGTTTCAGAGATCAGAAGTTTAAATATCGTGGCGAATTAGCCTGGTCTTTTGACGAAAAAGCATATCACGAGAATGAATTTCCACGTAACAATATACGACTGGTTCATGAATATGATATTTTCTCTCCTGGAGAAAATCACCCACGATTGCCCAATGACTTCCTTCTTATTTCTTATAGACGTTCGCGTGGAGCAATGACTTATCGAAAATTTACAGAGTTAAACTACGAGAAAGAAACACTGTTTGGTTTGTCTTATCAGTTTTGGGGCAGAATGTCGGAGATACAATCGGCTTCAGATTTGACTTATTCGGCAGTAGATAAAAATAAGTACCCCAATCCATTGAACATATTAAAATCAAAGAATGCTGGATTAACTTTGCGCTATTGGCCTGAAGAAGCGTATGTACAGAAGAAACGTATAAGAACACCATTCTCACTTCGCGAACCACTGTTTCTTTTGTCTCACACCGTGGGAGAGAACTCTGTTTTTGGCGGGAATGAAGTGTATCACAAAACGGAGTTCTCTTTGCAAAGACGCTTTGATTTGGATTATTATGGATCTTTAGATGTAGTAGCCGATTATCAAAAAGTATGGACCAAAGCACCTTTTCCTTTACTGCTCTACCCCAATGCTAACAGAGGATTCTTTGTTGATAACAAAGCCTTTTTCTTGCCTAAGGGCATGGAATTTATCAACGATGAGCAATATGGTATACGGGCTACTTATGTTGCCGATAACTTACTTTTCTCTCGCATTCCTATACTTGATAAGTTAGGTTTCAAGGAGCTTTTAATTTTACGTGGAGTGCGAGGTACATTGAGCAACAAGAATATTCCAACCGCAGAGAATGGACTGTTTGTTATGCCGTCGCAAACTATTAAAATGAATAATACTCCATACATGGAAGCTGTGGTGGGAATCACAAATATATTAGGAGTGTTGCGTGTAGAGTATATCCATAGACTTACTTATCGGAATCATCCAGATGTTTTGAAGTATGGGTTTAGGCTGGATGCTACTTTTTGAAAACAAAAAACATTCTGCATTCGTTATAACTGACTGCTTTTTTTTATTAATATAAATCAGACACGAATAATGTCTTTTTTTAATTTTTAGCGATAAAAAAGTAGTCAACTCATGTTCCTTCATTTATAATGAAATTGTTTACTGCTTCTTTTTTGCTCCTTAAATAAAAAGCAATATCTTTGATAAAAATATAAATTTTGTAAGGCATGAACTCACTGAAAATTCCAAAGCAAAACATCTCTCAATACGAGACCATGTTTGATAAAATAAAACTTTTGAATGAGGCAGGACTGCATCTATCAATAGATAAAGTGAATTGGCCCAACGAATTTCCGAAGTTGTTGCCAGTTTCTGTTCATATTGCCCATGACAATGATAAGGTGTATTTATACTATCAAGTGGAAGGAGAAGAGTTGCGCGCAGTCAATAACAAAGACTTTATGCCTGTTTGGCAAGATAGTTGTGTTGAGTTTTTTGTTAAACGTAAAGGCGAACAAAATTACCGCAACTTCGAGTTTAATGTTCATGGGGTATTGCTTGCAGCAAATCATGAAAGCAGAGAGATAGCCGAGTATCTTTCAGAAGAAACAATGTCATCTATTGTACGGTTTACAACAATTAGGCACTACTATAAATCGCAACTTCAATTAAGCGACTGGACGCTATATGCTGAAATACCTAAGGAGGCTATTGGCTTTACATCCGATGAGAATCTGTCGCAACAAGTTATTTGTGCAAATTTCTATAAGTGCGGTGATGAAACATCAGAGCCTCATTACATCAGCTGGAATCCAATAGACTTACCTAAACCCGACTTTCACGTTCCTAAGTTTTTTGGAGAGTTGACATTTGAATAAATAAACTTTTCCTTTCTAAGGGAAAAACTTCAAAATTAAATCAAATAATAAAGAACTTGTTACTCCTCAAATAGGATAATGGGTTAAGCATATAAATATCAAAAACAAAATAGCAATGCAAAACAGTGATAAGTTGAATGAAATTGTATTTCAGTTTATAGATAAAAATAATCAAACTGAAGTAAAACCATTGGGTGCAGGTCATATTAATGATTCTTATAAAGTTAAAAGCGGCGACAATGAATATGTTTTACAAAGAGTGAACCACGATATCTTTAAGAATGTACCTGAGTTGCAAAACAATATATTGCGTGTAACTACGCATATTCGCAAAAAGTTGGAAGAACAGAATGTTTCAGATATTGATCGAAAAGTACTTACATTAATTCCAACACATAACAATGAGCTTTACTACAAGGATGAAGATGGTAGCTACTGGCGATTGATGCATTTTATAAGGGACAGCAAAAGCTATGATACAATTAATCCTGAGTTAGCTCATAGAGCAGGTTTAGCTTTTGGTGAGTTTCAATATATGCTGGCAGACCTACCTGGAGGACCTTTGTTTGAAACTATTCCGAACTTTCACAATATGGAGTTTCGTTTAGAAGAATTTAGAGAGGCTGTTAGAGCAAATAAAGCTGGACGTTTGTTGGAAGTAGATAAATTGGTGAAGGAAATTGAAGCACGCGCAAACGAAATGACTAAGCCAGAAAGAATGCACCGCGAAGGATTACTGCCCAAACGAACCAATCATTGTGATACTAAAGTAAACAATATTTTGTTTGACGAAAATGATGAGGTTTTATGTGTTGTTGACCTGGACACAGTTATGCCTGGATATGTATTGTCTGACTTTGGAGATTTCATGCGAACAGGTGCAAACACTGGTGAAGAAGATGATACAAACTTAGAAAATGTATCTATTGACTTAGATATATTTGAAGGCTACACAAGAGGATATTTAGAAAATGCGGCTTCTTTTTTGACAGACTCCGAAATAGAGAACCTTGCATTTGGTGCAAAGTTGCTCACATACATGCAGACTGTTCGTTTTCTTACCGATTATATAAATGGAGATACTTATTATAAAATTAAACACGGTAAGCATAATCTGGAACGCACGTTAGCACAGTTTGAATTATTAAAAAGCATGGAAGAGAATTTTGATAAAATGCAACAAATAGTTTCAGATGTAGCCGCCGAAAACAAAAACAAGACTGAATAATAGAGACTGATAATCTATACGTCTACAAATAAATAATTAAATATTAAAGCGCATAAAGAAAAAAATAGTATCTTTGCGGCGCTTTATTATAAAAAAATACAGCCGTGGCAAAGTTTAGTCAATTTAAAATCGATTTAAAAAACCTTCCCGAGGGTATTAATGAATATGCTTATCAATTGGATAAGAAGTTCTTTGATGCAATTGATCATGAGATGGTTAGGAAAGGCAATATTAGTGTAGAGCTGACTGTCAGAAAAACAATAAACGCATTCGAATTTAATTTTCATTTAAGTGGATCTATCCAAATTCCGTGTGACAGATGTTTAGACGAAATGAATCAAGAAATTGATACTAATAATCGTTTGATTGTGAAGCTTGGCGAAGAGTACTTTGAAGAGAGTGATGAAATAGTTGTTATTCCCGCCGATGAAGGAGAAATAAACATTGCTTGGTATTTATACGAATTTATTGTTCTTGATATTCCCATTAAGCATGTTCACGAGCTTGGGAAATGTAATAAAGTCATGACGTCAAAATATCGTAAACATAAAGCAGTTAGTTCTACCCAAGATGAGGAAGACGACGATGAGTTTGATGATGAAATTATTGATGAAGATATCGACGATGTCTCAAAAGAAGATGATTCATCAAAAGATACAGACCCACGTTGGGATGCTTTAAAGCAATTGATTTAAGATAAATATAAATATATAATTACAATACAATATAAAAATTAATATAAAATGGCACATCCAAAGAGAAGACAGTCAAAACAAAGACAACGTAAAAGAAGAACCCACGATAAAGCAGAAATGCCAACATTGACTATCTGTAGCAACTGTGGTGCATGGCATGTTTACCACAATGTGTGTAACGAATGTGGTTACTACAGAGGTAAATTAGCTATCGAAAAAGCAATAGTATAATAAAAAAGTAATTACTATTATACATATAGTACATTTACAAATATAAATAACCCTGAAAAACAAATTAATTTATTTTTCAGGGATTTTTATTTCCAAATCATACTTTAATATGAAAGAACTAAATGCAGTAATTACGGGTATATCAGCTTATGCTCCAGACTACATTCTTACAAACAATGAAATTGCAAAGCTTGTGGATACAAGTGATGAATGGATAACTACTCGCGTTGGTATTAAAGAGCGTCGCATATTGAAAGACGAAGGTAAAGGTGTGTCATATATGGGAAGTAAGGCTGTAGCAGAGCTGTTAGAAAAAACAAACACGAAGCCTGAAGAGGTTCAAGTTATAGTTTTTGCTACAAACACCCCTGATCATATTTTTCCGTCAGCTGCATCAATGGTGGCAGAAGCAAACGGTATAAAAAATGCTTTTTGTTTTGATATACAAGTAGCTTGCTCTGGGTTTGTATTTGGACTTGAAGTAGTATCTAATTTTATTAAGAGCGGAAGGTATAAAAAAGTAGTGTTGGTTTCGGGCGATAAAATGTCGTCTATCACCAACTATTCAGATAGAAACACTGCTCCATTGTTTGGGGATGCAGCTGGAGCCATAATGGTAGAACCTACCGAAGAGAATGTGGGTATTATGGATACACTACTTCATACAGATGGCGCTGGCTATCCTTACTTGCAAATGAAAGCTGGAGGTTCAAAATACCCCGCTACGCATGATACTGTAACAAATATGGAGCATGCCGTTTATCAAGAAGGAAAAGTTGTTTTTAAGCATGCAGTATCTTATATGGCTGATGTTTCTGAAAATATTGTAAAACGAAATAATCTTTCGATTGACGATATAGACTGGTTTGTTCCTCACCAAGCAAATATGCGTATTATTGATGCCGCACAACAACGATTGGGAATACCCAAAGAAAAAGTGATGATCAACATTCAAAAATATGGAAACACAAGTGCTGGAACTATACCTATGTGTTTGTGGGAGTGGGAGGACAAGCTGAAAAAAGGTGACAATATAATTCTTACTGCTTTTGGTGCTGGATTTAGTTGGGGCTCGGTCTATCTCAAGTGGGGGTATGACGGAGTTAACACCAAATAAGAATATGTTTCATATTTTTATTTTATCTCTAACAGTTCTTCTTATTAGATAGCTTCTCTCACACCAACGGCACTCTATGGTTAGGAATAGCGATATGACTCACAGTTTGTAATTTAAAACAATTGTGTGAAAAGAAAATCATTCTTGTAATTGACTTATAGGACTATTTTCGAAGTAGAAAATTAGATTGTTTCGAATAAATAATTAATAACGCTCATTTTTATCTATATTTGCAACTAAATTACTGAAAGAAAAGCTCATGGAAGAAAAAATACATCGTTCCGGTTTTGTAAATATTGTAGGTAACCCCAATGTGGGTAAATCTACACTTATGAACTTGCTGGTAGGTCAGAAAATATCTATTATCACTTCTAAAGCCCAGACTACACGACATCGTATCATGGGCATTGTTAACACTCCCGAATATCAAATTGTATATTCAGACACTCCTGGTGTGCTGCGTCCCAATTATAAGCTTCAGGAGCAGATGCTTAATTTCTCTCTCTCGGCGCTTGAAGATGCTGATGTGTTACTTTATATGACTGATGTGATTGAGAAATTTGACAAGAATGATGATTTTTTAGCCAAAGTTGAAAAGTTGAATCAACCTTTATTGTTGTTGATAAACAAAATTGATCTTTCCACGCAAGAACATTTAGAAGACTTAGTGATGCAGTGGAATCTGATATTGCCTAAAGCGGAAATCTATCCTATCTCTGCAACCAATAATTTTAGTGTTGATTTAGTTAAAAGACGTATCATAGACTTATTGCCTGTATCGCCTCCCTATTTCGAGAAAGATGCTTTAACAGACAAGCCAGCACGTTTTTTTGTAACAGAAATCATTCGTGAAAAAGCTTTGTTGTACTACCAAAAAGAAATTCCGTATTCTATTGAAGTAGTGGTGGAAGAGTTTAAAGAAGAAGCCAAATTGCTTCGTATTCGTGCACTGATTATGGTAGAGCGCGACTCGCAAAAAGGCATCATCATTGGTCATCAAGGTAAAGCTTTGAAGAAGCTTGGAACAACTGCACGAAGGGATATCGAACAGTTTTTTGGCAAAAAGGTTTTCATTGAGTTATATGTGAAAGTAGAGAAAGACTGGCGCGACCGTGACAATATATTGCGCTCCTATGGATACCGAGTAGATTGATTGCATGCGATCCACTCCACTATTCAACAGTAAGTTGTAAACTCTCCAGATAAAATGTTTTGGAGGGTAGGTGAAGAAGGAAATAAAGATGAGTTGTTATTTGCAGCTTACTCTAATCATCATAAGAAAAACAAACAAGAATTTTAAAATTAAGGCTTATAGCCATGTGCTTTGAGCAAAAAGCAAATAGAAACTATGAATAATTTAGTAGCAATAGTTGGACGTCCCAACGTGGGAAAATCCACATTGTTTAATAGACTTACACAAAGTCGCCAAGCCATTATAACTGATATTGCAGGCACTACCCGCGATCGTCTATATGGCAAGGCAACCTGGAACGGACTCGAGTTTTCTTTGGTAGATACCGGTGGTTGGATTGTGAGTTCAGACGACGTACTGGAAGATGAAATAAATAAACAAGTAACAATAGCAATCGAAGAGGCCGATGTCATTCTTTTGGTTGTAGATGTAATGAACGGACTTACCGATTTGGACTCAGTGGCAGCACAAATGCTTCGTCGTTCGGGCAAGCCTGTTGTTGTTGTTGCCAACAAAGCTGACAATTTCAATATTGGACATCAATCTGCAGAGTTTTATTCATTAGGATTGGGCGATCCTTTCAATGTGTCGTCTATCAATGGATCAGGGACAGGTGATCTGTTAGACTTTGTAGTTTCGAAGTTAAATAGAGACAAAGAGGTAGAAGAGTTGGCTGACATTCCAAAATTTGCAATTGTTGGTCGTCCCAATTCAGGAAAGTCTTCTTTGGTTAACTCCCTTTTGGACGAAGAAAGAAATATTGTAACTGATATTGCAGGCACAACCCGCGATTCGATACATACTCGCTACTCTAAGTTTGGTATGGATTTTTATCTTATTGATACTGCTGGAATCCGTAAGAAGGGAAAAGTGAATGAAGACTTAGAATACTTTTCAGTTATTCGATCCATTCGAGTTATTGAAGAAGCCGATGTATGCATACTTTTGCTGGATGCTACACGTGGAATAGAAAGTCAAGATTTGAATATTGTATCTTTAATACAAAAGAATAGCAAAGGATTGGTTGTGTTTGTAAATAAATGGGACATTGCAGAAGACAAAAGTCAAGAGGCTTTTAAAATGTTTGAGAAAACAATTAAATTTCGTTTGGCACCTTTCACCGATTTCCCCATTGTGTTTGGATCTGCCCTCACAAAACAACGCATTCTAAAACTAATGGATGTTGCAAAAGAGGTTTATGAGCACAGGAAAACAAGAATACCAACCAGTAAACTTAACGAAGTGTTGTTGCCAATGATTGATGCCACACCGCCTCCTTCAAATAAAGGAAAGTACATTAATGTGAAATACATTACTCAGTTGCGTGATACGCAAATTCCTTCGTTTGTGTTTTTCTGCAATTTGCCACAATACATAAAGGAACCTTACAAACGTTTTGTTGAAAACAGAATACGCGAAAACTGGAATCTATCGGGTACACCTATTAATGTCTTCTTTAGAGAAAAATAGATATCCCGTGGGGAGAAAGTATATAAGTGAAAAGACTATTAGAAAATCGACCAGCAGTTAACTGTTATGGTCGATTTTTTCTTTGTGGTCTGTTAGGTCCACCTTTTGGTTTATTTCGGGGGTTTCTATTTTGACTTCTACCTCTTCCACCACCTCCTCTTCCAAATGGTCTTTTTGTGTTTTTGTTTTGCTCAGGGTTGTATTCAGGGGCTTCGCCTAATTCAGCAGGAACTGGTATTTTGAAAATAGATTTACCTAAGAATTTTTCTATCTGCTTAAACTTGTATTGTTCTTCAGTGGAAACCAAGGTAATGGCCATACCTTGTTCACCTGCACGTGCTGTACGACCAATTCTATGGACATAGTCTTCCGAGTCATGTGGCACATCATAGTTGATAATCAACGTTATGTCGTCAATGTCAATACCTCGCGACAAGATATCGGTAGCTACCAACATATCCACTCTTTCGTTCCTAAATTCGTGCATAACGCTTTCACGTTGCGATTGCTCTAAATCAGAGTGCATTTCGTCCACCAAAATTCCAATTCGCTTTAGTGCCTTAGCTACCTCTTTCACTTTTATTTTAGATCCCGCAAAGACTATTACTTTATTCGGTTTCTTTTTCGAGAAAAGTTGCGTGATAATGGGTGTCTTTTGGTTTTCATGACAAATATAGGCAGACTGCATGATGCTATCTGGAGGACGTGAAACCGCAATTTTAATTTCCTCGGGTTCGTTCAATATGCTTTTAGATAAAGCTTGTATTTTGGGGGGCATTGTAGCAGAGAACAATAATGTTTGTCTGTCTGTAGGCAGTAGTTTTACAATTTTCATGATGTCATCATAAAAACCCATGTCCAACATTCTGTCAGCTTCGTCCAATATCAAATATTTTACACCCGAAAAGTCGATATTATACAAATTAATATGCGATAGCAACCTTCCTGGAGTTGCAATAACTACATCAGCACCCTGCAACAGACCTTTCTTTTGTGTTGACCATGCCTCTCCATCGCTCCCACCATATACAGCAACCGACGAAAAAGGAGAATAATATGAAAACCCCTCCATTTGTTGATCAATTTGTTGTGCCAACTCGCGTGTAGGAGCCATTATTATCGCATTTACTTTATTGGGCTCGTGTGCTTCCGATTGTAAATTGTGAATGAGGGGTAAAAGAAAAGCAGCCGTTTTACCTGTACCCGTTTGCGCACAGGCAATGATATCTTTTTTCTGTAATATAAGAGGAATCGTTTGTTCCTGTATGGGAGTAGTTTCTTTGAAGTTCATGGCACTGAGTCCATCCAACACTTCGTCGCACAAATTTAGTTCGGTAAATAGCATATATAGTGTAAGTCTTAGTTTCCACAAAGATAAGATTAATTTTCTGTTTTAATTTCGTGGCATTCAGTTATTATCAAAACATTTCTCAGTTATGATGCAATTTTCTTTTTTTATTTAAAAAAATAATTCTATCTTTGCGCAGCTTTTCAGAAAGACCAAGGAGAGATGGCAGAGTGGTCGATCGCGGCGGTCTTGAAAACCGTTGAAGTGTGAGCTTCCGGGGGTTCGAATCCCTCTCTCTCCGCTGAAAGCCTAAGACAAAAGGCGACAAAAGATAGACAAACCGTTCAGATTGATAGATTTGAGCGGTTTTTTGTGTTATTTATGGCTGTGTTAATCCTGAAAGCCGAAATTTGAATCCAAGATTGAATTATAATAAAGTTCAATATTCACTTCGATTTACATTAATCCAGGTGTTTTTAAAATTTTCGGTGTCTTCCAAGATGTTTAAATAGTTCTCAGCCTTTTTAACAGCTTATTAATTATTGGTATAGAATGAGCTATAAAATTAAAGATTCATATATCTTGATATTTTTGACTTCAATATGATAGCAATAATTCACTTTTCAACGTTTGCAGAAAGCATGAGAAACTCACTTTGTGAAAGTTTTGGAGTTTCGGAAAGTATGACAAACTCTCTTTTTCAAGGTTTCGGAGTTTCGGAAAGCATGACAAACTTACTTTTTGAAGGTTTCCGAGTTTCGGAAAGCATGTCAAACTCATTTTTTAAGGTTTACGAGTTTCGGAAAGTATGAGAAACTCACTTTGTGAAGGTTTTCGAGTCTCGGAAAATAGGAATTTATTATAATCTTCAATCTTGTTCATTTGATGCATAATTAGGATGTTTATTTAGGTTTCTCCCACATAGTATTTCCACTTGCATCTTTATACCAGTCACTTCTATCAGGATAAATAAAATTTATAAGATTATTTGCCACATAAACATACGGACTAATACTATAATATTTCTTCGCCATCGGATCAACAGTTCCCCAACTTCTCACAGCCGCATCCCTTCGACTCCGCTCTGGGCAAGCTCCATGCCTCGCCCCTCCCAATAACTAACAAGACAAACATATCAATGCCTTCAAAGCGATATAGTTTCTTGCCGTTGTATTATGAAGCAAAAAGGGAATTGTAAGACACATTTAGGTTAAAGCTATTAAGAGATTGTAAATGTTCGCAAGTGAACGTAGGATAGAGAATTAACCTTTATCTACCTGATCGATTTTAAATAATCGGCTTTTAATCTTTTCCATGGGTTTTTTATTGATTTATCATCAGAATAGAGCCAAGGTCGTTCACCCACTTCTTCGTATGTTTTAACCCATTTATCCTTTTTACTAAACCTCCAAATCAATAGAAGAAACAGTAAAAAAAAAGAAGATATAAAAATCCCTGTCTTTTGTCTTTTTATTTTTAATGGAACACCTTCAATATAACTTACCATTGGAAAGGTAGTATTATATTTAATGATAATAGTATCAATTTCACACTGATTAAAGTATTCTGCAAACATCTTATATTCGCTACTGTATTCATTTTCTTCAACCCTATAAGTATAATAAATATTAATGTCTAAAGAATCTCTTTCTATTCTTGTATCTATGCTGATAGGCGATTGTACTTCAAAAAGATTACCTAACCCATTTAGAGCAATAAGTTTTGAAAGGCTGTAAATTAATCCTAAACCCCAGAATAACAGTCCCATAAAAAGGAAACCCTTAGCTATTACTTTCATTAATGATTATTCTTCTTAAATTGTTGTATCGTTTTTTTGGTAGATTCAGTAGCCATTCCTGTTCCTGCTGCAATTTTGTTGCCTGAATCTACTGTGTTCTTTCCAACTTCTCTACCGCTCCACTCTGATTCATCACAACTCGATTATTCCCTTGATGATCTTTCAGGTAGTAATGATAGATGGGTGTGGCTCCCGAAAAGGTGATATAACCTTCTTCGGTATGCATCATGCTCAAGGTGCCGTTTTTGTAGACTTTGTTAGCTACGTAATCTGTTTTAACCGTATTGCCACCTGCGGTGTAAGCTACGCTTAGCTTATTGCCGGAGCCATCATAGGTGTATGTAATGGTATTACCGTTACCAAAGGTAGTAACATTTGGTAATGGTATTACCGTTACCAAATGTTACTACCTTTGGCAAATTTAATACATTGTAGGTTATTTGGGTTATGTTTTTGTTTAAATCTTTTGTTTAAATCTTTTGTTAAATTTCCGTTGGCGTCATAGGTGTATTCGTTAGAAGTATTTGCACCGTCCACGAAATGGAACGCTACGGGGTAAGTGATGGCAGGGGTGGCGGCATCGGTTACTTTGGTTAGTTGGTTACCCAAGTAATCATAGGTGAGGTTATCCATTAAGCCGTAACCGCTATCAAGTTTGTCTTGGCGAAAACGCAGATGTTTTTACAATTTTGTATTGACTATTTCAAAGCGAAGTTTATTCCTTACAATGGTTTAAGTTTCTTGTTTTTGTGTTTTCACTCAAAGCAATGTCTTTCTTTAACTTCAATTCTCCCTGTTTGACGGTTGTATGTAAAAAACCAAAATGGTGGATCGTATGGGCCAGGAAAAGGGTCTTTATATGAAAATCGTTTTATATTTTTCTCACCTAATATAAAATCAGGAGGAATATCAACACCAAACCAATAAAGGTATTCATTATGTTTGTAAAATCCTATTGAATTTTTTGCAGGAATATCCCATAAACTTATCTCTATATCATAATTCAACGTATCTTTCTTTTCAAATTTAATATGAAAATGATGCCACGATTTACTATCGTTTTGTTTAGAAATTATTGAATCTAAAACTGTATTCAATCTTCCCATAAATGTACAATCAATTTGCAATTCAGACGAAAAAAAAGAATGAGTTTTCGTTTTCCAATCAGGCGGAATATACACCTTTTTCTTTTGTGCTTGGCTAATGGTCGTCGAAAATACTAATATAAGTACTATAATCATTTTACCTTTCATAATTACTTCTTTTTGAATTGATATCATAACGAATTACCTTTCATAATTACTTCTTTTTGAATTGATATCATAACGAATATATAATTTACTTGCAGGTAGATAAATATTGAAAGTCGGAACATTTAATCTATTTGCCTGACGATTGGTTGTTATATCACGAGCAAAACCAACATCGCCCCATTGGCCAACTCCTTCACCTGTGCGTGAGTGAACAAAAGAGCCTGACGGATAAGGTGTACCGCCGGGGTGATTATGATTTAATTCACGTATTGTATAGCCCGCACATAATTGTCCTTCATACAAATTTGGCATTCCACGTTCTGTTCTTGCATCATGGGAGGTTGTAAGAAAATTTAATCCTTTATCGCCTTCAATACCAGTTTTCGCTTGCGACCACTCAACTGTTGTTTTTTCGCTCATAAACTCGAACACTTTTGTTCCATTGGCATCGCCTCTTACTTTATATGTATCATAGGTATCAGTAGAATTTAGTGCCGTTGTCCGTTGAGATTCAACCGTACCGTATTCAAACGAAATAGAATTATAATTTTTATTGCCTTCTGCGTCTGTTGTAAATGTACGTTGATATTTTCCTTCTGTATCTTTGGCAACCATAAAGAAGGTGTCTTGCGTTTCATCTTTTGTGCGATTGATTATTTTGCCCGCTTCATTGATTTCCCAGATATCAAGTCCATTCGGATCAATAAACCTCACCGGATTATTGGCTACATAGACATACGGGGAGATAGTATAATACTTCTCCGCCAACGGATCAACAGTTCCCCACCTCCCCAAAGCTGCATCATAAAACCGGAATCCATAATCAAACATATCCAACCCCTCAAAGCGATCCATTTCCTTTCCGTTGTACTTGTACGGTTGGTTGGATGTTTGCAGGCCTTCTCCGAACAGTCCTCCGAAGGGGTAATAATGGTTGACCTGTTCTACTGTTCCATTCTGATTCATCACAACCCGATTATTTCCTTGATGATCTTTCAGGTAGTAATGATACGTGGGTGTGGCTCCCGAAAAGGTGATGTATCCTTCTTCGGTATGCAGCATGCTCAATGTTCCGTTTAATTAAAAGGAGTTTACCAGATTTAAACCTCTCTAGCGTCGTGAGCTTAAATGAACCTTTAATCAAAATATTTCAGAATGTAAATTGTTGTATAAAAAGTAGTTTAGTACATGACAAAAATTA